>JBDTOD010000020.1:0-44176 GCA_039933415.1 bacterium
CCATGTGCCCGCCGAGACACTGCGCGAGCAGATGGAACGTCAATTCTAGGAAGGGGAGGAGACCGTGGCACAACGTGGACTGCTGCTCGAGCTGTGGGGTTGGATGCGCCAGCGCAAGAAGTTCTGGATCATGCCCATCCTGCTCATCATGCTCACCGTCGGTGCGCTGCTCGTTTTCGGACAAGGTTCGGCCCTCGCTCCGTTCATCTACACCATTTTCTAGCCGTTACGGCCAATTGGAGGAGAAGTGGCACAACACGGATTGCTCTCTGAACTCTGGAGCTTCATGCGCGTGCGCAAGAAGTTCTGGCTCCTGCCAATCCTGATCGTTCTGTTGACGGTCGGACTGCTGATCGTGTTTGCACAGGGTTCTGTGCTCGCACCTTTCATCTACACGATCATCTAAGGTCAGTCACACCGAATCCATATCGAGAGCAGGCGTGTTGCTGAGCGATCGTGGGCGCACGTGGCCCACGATCGTCTGGCCGATTCCGGCGCATGGGCCATGCGCGCGCCCATGCGCCGGTACCCGATTACGGCGACCCGTTATTCACCACGTTGACGAGGCCACTGACGTGTATGGTGGCGGCAAAGGCAAGCGCAGCCTGGTTCGATAGACTCGGGTTGTCGTGAATGGAGATCTCACTCGCCGATGCCAGCCGCCCGCCGAGCACGAGGAGCGCGGGGTTGAAGCGGATGAGCAGCTTGCCGAGCAGCGAGCCTCCTCCGAACTGGATCTTGGTGAGCGACGCATCATTGCCGATCTCGATGTCGCGCAGCGCGAGGGGCAATTGCGGATTGCCAACCTTGACCGTGTCGAGCTTCACGGCGAGGAGGTGCGCATTCCGCCGGATGCGGAGACTCTTGCCGACGTCGACCTTGCCGATGGTGAGCGTCGTCATGTCGGGATTGTCTTCGATGTGCAGACCGCCCGAGTCGTCCTTGAACGTGGTCGCGAAGGTGAGCGAGCCGAGCCCCACCAGGTTCGAGAAGTCGAACGAGGTATCGGTGTGCGCGACGCGCATCGCGGGAATCGAGAGATCGTAGAAACGCTTGGTGGCGCCCGTCGCGCCCTTGGCGCCGGCGCCGAGATCCGTGAGCGCCGGAAGCTGCACGCTGACGATCGATCCGGGTGGGTTGCCGGGAACGGTGCGCACCTGACTGCCGACGATCCAGCCACGCACGCTCGTCAACGACGGGAGCGTGAAGGCCGTGATGCGATCGAGATCGTTGAGCAGGACATTCAGGTCTCTGCCGATCGTGCGCACGTTCGCGAGACCGGCGACGGACGTGATCGCGGCGCCACCGAAGGTTGCGTCGCGGCCAACCTGCTCGAGCGCGGCGAAGTCGGCGTACGTCGTGACCGTGGGCATCGTCGAGAACGCGAAGTCGCCGCCGACCTGCTTGACGCTGCGCAGGACGGCGATGTTGGTGAGCGTGGCGTTGTTGACGAGGCGAAGCGAGCCGGCGAGGGTCGCGGACGGCGTGCGCAGCGAGGCGAGCGTCGCCAAGTTGGGCAGCTTCTCCACGGACAAGCCCTGATAGTCCATGCCTCCGATCACCTGCAACGAGGCGATCGGCAGATCGAGCAGGGAGAGTGTGCCGACTTTCGTGACCTTACCGAGCCCCTGGAGTGTGAAAAGACCGGGTACCGACTCGATCGAGAGTGTCTTGCCGACTTCACGCAGCGCGAGCAGCTCGAGTAAGTCCGTGGAGGTGACGCCGGGTCCCTGGATGGTGAGGTTGCCGGTGACCTTGGCGACGTTCGCGAGCGACTTGAAGCCATTCTGATCGGTGACGAGGACGTCGCCGTTGATCGTGAGCCCGAACTGGCGAGTGACATTGTTCTTCGTGCAGATCTCAGTGAGCCGATAGCCTACGCCGGCGTCGATGCACGCTTCCGCGTCGGCCACGAAATCGACCTGCCCGGTGGGGGTGACGGGCTGCGAGACGTGCCCCTGTGCGTTGCTCAGAAGAATGAAGATGCCGTCGGTGGTGGTGCCGGAGAGTGTGAGACCAACCTGTAGCGGCGCGCCCTGGAGCTGCGGGCTCACACCGAACTTGAGGCCGTACTGGAGGTCCAGTGTCGCGGCCGTTCCGGCGGATGGATTGGCGGGAAAGCTCGCGGTGCTGTTGACGAGCTGCGGGCAGATGTTCTTGAGCACCGTCGGCGTATCGAGCCCATTGGCCACCGTCGCCACCTTATGATTCGCCGCGATGTCCTGCAGCATGAACACGTTCTCGGCTTCGGTGGGATCGAAGGTGACGACTGCTGCGCACCGGGCGTTGAAGCCGGAGATGCCCTGCTTGAGCACCCCGGGCAGCAACACGTCACCCCGCTGCTGCTCCGTTGCCAACGCGGCGATGAGCGCACCGCTGAACCCTTCGAAGGCATCGGCGTTCGCGATCAACCCCGTCCACGTGTCGAAATCCGCCGCGGCCTGCGCGCTGACGTCCGGACTACTCGAACTTCCAGCAAGCAGCTGTGGTTCGATGGAGGTCGTGTACCACGCTCTGAGGATCGGGACGTATTGCGCAATGGTGGCGTGGAGCGGCAACGCCGCGATCTGATTGATAAAGGCGTCGGCGGCGAGGCTTGCCGGAAAGGTGAAGACCAGCGGTGCAAGCGGAATCGGATTGAACTGCCCTCCACCTGCCACCGAGAAGTGTGGAACGCGAATGGACAGCGTGTCGCCCACCTGCGTCATCGGCTCGAGCGCGACGACGGCGCCGGTGTCGTTGGCGAGATAGCCGACCGATCGCTTGCCACTGACGGCGGTGACCTTCTGCACGACGCGGAGCGTCGCGGCCTTGCGAAACTTGGTGCCCGCCGGCTCGAGCTTGACCGCGGCGATGAACTCCCCCTCGGCGGGGAGCTGCCGCATCGCGGTGACGGGGGTCATCGAGATCTGCACGCTCGACGCGAGCGAGCCGGCTGGCACGATCAGGGTGAAGGTGCTGCCCCCGGAGCTCGTCGTGAGCGTTCCGCCGAGTGACCCGATGGCTGCCGTGACCACCTTGGTCTGATCGAAGGAGATGCGCGCCGGCACGGTGACGGTGATCTGCGTGGCGGCGCTCTTTCCGTCCACACCCGCGCTGATGGCGGCGGTGCCTGCCGCGATTCCCGTGACAACACCGCTCGACGTGACGGTGGCGATGGTCGGCGCGCCACTGCTCCAGCTCACGCTCTTGCCCGGCATCGCCGCGCCGCGCTGATCGAGCACGGTGGCGGTGAGCCGCAGGGAGTCGCCCACCACGACGGAGCTCGCGGGTGCCGAGATCTGCACCGTCGTGGTCACCGAAGGCGGCTCTGCGGTGATGCCGCCGTCGCCGGACGTGCCTCCGCAGCTCAGCTGCGCGCAGAGCAGCGCGACGCCGGCGATCGTGCACATGTCGAGCTCTCGACCTCTATTCATCTTCCGTCTCCTCGCGCTTCGGTGGGGGGTGGTGGGTCGTCTCGAGTCGTGTCCATGCCAAGGCGGTCGAGAAAGCGACTCAGCTCGGAGCTCGAGCCGAACGTCCATTTCTCCCCCGTTCGGAGGTCTTCCAGCACCGCACGAACGAGGAGTGCATCGACTACCGCCGTGCGGGTTTGCAGCACGAAGTACCCGATGCGGCTCCGGTCCTCGGCGCGCATCGCGTCGCCCGCCGAGTGTGGCGCGCCGTCTCGTCCCCTGGCAGAGTCGCTCATGGGGGGCGATTATCTCGGGGACACGCCAATCGAGCGTCAAACGCGGCGTCAATCGCCGGCGGATGCTCGTCAGGCGCCTCCCGCCCGCCGCCGCATGATCCTCCTGTACGCCCTGGGTCCGCTCGAACTCACCGAGGAGGGTCGGCCGCTGCTCGCGGGCCGGCGAAAGCCGCTCGGCCTGCTCACGTACCTCGCGCGGCGCGGTGCTCGCGGCGCGTCGCGCGCAGAGCTCGGGGAGCTGCTGTGGGGCGGCGTCGAGGATGCGCTCGCGCGGAAATCGCTGCGGCAGGCGCTGTCCGAGCTTCGTCCTCCGCTCGGCGCGCGCCTCATCACGCTGGACGACCGCGTGCGACTCGACGCCAGTGATCTGCGCCTCGACGTCGCGACGTTCGAGGCCAACGTGGCGGACGGACGCTGGAGTGACGCCATCGGCTGCTGGCGCGGTGAGCTCCTCGCAGGACTCGACGACCTCGGCGACGACTCGTGGCGGAGCTGGGTGGAGGCGGAGCGCGCGGCGCTGCGCCGACAGCTCGCCATCGCGCTCGAGGGCGCGATCGCCGACGCGGAAGGGCGGGGCGACTGGAGCGCAGCGATCGCCTGTGCGTCCCGCTGGCGCGATCTGCTGCCCGACGACGAGCAAGGCTGCATCCGGCTCGTGACCTCGCTCCGCTCGGCGGGACGCGGCGCGGAGGCGGCAGCCCGGATGGCGGAGTGCGGAAAGCGATTCCAGCGGGAGGGCACGCCGGTATCGCCGGCGTTCGCGATGCTCGAGCGCGCGATCGCGCGAAGCCTCGACCGAGGCGACCACCAGCGCGATGGCGACCCCTTGGTTGGCGCGCGCGCCTTTCTGTCACCGGATCTGGTCGGGCGAGCCGGCGTGTTCGAGGAGATCACGCGCGCCTGGGACGCCGCGCGCGACGGCGCCGGCCGAGTCGTCCTCATCGATGCGGACGACGGATTGGGCAAGTCGGGGCTCTGTGCGGAAGTCGCGCGGTATCTTCGTGCGCGCCGGCCGGCTCCGCTCGTCGTCGAGGCTCGCGCATTCGAGAGCGAGCGTGCGCATCCGTATTCCGTGCTGCGTCCGCTGATCATTGACTTGGCCGCGGGCCGAGGCGCGGCGGCGTCGCCGCCGGAGATCCTCTCGGCGCTCGCTCGCCTGGCGCCGGCGCTGCACGAACGGTTTCGGCATCTGCCGGACGGTGGGCCTGTGCACGAAACGGACGACGCGTTCGCGAGGCTGCTCGGCGACGTCGCCGCGGAGTCGTCCGTGTGCCTGCTCATCGACGACGCGCCGGACGCCGACGAGGAGAGCACCGCGGTGATCGGTGCGCTCGTGCGGCGTCCACCGCCGCACACGCTGGTCGTGCTGGCTGGTCGCACGGCGGCGTGGCGCGCGTCCGGACTGAACGACGATGTCCGACGCGCGTCGTCTCATCTCGTGCGCGTCCAGCTCGCGCCGCTGACCGAGACGCAAACGCTCGCGATGCTCTCGTCGATGGCGCCACTCACCGCGGAGGGGGGAACGGCGATCGCCGCGCGCTTGCACGAGGCGAGCGGCGGAAACCCGGGGCAGCTCGCCGTCATGTTCGCACAGCTCGCCGACAGCGGAGCGATTGCGCCGGACGCGAGTGGGCGCTGGCAGGCCACGCTTTCGATCGGCGAGCTGCCCATCGCGCTCCCGGCCATCGAGCGCGAGGCATTTCGCGCTCGGCTCGATCGGCTCGATGCCGGCGCTCGCCGTGTGATCGAGGCCGCGGCGGTGATCGGTCCACGTGTCGACGCCGAGCTGCTCGAGCGCGTTGCCGATCTCCGGTCGTCGGCCGAATTCGAGAGCGCGCTGGGCGCCCTCGTCACCGCGCGGATCCTGCGGCAATCGAGCGGCGGCCGCGGCGGATACGAGTTCGCCAGTGAGGCCACGCGGCTCGCGACGTCGGAGCTCGTCGCGCCGAGCCGTGGTCGCGCATGGCATCGCGCGGCATATCGGACGATGCGCGCGGACGCGACGCGTTTCGATCCCGCAACGATGGCGGCGCATAAGCGCCTCGGCGGAGTGGCGCCGTTCTTCCGGCGGCCGGCGGCGATCGTGGGAGCCCTGATGTCGCTGCTTCTGGTGGCGAGCGCGCTGGCCTGGAGCCGTGCACACGCCGCACGCATCCCGCTCGGCGGGCAGGTGCTCCTCGCCGACGTACAGAATCTCACGGGCGACCCGCTGTTCGACCGCTCGCTCTACGCCGCGGCAACAGTGGGACTTCAGCAATCGCATCAGCTGCCGCTCTTTCCGCGGAGCCGCGTGGCCGAAAGCGTCGTGCGCATGGAGCGGCCGCACGCCGATTCGATCCTGACCGAGGAGCTCGCGCGCGAGGTCGCCGAGCGGGAGGGCGTCTCGCGGATCATCGTGCTCGCGATCGCGCAGTACGACAGCGCGTACGAGCTGTCAGCGCGGATCGTGGAGCCGTCGTCGGGCCGCGACCTGGCAACGGAGCGCGTACGCGTCGCCGGGAGGCACAACGTGCTGTCCGGGCTCGATGGACTTCTGAGCCGAGTGCGGGGCGCGCTGGGCGAGACCTCGGCGTCCGACGGAGCGACGCGCCAACCATTGCCGCGCATGACGACATCGTCGCTCGAGGCATTGCGCGCCTACGCTGCCGGCCAGCAGGCATCGGGCGTTCGTCATTGGGATCTCGCGCGGGACGAGTTTCGGTCCGCCGTGGCGCTCGACACGTCGTTCGCCATGGCGTTCCTCGCGCTGGCCGACCTCGAGTTCGTCTGGTACAACGACCGGGCTGCGGGTAAGCAGTATCTCGATCGCGCGCTCGCGCACATGGATCATCTGACGGCGCGAGAGCAGTTGAACCTGCGCGCCAAGGCGGCGAGCTATGGAGGAGCGCCGGCGGCGGCTCTCCAGCTCTACGCACAGCTCGCGGAAGCGTATCCGTCGAGAGAGACGTGGATGACGTTGGGCACGCGGCTCATGCGCGAACGACGCTGTGGGAATGCCATTCCCGCGTTCCGCCGCGCGCTGTCGTTCGACTCACTCTACGCGAGCGCATACATCAACCTCGCGACGTGCGACCAGGTTTTGCGCGACTATCGGGGAGCGGTGGTGGAGTACGAGCGCGCGCAGCGCGTCGATTCCACGGCACTCGTGGCGGGCAACATCAACCACGAGTACGGCCAGGCGCTGATTCACCTCGGACTGCTCGACTCGGCCGAGTCCACGTTCCGGCGGATGCTGACGCGGCTATCTCAAGAGGAGCAGGGATTTGGGCACCGCTCGCTCGCGTATCTCTCGATGTATCGAGGCCGATACCGCGCAGGGGAAGCTCACCTCGACTCAGCCATTGCGCTCGCGCAGGATGCCGGCGCGCACCTGTCGGAATATCGAAACGATGTGATCCTCGCGCAGGCCGCGATGACGAGTGGTGACATGAATCGCGCGCGCCGCGCCCTGGACGCGGCGTGGACGGCGCGGACTGCCGCGTCGCTGGATCCGGCGTTCAGCATGTTCGGCGGGCTCGCGTTCGCGCGAGGAGGGCAGCTGCCGCGCGCGCGGACCATGCTCGACTCGATCCGCGCCCGGGCGACGCCCTCCGTGGCGGATCGGACCGTGGAGTCGCTGCTGGCGGCGCGCATCGCGCTCTCGGCTGGTCGCGCACGTGAGGCGCGAGCGCTGCTGGAGCAGGCGCGAGACACGACGCGTGATGCACACAGGCTCGCACTGTACGCCGACAGCTACGTCGCGCTCGGCTTCATCGACTCGGCCCTGGTCGCGGCGGTTCGGTTGAGTCAGGACATGCAGCTCGGACACGAGCAGCAGGAAGAGTGGCTGCACGCATCGCTACGAGTCGGCCGACTCGCAGTACAGACCGGCGACACCGCCCGGGGAGTCGCCGCCTATCGCGAGCTGCTGAGCCGGTGGCGCGAGGGAGACGGGGATCTTCCCGATGTACGCGAGGCGCGGCTGGCGCTGGGGCGATTGACCGCGGCGAACGCGCCGCGGGGAAAAGTCGCCCGCGAGCGAAAGCTCGCCGCGGGCGACGCCATTTCAGGCCGGTAGGGAAGCGAGATGTCGCGCTGATTGTCCCGTCGGACGGGTGGATCAGGACGACTTGAGGGAGTAGGCGCGGTCGACGTTGTAGGTCGTATAGGTGCCCTGGAAGAGCTGGAGCGACGAGTTGTTGAACGGGGTGCCGTCGCGCCAGCCGAAGTAGACGGCGTATGACGGCGTGGTCGCCTGGATGCTGATCCAGTACTTCGTGTTCGCGGTCACGGCGAACGGCGTGGGGAGGGTGACGGAGTACTTGTAGAACGGCCACGTGGTGTTTGCGGCGGTCCCGCACTGCAGATTGGCCACCGTCTTCTCCAGCGTCTGCCCGGTCTGGGCCACGGCGAAGGTGGACGTCTGCAGTGGCGAGGCGGTGCTCGGCCGGCCGGCGGCGTCGGCGTAGAACGAGATGGTGAAGCTCGTGGCGGTTGCCGCTGGCGCAGCCGCGTTCGCCTGTTGCACGCAGTAGATCCCCTGCCATCCGACCGTCTTGATCGTTCCGGCGGTGGCGGAGGTGAAGTCGTCGAACACCTGCGTCGGTGCGCCACCGTCCGTCACGATCTGCGACGTCCGCGCGTCGACGAAGCCGGGAGTGGTGGGGGGGACCGTGGTCTCGAGGGTGATGGGGGGGATCACCGGCGGATTGTTGGCCGGCGGGTTGTTGTTGCCCGGGCTCGTGGACTCGCTACCGCCCTTGCACGCCGACAGGGCGAGCAGTGCAAAGAGGGCGAGAGCGGCGGCGGCTCGCGGCGTCGCGAGGTCGGTGCTGTGCGCGGATCGGGCCATGAAATGTCCTCGACGTGATGGGGTCTGGGGCGGGCCGGACAGGACCGCTTCAACAGGGCAGGCGACGGAATCCTCCGCCGAGGCTCATCGCGGTCGCGTGCGGGCCGACACCGACGGAGGACGGACGCACGACGACATCGTTTAACTCCTTGTTGCCTAAGGACTTCCGCTGCTGTATGCTATGGCCGCCATGGAAATCACCGCCATCCTGAACGACGTCCAGAACAGAGTGCCGGGGGCTGCCGACCGGCTCGGCCGCGCTGTGTTCGAGGATCTGCACCGGATCGCCGGGGCGGCCATGCGAGGCGAGCAGATCGGTCACACGCTGCAGCCGACCGAGCTCGTCGATGCGGCCTTCGTGCGGGCGATCGGACAGCGCGAGATCCCGTGGGAGAGCCGAGCGCACTTCTTCGCTGTGGCGGCGCAGACGATCCGCCGCATCCTCGTCGATCATGCGCGTGCGCGGCGTCGTCAGAAACGCGACTTCGGCCTTCGCGTGACGTTCGACGAGGGCGTTGCGGAAGTGGAGGCGACGTCGCTCGATCTGATCGCGCTCGACGACGCGCTGCAGCAGCTCGATGCCGCCGCGCCGCGGCAGGCAAAGGTGGTCGAGCTGCGCTTCTTCGGCGGGCTCGAGATCGATGAGACCGCGCATGCCCTTGGCATCTCTCCCGCCACGGTGAAGCGCGATTGGATCTTTGCACGTGCCTTTCTCCTCCGCTCGCTCGCCACCGCGTGATCGAATGCGCGACCACGGCCTGACGCCGGCGCGCGTCGAACGCATGCAGGAGCTGTTCGAGCTCGCCCTCGAGCATCCGTCGGATGAGCGTCACGCGTTCATCGCCACCGTGCTGCCGGACGACGCGGCTCTGCGAGACGAAGTGCTGGGCCTGCTCGACGCGCACGCGCTGGTCGACTCGCGACTCGGGATGCCGCTGTCGTCGCGGTTGAGCGGGGTGGCCGCGACCGGCGACGCGTGGATCGGGCAGCGCGTGGGCAGCTACGAGATCGTCCGGATGATTGGAGTGGGCGGGATGGGCGCGGTGTACGAGGCGCGACGCGCGGACGAGCAGTTCGACAAGCGCGTGGCCATGAAGTTCCTGCACCGCCATGCCGATGGTCCCGCGGCCGTTCGGCGGTTCAAGGCGGAGCGCCAGATCCTCGCGAGCCTCGACCATCCGAACATCGCCGCGCTGATCGACGGCGGCATCACGACGGATAGCCAGCCGTACTTCGTCATGGACTACGTCGATGGCAAACCGCTGACGCAGTGGTGCGACGAGCATAGGCTCACGATCAAGCAGCGGCTCGGACTCTTCCAGCAGATCGCGGCAGCGGTGCAGAGCGCGCATCAGGCGCTGGTGGTGCATCGTGATCTCAAGCCCGGCAACATTCTCGTCACGGCGGATGGCAGGGTGAAGTTGCTCGACTTCGGCATCGCGCGGCTGCTCCCGGCGGAGAGCGATGCCGACGTCGGCCCGTCGACGCTCACCTCCGTGCGATCGTTCACTCCGGAGTACGCCGCCCCGGAGCAGATCCGCGGCGAGCCGACCGGCACGGGCGCGGACGTCTATACGCTCGGTGTGCTGCTGTTCGAGCTGCTCACGGGGACGCGCCCATTCGATCTCCGCGACCACCGGCTGGCCGAGTTGGAGCGCGTCGTATGCGAGACGCCAGCGCCGGCGCCGAGTACGCGCGTCGGTCCCGAGCGACCCGAGGAGGTGGGCGAGCGATCCGTCGCGAAGGTGCGGTCGCAGATCGCCGGCGATCTCGACGCGATCGTGCTGATGGCGCTGCGCAAGGAGCCCTCGCGGCGCTATGGCTCCGCGGAAGCGATGTCGCGCGACGTGCAGGCGCATCTGGACGGCCATCCGGTATCGGGACGGCCGGACGGGCTGGTGTATCGCATGCGCAAGCTCGTCGCGCGAAGATCATTGGAGACGGCTGCGGTGACGGTCGCCGCGGCGTCGCTGATCGCTGGACTGGTGGGGGTCTCACTGCAGGCGCGCCGAGCACGTGCCGAAGAGCAGCGTGCCGTGCAGGTCACCGCCTTTCTCACGACGATGCTCGGTTCGGCCAACCCCGCGTCGCTCGGAAAGGACGTCACCGTACACGAGGTGCTCGACACCGCGGCGCGCCGCGCCGACGCGCTCGTGGGATCGCCCGCGCTGGACGCGGAGATCCGCAACGTGATCGGCGACACGTACATGGCGCTCGGCGAGTTCCAGTCGGCCGAAGCGCAGTTCGGGCGCGCCCTCGCCGCGCACCGGCGACGCGTGCCCGAGGGGGACGGCCGCACGGCGCGCGCTTATGCGCGAC
Source organism: bacterium (assembly GCA_039933415.1). Taxonomy (GTDB): domain Bacteria; phylum Gemmatimonadota; class Gemmatimonadetes; order Gemmatimonadales; family Gemmatimonadaceae; genus AG11. Next base: position 10,842 of record JBDTOD010000020.1, read on the forward strand.
AGAGCAATGCCCTCGAATATCTGGGCGAATACGCGGCGGCGGATTCCGTGCTCCGGCTGGCGGCGGCGCTGCTCCAGCGTCACCCGGACGACGACCCGCTGCATCGGGCCGAGTTCCTGGATCAGCGAGGCCGCATTCTCGGCCGGCTCGGCAAGGTGGCGGAGTCGGAGCCGTTGATCCGCGAAGCGCTGGAGCTCGGCCTGCGCTACGCGCCGGACAAGGACTCGCTGCTCGCTACGCTATACGGAAATCTGGGATACGTCTCGCTGGAGTTGGGGAGAGTACCGCAATCGGAGTCGCTGTATGTGGAAGCGGTGGCGGCGGCGCGCCGGGCGTTCGGGAACGAGCACGCGGACCTCGCGTCGCTGCTCTCGCCCTACGCGAGCGTGCTGGAGCGCGCCGGCAAGATCGAGCAGGCTGACACCGTCTATCGCGAAACGCTGGCGATGCGTCGCAAGCTGCTGGGCGGGGAGCATCCGGAATACGCGTGGACGATGTTCAGCTACGCGGATTTCCTGCTCGGTCTCGGACGCTATGATCAGTCGGCGAAGTGGTGCCGCGAGGTACTGAAGCTGCGCGGGAAGTCGCTACCCGACACGCACCCCGCCGTTGCTACGGCGATGGCCGTGCTCGGGCGGTCGCTCGATGGGATGGATTCGCTCGCGGCGGGCGAGCGTTGGCTGCGTGAGAGCCTTCGACTGCGGCAGCAGGCGCTGCCCGCGGGCCATTGGTTGATCCTGTCGAGCGAAAGCATTCTCGGCGGTCACATGGTGCGGGCGAAGCGGTTTGCCGAGGCGGAGCCGCTGTTGCTCTCGGCCGAGCGCAGGCTCGTCGTGGCGCGCGGCGAGCGCGCGCCCGTGGTGCGAGACGCGCGCAATCGGATCGTCGGCCTGTACGCCGCGATGGGCGAGACGGCGAAGGCCGCGGAGTGGAAGGCGAAAGCGATGGCGACGCCCTGACGGACGTGCACGGCGCGTGCGATACTGCTTCCCGGTTTCCGGTGCCCGCCGAGTGTCGGCGTGAGAATGCCATCCGCCCCAGTTCGAGCTGACCAGATCATGCTTCACCGCCATTTCCCCGCTGCGCGGCTGCTCGCCGCAACGCTGGCGATCGCCGGCTGCGCGACCATCGTCTCGTGCGCGCAGAGGACGAGCGCGCAGACTGGCAGCGCGTCCGCTCGCGAGTCGATCGCTCCCTTCGAGGTGCCCGCGTGGGCGTTTCCCGTCGTGATCCCCGGGACGAAAGTGCCGAGCGTCCCCAACGACAGCGTCACGCCGCAGCATGTGCCGAACAGCACGGTCGCGTTCACGCAGCTGCGCGCGCGCGAGCGGTTCGACGTCGTGGATTGGCATCCCGGGACGCACACACCGGCGCCGAACGTCGTGGTCCACGGCCGCAAGCCGGGAATGATGGCGTGCGGCTTCTGTCACCTCCTCGATGGCATGGGACGTCCGGAGAACGCGATGATCGCCGGACTGCCGAACGACTACATCGTCGCCCAGGTCGAGCAGATGAAGTCGCACGAGCGCGGGAGCGCATCGCCGGTCCCCTTCTCGCCGACGGTCGGAATGCGAGCGATCGCCGACAGCGTATCGCACGCGGAGCTCGTCGCGGCGGCAAAATACTTCGCCAACGTGCGGGCGCGTCCGATGACGCGGATCATCGAGGCCGACTCGGCGCCGCGCACAGTCGCCATGAACGGGCTGTACGTGAAAGTGCCCGACGGCGGCACCGATCCACTTGGCCGTCGCATCATCGAGTTTCCGGTGGAGCTGAGCCGGCACGAGCTGCGCGATTCGTACGCGGAGTACGTGGCATACGTGCCCCGTGGGAGCGTCGCCCGCGGGCGCAAGCTCGCGGCGGGCGACGCAATCCCGGGCGTGCCCGGGTGCGAGAGCTGCCACGGTTCGCAGCTTCGAGGCAAGCAATCCACCCCGCCGCTCGCAGGGCGCTTTCCGTCCTACCTGCTACGGCAGCTGATCGGGTTCAAGACGGGGGCGCGCGCCACGCCGAACAGCGCCCCGATGAACGCGGTCGCGGCGAATCTCAGTCTGGACGACATGACGGCAGCCGCCGCGTACGCGGGATCGCTGCAGCCGTGATCCGACCGGAGCGCCGCACTCAGCGCGGCGCCCCGACTCCTTCCTCGCCGATCCAGTCGTAGGTCGCAGTGGCGCCACCGAGCCGCCAATGCGACGGCCACACGGTGGTCTGCCAATCGAGTGGCTCGCCGAGCGTCTGTGGCCTGGCCGCCAACGCGAGTGCCGCACGCAGATCGCGTCGCTCGGCGGCGCCCACCGCGTCGGGCGAGAGCGATACGAACAGCGCGGTGCCGCTGCGCGCCACCAAGTCGAGCCACTGCCGGTTGAGCGACCAGGGAATGGCCTTCGTCACGCCGACGCAGTCAGGATCGGCGGCGTAGAACGTTCCGTGCTGCGCGGCGCGGAAGGCGAGCGTGTTGACGCCCATCTTCCGCGTGCGCGCCCATTCGGTGCCGCTGGTGTCGTCGCCGGTGCGACACATCTCGAACACGCCGGCGGAGAGATGACTGACGGTGTTGCAGCCGAGCACGAGCGACTGGCCGGCGGCGGATCGAATCGTGTCGTACAGCGTGTTGATCACCTCGGCCGTGGTCTGGGTCGGGCCGGTCGCGAATGTCCACCCACTCTTCGTCATCGCGCTGCCCATCTCGGAGCCCCAACGCCCCATGATGTCGTAGGTGGAGTAGTCGTGCTTGATCAGCTCGTAGCCCCACGACGCGACGCCTCGAATGTCGGCGGCGATCTTCTCCCGCGCTTCCGGGACGGTCGGATCGAGGAAGGCGCGATCGCGCGCGAGTCGCCAGCTCTGCGGCGCGTCGGCTGGCGCGAGCAGAGGTCGCACCCAGAGACCTGGCCGCGCACCCGCATTGCGCACCGCGGCAGCGGCGGCGGGCATGTCGGGAAACTTCTCGTTGCCGCGATCCCAGAGTCCGACGCCGCGCTTCGGGTCGCCGCGCTTGTCGTCGGTGCGCTCGGGCTGCCAGCCGTCGTCGACGACGGCGAAGGGTCGATTGGCCGTGTCGGGTGAGAGCTCGGCGATGCGCGCGGCGTCCGCGGCGAACGACGCCGCGCTGTTCTTGCCGTACGCGTAATACCAGTCGTTGCTGCCGTAGGCGGGACGCGCCGGCAGGCGAGGCGCTGGAGAAAGCTGGGCGCAGAGCGCGCGCAGCGCGGAGAACGAGGACTCGCCCGCGCGGCCAGGCCGATACGACACCTCGCACACGTCGAGCACGCGCTCTCCGAGTCGAAGGCCGTCACCGCCGCTGCGCACGTCGGCCCACAGGCTCACACCGTCGGGATCGAGCTGCCAGAAACAGAGCGCCTTCGGCCGTGTGCGCACGCCGTAGCCGTCGGTGCGCCGGCCGTCCGATGCGACGAAGTACCAGGGCATGACCCGGTCAGGCACGATGCCGCGCCACTCGAGATCACCGTACCCTCGCTCCCACGCATCGCCGAGCACGAGCCGCGCGGCGTCCATGCGGCCGCGCCAGCGCAGGTGAACGCGGAGCACGGCGTCCTCGGGCGCCGAGAGTCGCATGCGCGCTCCATCGCGCGTCGGCGTGAGCGTGACCGCGACACGCCCGCTGCGCCACTCGTCGCCGGAGCGCGTGAGATGCTGCATACCGGTGGTGGTCTGCACGTCCACGCGATCGGGCGGCCGGCGGATGTCGAGCAGCGCACCTGGCGCGCTGGTGTCGAGCGCGCCACCGAACACCGGAAGGGGGAGCGCGAGCGCGGCGGCGGCGCCGGCGCCGCGCTGAAGAAAGGCACGGCGTGAGGTCATTCGGGGCAGGGCCAGGGGTGTATCGTCAACCGTCCAGCGCATCGAGCTGCGGCTGGACTTCCGTCACGAAGCAGGACGGACAGATGCTGTGGCTGAAGCGAGTGTTGGTGCGCTGTGAGATGTAGCTCTCGACGTGCTGCCAATAGTCCTCGTCGTCGCGGATGCGCTTGCAGTACGAGCAGATCGGGAGAATCTCCTGGAGCGACCGCACCTCGGCGAGTGCCTGCTGAAGCTCGCCGAGCAGCTGCTCGCGCTCCTCCGCGGCCCGCTTCTGCTCGGTGACGTCGCGCGCAGCGGAGTAGATGACGCGCTCGTCGGAATCGGGGGCGGCGTTCCAGTGCAGCCACCGGAAGGAGCCGTCCTTGCAGCGGTAGCGGTTCTCGAACGCGAGCGCCTTTCCGCCAGCCAGCACCGCCGTGTTCTGATTCAGCGTCCGTTCGCGATCGTCGGGATGCACGAACTCGATGAAGGTGCGCGACATCAGCTCCTCGATCGTGAAGCCGAGGGCGCGCTCCCACGCGGGGTTCAGGCGCTTGAAGTATCCGTTGAAGTCGAGGACGCAGAGCAGATCGATCGAGATCTGGAAGAAGCGTTCCTCGAATGGGCTCGACTGCTCCGTCATCTCGTGCGGGTTACGTCGTGACGCCTGCGACAACGGTGTCCTCCCGCGATGCGCATACTCATCGGCTCCGAGAGAATCTCGACCGGTGCAGAGCCATTGGTGAGCGTGAGCTAGACCTCCAGGTGATCCCCGTCGCGCGCCACCGCTGCGTAGAGCACGGGCATGAGAAAGATGCTGATGAGCAGCCGTGAAAACAGGCCCCCGACGATGACCATCGCGAAGGGACGCTGTGAGTCGGAGCCGATGCCGGTTGAGAACGCCGCCGGGAGCAGACCGAGCGCAGCCACGAGGCCGGTCATGAGGATGGGGCGGAAACGCAGGAGCGCGGCCTCGCGCGTGGCTTGGGCGATCCCGAGGCCCTGCTGCCTGAGCTCGTTCGCATAGGAGATGAAGACGACGGCCGTCTGCACCGAGACGCCGAAAAGCGCGAGGAAACCGATGCCGGACGACACGGAGAACGGCGTGCCGGTGATCCACAGCGCGAGCACCCCACCGAGCGGCGCGGAGAGGAGTACCCCCGCCACCGTGATCGCGGGGAACTTGAAGTTGTGATAGAGCGCGAACAGGAGGAGAAAGATCAGGGCGAGCGTGACCGGCACCACGACGCGGAGCTGTCCCTTCGACGCTGCATACTCCTCGTACTCGCCACCCCAGACGACCCGATAGCCCGACGGCAGTTGGACGCGGCTCGCCACCTGACGCTGTGCGTCCTCGACGGCGCCGGCGAGATCGCGACCTTCGACCGAGTACTGCACGCCGATGTAGCGCGAGTTGTTCTGCCGATAGATGAAGGACGCGCCGCTGTTGACGCCGATCGTCGCGAGCTCGTGCAGCGGCACCTGCGCGCCCGACGGACTGGCGACGAGGATGTTGCCGATCTGCTCCGGCGTCTGCCTGTACTGCGGCTGCAGCCGGATGACGAGATCGAAGGTACGCTCGCCCTGCACGACCTGCGTGGCGGCGCTGCCACCCACCGCGGCTTCGATGAGCCCGTTCACGTCGGCGACATTGATGCCGTAGCGGGCGATCTTGTTCCGGTCGACGTCGATCGTGAGGCTTGGCTGTCCCAACTCCTCGACGAGGGTGACGTGCGTGACGCCGCGGATCCCGTCGAGCACGCGCTTGATCTCACGACCACGCTCCTCGAGGATGGTGAGGTCGGATCCGAACAGCTTCACGTCGAGTGAGCTCTTCAACCCCGTTTCGGCCTCGTCCACCGCATCCTCGGCGGGCTGCGTGTAGTTGAAGTTGATCCCGGGGAAGACCGACAGCTTCTTGTCGACCGCGGCGATCAGCTCGGACTTGGAGCGGTACGCACCGGACCATTCGCCGTACGGCTTGAGCCCGACGAAGAACTCCGCGTTGAAGAATCCCGTCGGATTCGTGCCGTCGTCGGGGCGGCCGTGCTCGGAGCTCACGACGGTCACTTGCGGAAACGATCGGAGAATGGCGCGGATCTGCGGCACGATGCGCGACGACTCGTCGAACGAGATCGTGTACGGCATGGTCGCACGCACCCACAGCGAGCCTTCATCGAGCTTGGGCATGAACTCCGCGCCGATGACGGCGAACAGGCCCATCGCGCCGACGAACAACGCCGTCGAGGCGCCCATGACGAGGCGCGGACGCGCCATGCTCCAGTCCAGCGACCGGGCGTAGCGGTCCTGCACCCAGCGGAACGGCTTGTTCTGACGTTCCGTCGCGCCGCGCTTGAGCAGGACGGCGCACAGGACAGGGATCACCGTGAGCGTCACGAGCAGCGCGCCGATGAGTGCGAAGATCGTGGTGTCGGCCATCGGCGCGAACAGCCGGCCGGACGGCCCACTGAGCACGTAGATGGGCGCGAACGAGGCGATGATGACGGCGACCGCGTACACGATCGGACGATCGACCTCGGCGGCGGCCGATGCGATGATCTGGACGACGGTGCGTGATCCGGCGCTGCGCGACGAGAGCTGTCGGTAGATGTTCTCCACCATCACCACCGCGCCGTCGACGAGAATGCCGAAATCGATCGCACCGATCGACAGCAGGTTCGCGGGAATGTGGCGGAGATCGAGGCAGATGAAGGCGAAGAGCAGCGCGAGCGGGATCGCCGACGCCACGATGAGGCCGGACCGGACGTCGTACAGGAAGAAGATCAGCACCACGATCACCAGCAGGATGCCGTGCAGCAGGTTCTGCTGAACCGTGTGGGTCGTCACGGCAATCAGGTCGCGACGGTCGTAGAACGGGCGCACCTTCACGTCGGGCGGAAGAATACCGTTGTTCAGCTCATTCGTCTTCGCCTCGACGCGCGAGAGGACGTTCTGCGCCTGCTCGCCGGTCCGCATCAGGACGATGCCCTCGACCGCATCGTTCTGGCTCATGAAGCCGAACTGTCCGAGCCGCGGGGCGTGGCCGATGACCACATCGCCGACGTCTTTCACCAGCACCGGCGTGCCGTCGTGCACGGCGAGCACGATGTTGCCGATGTCCTCGAGCGTCTTGATCCGGCCCAGTCCCCTGACGTAGTAGAACTGTCCTCCTTCGGCATAGAACCCGCCGCCAGCGTTGCCGTTGTTCGCGTCGAGCGCCGCCGCGACGACGGCGGTGGAGAGGCCCGCACCGGCGAGCTTGGTCGGATCGAGCAGCACCTGATACTCCATCGTCTCGCCGCCGAGCGATGACAGATCCGCGACGCCGGCGACGGACCGGAACTGCTTGTCGAGCACCCAATCCTGAAGGATCTTGAGCTCCATCGCTGAGCGGTCGGGGCTCTCGAGCACGTAGCGGTACACGAGGCTCGACGGAGACGCGAGCGGAGAGATCCCGGGCGTGATGCCGTTGGGCAACGCGATGTCCCCCAGCCGCTCGAAGGCCTGCTGGCGCGCGAAGTAGTTGTCGGTGCCGTCCTCGAAGGTGAGGCGAACGTCGGACAGCCCGTACAGCGAGATCGACCGCGAGATCTTGAGGCGCGGCAGTCCGTTCATGCCGTTCTCCACCGGCACGGTGATCAACCGCTCGACCTCTTCCGCCGCGTGACCCGGCCACTGCGTGACCACCTCCACCATGGGTGGAGAGATGTCGGGGTAGGCGTCGACCGGCAGCCGGCGGAACGACCAGATGCCGACGCCGATGAGCGTCAGCGTGAGGAGCAGTACGAGCAGTGGCTGGTCGAGCGCGCCGCGCACGACGCGATGCGCCAGCGAGGGTGTCGTATGGCGCTCGTGTTCCTGCGCGACGTCGATCGTCTTCGACGGACCATCGTCGTCGTGCTCGGACGGGACGCGCGTGCTCATTGACTGCCCGCGAAGTTGAGGAAGAGCGCGCCGTCCTCCACGACGCGTTCGCCGGCGGACAAGCCAGACGTCACCTCGAGCGAATCACTCGTCCGCGAGCCAAGCGTCACCTGTCGCCGCGCGAAGCGGTTGCTCGGCAGCGCGACGTACACGAACGGCAGGTTCTGGTCGTCGCGGAGAACGGCGCCCACGCCGACCATCAGCGCGTTCTTCGCCTGCGCCGCGCGAATGGACACGTTCACCAACATGTCGCGCTTGAGGATGCCGCGCGGGTTCGGCGCGAGGATCCGGACGGCCGTGGCCTTGGAGTTGGGGTCGACGAGCGAGCCGACGTAGGCGACACGCCCCTGGATCGGGGCGGGAGACGCGCCCGTGATGATCGTCGCGTCTTCACCCTTGGCGACGAGGGCGAGATCGGACTCGAAGACGTTGGCCTGCACCCAGACGGTCGCGAGATCGGCGATCGTGAACGTCGGCGTCGTGCCCGCCTGCAACAGCTGCCCCGGGGTCACGAGCTTCTCCACCACCGTTCCCTCGATCGGCGCGCGGATGACCGCGGTCGTCGTGGCACTCGGCCGGTTGTCGCGTATCGCGGCGATGCTCGCCTCGTCGACGCCGAGCGCACGCATCTGCTCGATCGCCGCGTCGCGGTCCGCGGCCGCGGCCGCCGCGTCGGTCACCGACTGGTCGAGCTCTCGGCGAGGAATCGCGTCGTTCTTGAAGAGCTGCACATCGAGATCGGCGATGCGCTGCGCGTTGCGATACTGCGACTGCGCCTTGCGGAACGCGGCGATGGCCGCGGCGAAATCCGGTGACGTGACCATGGCCAGCGGCGCACCACGACGGACGTAGGTGCCAGGGTTGACGAGGATTCGCGTGATCGGTCCGGATACAGGGGCGAGCACCTGCGTCGATTTGTCGCCGTTGAACGCGACGGTACCGGTGGTTTTTACCGACATGCGGAAGGGGATGAGCGCGACGGGCGCCGTGCGCACGCGCGACATCTGCTCGGGGGTGAGCGACACGTCCTGCGCGCGCGGGACGCTGTCGGATCTCGTCCGCGCGCGCGCGGTGTCCGTGCGTGCGGCCCCTGACGCGCTGTCCTTCGCGCACGCGGCCGCGACCAGCAAGCAGAGCAACGTCGAGCGCAGCGCGCGCAACGCGAGAGTCGAGATCATCGTACGCTCCGGAGATCGTAGTCGTCGAGTGGTGCGCCGACGGCGCGTTGGAGATCGGACCTGGCACTGCTGGCCGCGGCGAGCGCATCGGCGAACTGCGTCTGCGCGTCGATCAGACTGCGCCGCGCCTCGATCACGTCGAGCGCGGAGGAGCCGCCAAGGCCGTAGCTCACGGAGGCGACACGGTACGCCTCCTGTGCAGCGGGGAGCAGCTCGTCGCGGATGTAGACCGCTTGCCGGAGCGATGTGGCGGCGGTGGCGTAGGCGGCGCGGACGTCCTGGGCGATCTCCGCCTGGAGATCGCGGTAGCTCGCCCTCAGCTCTCGCTCGCGATGCTGACTCTCGGCGATCTCGCCACGCGAGTGCTGCCAGTAGAAGATCGGGAGCGGCAGCGCGATGCCGGCTGAAAAGAGCGCTCCCGCGCCGTCGGGCCCGTAGTCGCGCTGCGCCGACAGCGTCAGGTCCGGCAGCCAGAACTCCCGCGCGAGCGTCGTGTTCGCCCGCGCTCCCACCTGTGCGCTGGCGAGTCCGGCGAGCTCCGGCCGGTCGCGGAGCGCGGCACCCTCGAGGGCCTCGATGAGGGGGAGGGGGGAAGGCACGGCGAGGGTGTCGGCCGCGACGACGGGGGTGCCGAGCGGCCGGCCGATGAGGCGGTTGAGCGCGTCCATCGACAGTGAGACGTCGCGCTCGCTCGCGATGAGATCGTTCTCGCTCTGCGCGAGGACGACGCGAGCCCGGATCACGTCGAGCCGGGCGACGCTGCCGCCCTCGAAGCGCGCTTGCGTCTTCTTGAGGAAGTCGGCCGCCAGATCGCGGCTCAGCGCGAAGTCGTCGCGATGCCGGAGGGCGACGAGCAGAGAGTCGTACGCGCGAGACGTCTGCGCGACGAGCTGTTGCCGGAGCCCCGTGTACGCGAACTCGAACGATCGCACGTCCGCCGTCGCCGATCGATTGCGGAGGCGGAACTTGTCGGGGAAGGGGACGGCGAGCCCGACGACTGCATTGCGCTGGCCGGCGCTGCCGAGCTGCAGCAGGCCGGGTTGGTTATCGAGTGAATACGTGAGACTCGGATCGGGAATCGCCACGGCGCTCACGCGCCGCGCGCGCGCCTGCGCCGTCTGCTCTCGGCCCACCTCGAGCTGCGGATTGTTCCGGAGGGCCGCGAGAACGGCTGCTCGTCGTGTCAGAACGAGCGAGTCGCCATGCCGGACGTCCGGCGTCTGCGCGCCCATGGCCGTGGCATAGCATGCCACGGCGAGCGCCGCCGAAAAGGTCTTCATGTGCTCTGCAATGAGGGAAGGACGCCCGCCGCCGTAGATGGCGGTGACGTCGGACTACCGGCTCACGCAGAGAGTGGCGGCGCCCTCGAGCTGTTCGATGTCGCACGCGTCGCGTAGGCGAACACGCGAGCGACGCTGCGCTGGGTCTGCTCGACCTCGATGAGCAGGTCGCCAAGATCGGACGGTTCCTCGACGCGGCTGTGCATGCCGAGGAGGATGCAGGCCGGGCAGACGTCGGGATGGTGCCCTACGTGGGGCGAGCTGCGCGGCGCCTCGACGTGCGAGTCGAGCACGCGCTCTTCGTGACCCTCGCTGAGAGGCACGAGCACGACCAGCAGCTGCACCACCAGCGACAAACTGCGCGCAAGGCGGCGAAGCCAATGAAGTCGTGAGCGGCTGCTCAGGGACGAGCGGGGCATGTTAAGGAACAGGATACCCGGCGGAGCGGAGAGGTGCCAGCGGAGCTTGGTGGCCCCGTCGACGGGAGGCCGGCGGAGGGAGGCCGGGGCCGGATCGTGGCCCGTGTCCTGACGGCGGTCGAATGGTCGTTAGACTTCATCCCATGCCGAGACGAAACGCGATCACTCCCACTCGACCGCCCGAGCTACTCGAAGCGGCGCTGCTCATTCCGAGGCAGCGTCGCGACGACCGTCTCGGAGTGGTCAATGGCCGACTGGATCGTTCGCCCCGGTGGACGCCTCGTCCGATTTCGTAATCGTCCAACCCTGCACGACTGTCGCCGCCGTCGTCACGGCCGGCCCGCGGTGGGCCGAGGGCTCTGTTACTCGTTCAACGTCGCGCGGCGTATGCGCCGCACCCTCGATTCCAGCTTGGGCCGCGCACTTCGGGAAAGCTGCGAGGCGGACTACAGCGATGTGACGCTGGCGCCGGCATGAGGCGGAGCGCTGAGTGGGCCCGAGTTCAACGTAGCGCCAACGCAAAACAATTCTCATGCCCGGCATCGAGTTGTTCGGCATCGCGGCGGTCACCGTCATGGTCGTCACCTACGCGCTCGAGGATCGCGCAACGGGATTCGTGCTCGCGTTCGCGCTGTCGTGTGCTGCGGCGGCGACGTATGCGACGCTGATCAAGGCGTGGCCATTTGCTGCCGTCGAGTCGATCTGGACGCTCATCGCGCTCCGACGGTGGCTTCGCCGGCGCGCGATCGAAAACGCAGCTTGATGTCTCCTGACGATCGCGTGGCCATGCGCGTGCAAGCTGCCGCCACGTTCGACCTCCCGAGCATTCGCGCCGCGTACGCCGACGGGCGCGCGATCCAGCGCGAGCAGAGCGCGCCGGTCTGGCCGGAATTCTCCGACTCGGCCATCCTCGCCGAGATCGAGGGCGGCCGGTTGTTTCGCGTCCTCGATGGAGACGAGCTGGCGGGGGTGTTCTCCGTCGCGTACGACGACGCGGCGATCTGGGGCGAGCTGGAGCGGAACGCCCACATCTATCTGCATCGGATCGCTCGTGCGGCGGGCTACCACGGTCGTGGAGTGATCAACGCCGTTCTCGACTGGGCGCGCACGGAGTGCGAACTGCAGGAGCGCGCCGGGCTGCGCATGGACACGTGGGCAAGCAATACCGCGCTGATCGATTACTACATACGGCTGGGCTTCAAGCTGGTAGGACGACGTATCATCCCCGCGGACACTCGGCTGCCGGCGCACTACCACGGGCTGGAGCTCGCGCTGCTCGAACAACCGCGCGCTTCGCGCTGAGGAGCGCGATCACTCTGGGCGGACGGTTCTTGCGCCGAGGAGAGTTCGCTCCCGGAGTTCCGGACGCGTACGTTGCGGATCCCGACGGCTCCGAGATCGAGCTCCGGTGCGCGTGAGACGTCAACGAATTGATGGAGGACCGATGGCCGCTGCATCCAAGCCCGACAACGCCGGGGTGAACTTTCCCCCGCCGCTCATTTACGTCGCCGGGGTGGTGATCGGATGGCTGCTGCATCGATGGCGGCCGATGTTCATCACGGCCGGACCATCGAACGGCAGATCGATCGGCGCCGCGCTCGCGTTCATCGCCTTTCTCGCGTTCTTCGGCGGAGCGTTCTCGGCGTTCTGGCGCGCGCATACGACGCTGATCCCCAATCAGCCGGCGACGGCGTTCGTGACGAATGGGCCGTATCGGATCACGAGAAATCCGATGTACGTCAGTCTTGTCGCGCTCTACCTGGCCGTCACGCTGGTGCTCAACAGCTGGTGGCCCGTCGCGCTCCTGCCGCTCGTGATCGTCGCGCTTGATCGTGCGGTGATCGCGCGAGAAGAGCGGTATCTGGCGAAGGCCTTCCCGGAGGCGTACGGAGCGTATTGCGCGCGCGTGCGCCGTTGGCTGTGAGTCGCGGCGGCACGCGCGCGGATGTCCGTCGCATCGCGCTCTCCTTTCCAGAGGTCGAGGAGTCGACGGACAGATTCGCCTTCTCCGTCCGCAACAAGGGGAAGCTCAGGGGAATCCGACGATCGTGGGTGGATGCGCGGTCGTCGCGCGCTATGAATGCGTCGTCCCGGCGGTTTGGTGAGCCGCGACGCTGGTCGACGTGACGCCGGCGGACCTGGCGACATTGCTCCACATGCTTCCCACATCATATTGATCGGGCGCGAAAGCCGTCGCTCATCCAGTGCGCCGCCGTTCGCGACACTCATGCCGTCATGACGAGTCTCAAGGAATACAACTCCGCCGACAAGGCGCTGCAGTATCTCGCCCTGGCCGACAAGATCCCGCATCGCGCGGCGGGCGAGGCCGTGCTGCTCGATCTCGTCCCGCGCACGGTACGGCGCATCGTCGACCTCGGCGCGGGCGACGGCCGGTTGCTCGCGCTGCTGCGCATCGACCGCCCGCACGCGATGGGCATCTCGGCCGACCTCTCCCCGACCATGCTGGAAGCGGCGCGCGCCCGCTTCGACGGTGATCCGCTCGTCGAGGTGATGGAGCACGATCTCGATCACCCGCTGCCCGCATTCGGAGAGGTCGATGCGGTGGTGTCGTGCTTCGCGATCCACCACTGCACCCACGAGCGAAAGCGCGCGCTGTACGCGGAGATCTTCGACGCGCTCGAGCCAGGCGGAGTGTTCTACAACCTGGAGCACGTGGCATCGGCGACGCCGGAGCTGCACGAGGCGTTTCTCGCGGCGCTGGGAATCACGGCCGAGCAGGAAGATCAATCGAACAAGCTGCTCGCCGTCGAGCCGCAGCTCGCGTGGTTGCGCGAGATCGGCTTCACGCACGTGGACTGTCACTGGAAGTGGCGAGAGCTCGCGCTGTTCGGCGGAGTGAAGCCCGTACGATGACCGGAGAGCCGAGCATGCCACGACCGTATGTCCTCGCCGAGACGAACTGGAAGGCGGTGTCGCAGACCCAGTTCGACGTTGCCGTGCTTCCGTGGGGCGCGACCGAAGCCCACAACTATCATCTGCCCTACGCCACCGACGTGATCGAGTGCGATCACATCGCGGCGGAATCAGCGAGGCTCGCCTGGGCGCGAGGTGCGCGTGTCGTTGTGCTGCCCACCGTGCCGTTCGGGGTGCAGACCGGACAGCTCGACATCCCTTACTGTCTCAACGTCAATCCGTCGACGCAGCTCGCGATTCTCTCCGACGTCGTGCTCAGTCTCGCCGGCAACGGCGTGCGGAAGGTGGTCCTGCTCAACGGACACGGCGGGAACGATTTCCGCGCCATCATCCGTGAGCTGCAGCCGAAGGTGCCCAATGTGCTGCTCTGCTGGATCAACTGGTGGACGGCGATCGACGCCAAGCCGTTCTTCACGGAGCCGGGCGACCACGCGGGCGAGCTGGAGACCAGCCTGATCATGCACCTCACGCCGGAGCTGGCCCTGCCGCTCGACGAGGCTGGCTCCGGCGCCGAGCGCAAGCCGCGCATCGCGGGACTTCGCGAGCGGTGGGCGTGGGCCCCTCGACCATGGACGGCGATCAGCGCGGATACGGGCGTCGGCGATCCATCCGCCGCAACGGCGGAGAAGGGAAGAGTGTATTTCGCCGCGCTGACGGAGCGCCTGGCGGGGTTTCTCGTCGAGCTGGCGGCCGCTGATCCGAGCGACCTGTACGAGGATGCGTGACGACGCGCATCAGCTGAACGAATGAACGACGAGCGCTCGTCGATCGATTCCGGAACCGTCGCGTTGACGGCGCTCGCGTTGATCGCCTTTGCGTCGAACTCCTTGTTGACGCGGCTCGCCCTTGGCTCGCGACAGATCGACGCAGCGAGCTTCACCGCGGTGCGGCTGGTTGCTGGAGCGATCGTGCTCACGGCGATCGTGCGGGGGCAGTCGGGCTCATGGGCGTCGTTCCGCGGTCAGGGTACGACCGGGCCGCTGGCGCTCTTCCTCTACGCGGCGCCGTTCTCGTTCGCGTATCTACGCATCGGCGCGGCGGTCGGCGCGCTGGTACTGTTCGGCGTCGTGCAGCTCACGATGATCGGCTACGGCGTGGCGCGCGGCGAGCGTCCGACGCCACTCGCCTGGGCCGGCCTGGTGCTCGCGGCGGCCGGGCTGTCGATCCTCACGGTGCCATCGGTCGCACGGCCCGATCCGCTCGGCGTGGCGCTGATGGCGGTGGCGGGTGTGGCGTGGGGCGTCTACTCACTCGCCGGGCGCGCGGCGTCCAATGCGCTCGCGGCGAACGCGCGCAGCTTTCTCTGGAGCAGCCCGATCGCTCTCCTGTTGGTGGCGATCGCTCCGTCGTCGATCGCGATGAGCGGTCGCGGGCTGGCGCTCGCGATCGTGTCCGGCGGCGTGACGTCCGGACTTGGCTACGCCATCTGGTATCGGGCGCTGCCGAGGTTGTCGGTGACGCAGGCGGCGGTGGCGCAGCTCAGCGTGCCCGTGATCGCGGCGAGCGGCGCGGCGGCGATGCTCGGCGAGCGGATCACGAGCCGTCTCGCGATCGCGGGCCTCGCCGTGCTCGGCGGCGTCGCGCTCGTGCTCGCGTCCCGCTCGCGTTCTGTTGCGGTCAGTCGCTCGCCGGCGACGCCGCGAGCAGGAAGGTAAAGATGGAACCGGCGCCGTCCTCGCTCGTGGCGAGGAGGTCGCCGCCCATGCCGCGCGCAAGGTCGCGGCTGATCGCGAGCCCGAGTCCAGTGCCTTCCGTCTTCCGCTCGCGAAGCTGGACGAACGGCTCGAAGATGCTCTCGAGCTTTTCCCGCTGGATCCCGATGCCGCTGTCGATCACGCGGATGGCGACGCGCTCAGGCGAGCCGGTCATCGCGGCGTCCACCGCGATGGTTCCGCCGGCGGGTGTGAACTTGACGGCGTTGGTCAGCAGGTTGATGAGGACCTGTTGGGCCTTTTCTGGATCGGCGCGCGCGGCCAGTCCGAGCTCGGACGTCACCGAGAGCGAGAGTTGGCCGGCGGCGAGCTGCGGCTCGATCATCGGGAGCACGTTGGCGATGAGATCCGCGACGATCACGCGCTCGACGCGATAGTCGATTCGGCCAGCCTCGATCCGCGCCAGGTTGAGCAGATCGTTGATGAGATGCAGCAGATGCCGTTGGCTGCGTGTGATGCGCTCGAGCGTCGTCCGCTGCTCGTCGGAGACCGGACCGTGAATCCCGAGCTCGATGAGCTGGACGTAGCCACCAATAGCGTTGAGCGGCGTGCGCAGCTCGTGACTCATGTTCGCGAGGAACTGGCTCTTGGCGCGATTGGCCTCCTCGGCGCCGTTGCGCGCCTGCTCGAGGTCCTCGCCGCGTTCCACCAGCTCGTCATTCAACGCCTGAAGCTCCTCGCTCTGCGCCTCGAGCTCGGCGGTCTGGTCGATGAGCTGCTCCGTCTGCAGCTCCAGCTCGGCCGCCTGCTCGGTAAGTCGCTCGTTCGCGGCTTCGACCTCGCGCGTGCGCGCCTGGAGGGCGGCATTCGCGCCCTCGGCGGTGCGCCTGGCATTGAGCAGCTCGTCCTCGTATTTGCGACGCTCTCGCACCTCGATCAGCACGCAGTCGTTGACGACGGTGCCGTCGCGCTCGCGCCGAGTGGCATTCACCAGTGCACCGACATCCCTGCCGTCGCGGTGACGGAGCAGGAGGAAGATCTCGTTCGCGCGCCCGTGCAGCCGGAGAAGGGGGAAGAAGTGCGTCTGGTAGAAGATGCGTCCCGCCAGGGTGAGGAGCGACTCGACGTGCCGCCCGCGCAGCTCGTCGGGCTGGTAGCCGAGCAGGCTCGCGAGCGTGCCGTTCACATAGCGGACGATCCCGTCGTCACTGAACGAGACGACTCCGCACGGGAGCGTCTCGAGCAGTTCGTCCGCCCCCCCGGGCCCGACGCGGTCAGTCAGGCGAAGACCGCGCGAGAAAATCCTTGATGAGACGCACCGTCTCGTCCGGAGCGCTCATGTGGGGACAGTGGCCGGTGGCTTCCATCACGCGCAGCGCGCTTCCACCGATCGCGCGATGCACGTACTCGCCCACCTGAAGCGGGGCGATGATGTCGTTCGTGCACTGGAGGATGAGCGATGGCACCGTCACGCGCGCGAGGTCGTCGCGGTTGTCGGAGAAGAAGGTGGCTCTGGCGAACTGAGTGGCGATCACCGGATCCGTGGAGCAGAAGCTTTCGGTGAGCTCGGCGCCAAGCTCGGGACGATCGGCGTTCTGCATGATCGCCGGCGCGAGGAAGTTGGCCCAGCCGATGTAGTTCTTGTCCATCGTCTCGAGCAGGTCCTCGATGTCGCTGCGCTCGAAGCCGCCGACGTACGTGTCGCCGTCGTTGATGTACCGCGGGGATGGGCCGACGAGAATCAGCGACGCGAAGCGATCCGGCTCCTCGTTGGCCGCGAGGATGCCGATCATCGAGCTCACGGAATGACCCACGAAGATCACGTCGCGCAGGTCGAGGGCGTGCACGACGTCGAGGAGATCGCGCGCGTATCCCTCTAGCGAGGCGTAGCGGTGAGGATCGTACGCCTCCCAGTCCGACTTGCCGGCACCCACGTAGTCGAACAGCACGACGCGGTAGTCGTCCTCGAACGCGGGGGTGACGAAGCGCCACATGTTCTGATCGCAGCCGAAGCCGTGCGCGAACAGCATCGGCTGAGTGCCACGCCCGAGCTGAACCACATTGTTTCGCTGGACGACGTCGGCGATCATGGGTGTTCCGCGGAGACGAGAGAAAGGCGCGCGTTGGGCCACGGTCGGCGCGATGGCGCTCTGGCGCTCGCGCGTCCGGGAAGATACGAGGTATTCCGGCTGTTCGCTGTCCGTCCTGCGGGCCGCGGCCAACCTCGCCGGTCCACGGCGCTCACCGCATATTGCTGGACGCGTGGGCAGACCGTGTGCGAGGACCAGCTCCGGAGGCCGAGATGACGCTGGGCGTGGCGCCCGTCGATACGGGCGAGAGGCGAACCCCGAGCGCGAGCAGGCGTTCAGCGCCCGATCGCGACGCCAGGAGCGACGAGGCCACTCCATCTCGCGTGCTGGCGATCGACGCACTGCGCGGATTCGTGATGTTCCTGATACTCGCGGAGACGATGCATCTGTGGACGTTGCACGATGCGTTGCCGGCGAGCCGTTTCTGGGCGATCGTGGCGTTCAACACCAAGCACGTGCCCTGGCAGGGCTGCTCGCTTCACGATCTGATTCAGCCCGCCTTCTCGCTGCTCGTTGGCGCCGCGCTCCCGTTCTCCATTGCGAGCCGGTCGGCGAGAGGGGACGGATTCCGCCGGATGTTGGCGCACGCAGCCTGGCGCAGCGTCGTGCTCATCATGCTGGGCATCTTCCTCCGCTCACTGCACGCGAAGCAGACCTACTGGACGTTCGAGGACACGCTGACCCAGATCGGGCTCGGCTACACGGCGCTCTTCCTCATCGCGTTCGCGTCGTTGCGTGTCCAGGCCGCGATCTTCGTCGCCATCCTCGTGGGGTACTGGCTGGCGTTCGTCCTGTACCCAGTCCCACCGGCCGGCTTCGACTACGCGAGCGTCGGCGTGGCGGCAGATTGGCCGCATCTCTACTCCGGCTTCCTCGCGCACTTCAACAAGAACTCCAACGTCGACTGGGCGTTCGACGTCTGGTTCCTCAACCTCTTTCCTCGAGAGACGCCGTTCCGGTTCAACTCGGGCGGGTGGTCGACGCTCGCCTTCGTGCCCACGCTGGCGACGATGATGCTCGGCACGTGGACCGGGCGATGGCTCGCGACGCGGCGCACCGCGCGCGAGAAGACCCTGGGGCTGGCGCTCGCGGGCCTGTCGCTCGTCATCGCTGGCGAGACGCTCCAGTGGTTGCACCTGGTGCCGATCGTGAAGCGGATCTGGACGTCGTCGTATACGCTCTACAGCGGCGGTCTCGTGATCCTCATGCTCGCGGCGTTCCATGCGGCGATCGAATGGAAGCGGTGGCGGCGCTGGTGCTTCCCGCTGCTCGTGATCGGTGCGAACTCCATTGCGATCTACGTGATGAGCTGGACGCTCGAGACCTTCATCGGCTCGGCGCTGCTCCGTCATCTTGGATCCGAGCCGTTCCTCGTGCTCGGCGCTCCGTTCGAGCCGGTGTTGCGCGGCGCGGCGATCGTGCTCGTCTTCTGGCTGATCCTGTACTGGATGTACCGGCGGAAGATCTTCCTGCGCATCTGAGGAATACAGACATGGTGCCGGTGACATGACGATCACATTGCGCGCGCTGGCCTCGTCCGACCTGCCGATGCTGTGCGAATGGATCGCACGGCCGCACATGGCGGAGTGGTGGGACGCGCCGCCGTCGCTGGCGGAATGCGAGGCGGAGTACGGACCGCTGATCGCGGGCGAGGTCTCGCATCGGGGCTCCATCGCGCTGCTGCTACGAGACGGCCGGGTTCCGCGCGGTGGGGCCGGTGGTGACGCTGGACGGACCGGCACTGCTGATGTATTGCGAGCGGTTCGCGTGATCCGAGCTTGATGCCCGCGAGGCCGGACGCCATGTTGTGCGCGCCCAGACGGCTCTCCCGATTGACGCGCTGATCCCTCACAGCCAGCAATGCCCCAACTGGATTGGCGATTCCGGTGATCGCTGCGGCGGCATGGGCAGCGTTCATTGCACATCTCATCGTGGCCATCGTGGCGCGGCGGCGCGTCGTGACGTTTCCGCTCGTCCCGTTGGCGAACCTCGTGACGGCGGGATGTGTGCTGGCGTACTGGGCACAGCGCTGGTACGGTTATGTCGCGCGAGGGGTGACCTGGTACGCCACGGACCAGGTGATGCCGCTGTATGCCTTGCTCGTCGGCACGCTCGCGGCGTTCGCCGTGTGGGGCCGGAGCGAAGGAGGAGCGGTACAATGGGCGTTTCTCACGATTGACGGCGTCGCGCTGCTTGGCGCGGCGCTCTTGTTCAGCGTGCTGCGCTTCGACCGGATGATCTGAGCGGCGCCCAGGGAGGCGATCATCTCCTTGAAGGGTCAGGGTTCATCTTTCGCGGAGTAACGAACAATGCGAAGCGTGGCGTTCTCGATCGCGGTGCTTGGGGCTGGGCACCGCGCGTGTGTCCAGCGCCAGCCGTCGTGTCACATCGAGACCATCAGGAAGCCATGAGACCGGCGACGGCGACCGGCATCCGCGGAATGGGCGACCGGTGGTTGGCCGGTGAACCGATCGACGGCGTCGAGTTCGGATTCCACGCGCGCGTGCGCATCGCGACCGGCCGATATGCCGGGAGAGCCGGGTCGGTGGCGTTCCTCATGAATCTCGATGCGGATCCCCTCTACCTCGTGGATCTCGGCGCGGGCACGGGGGACGTTCGGGTGAGGGGATCGGGGCTGCGGAGGGCTTGATGACACGGGGGCGGAGTCACAGACTCTGCCCAGCCGGCAAGGCCCGATGGCTCTGCCCCTCCGCGCCAACAACGAGCTCGCCCCGGATCCCACCGAGACCGACGACGATGTACATCCCCCACGCGAACGCCGAGCATCGTCCCGAGACGATGCTGGACTTCATCGAATGGCGCGCGTTCGGTGCGCTCGTCACCGCGTCCGCCGCCGACGGATTGTACGCCACGCACCTGCCGCTCGTGCTCGACCGCGCGCGCGGTGAGAAGGGCGTACTCGAAGGACATGTCGCGCGCGGCAATCCGCACCATCGCCACGAGCAGGCAGTTGCCGAGGCGCTCGTGATCTTCCAGGGCCCGGACGCGTATGTCACTCCCGCATGGTACGCGGCCAAGGCGGAGCACGGCCGCGTGGTGCCGACGTGGAACTACGTCGCCGTGCACGTCTACGGCACCCTGCGCTTCGTCGACGACGATGCGTTCCTCGAGCGTCACCTCGAGGCGTTGACGAGCCGGCACGAGGAGGGCCGCGAGCGGCCGTGGTCGACAGCCGACGCCCCCGCGGGCTACATCGCACAGCTCCGGCGCGGCATCGTCGGCGTGGAGCTGACGATCACCCGCCTCGAAGGGAAGTGGAAGATGAGCCAGAATCGGTCCGACGCGGACATCGATGGTGTGGTGCGCGGTCTCGCGAGCTCCACGCGCGACGGCGACCGCAACGTGTCGGTGATCGTGGCGGAGCGGCAATCGGGCAAGGGGAGGGAGTGAACGTGCTGACAGCGGGAGGAGGGGCCGTCGTCGCCATCGCCGCGGCGGCGCGCGCGCGGCGGATGCAGGTGATCGACGCGCTCCTCCGCCACGGCGTGCTCGCGCCAGGTCCGGCCACCGGCACCCTGTACATCGACGAGCGCGCGTACATCCTGCACCGCGACGCGCGACGGCACCAAGTGCGGTTCGCCATCGTACTTCTGCTCGCGTTCGCCCTCGCCCTGCTCGCGACCGGGTTGCTCATGGGACTGCGCCTCGCCTGACGATGCCCGCCCATTCCTACACGCTGGCGTTGCCCCTGCTCGCGGAAGCGGATGTCGAAGCCCGCGCACTCGGACATTCCTACATCGGTCCCGAGCATCTCCTCATCGCCGTCGCGGTCAACGCGACGGGAGTGAGTCGCACCTTTCTCGGCCGGCACGGCATGTCGGCGGAGCGGTTGCGCGAGTCGGTCGCGGAGCTGATTGGACCGGAGCGCATGACGGCGCGGGATCATGGTCCGCTCGCTCTGGCTCACCGCTCCGTCGTCGCGCTCGCGCACGCGCTGAGCAGCGGACACAGAACGCAGCATTGGCCGGAGCCCTACTCGGCCGACGAGCTGTTCGTCGCATTGCTCGATGACGACGTCGCTCCAGCGGGGACGATCGGGGCCATGCTGGAGGACGCCGGCCTGACGCTTGCCGCCGCGCGCGCCGAGCTGGCAGCGCTCCACGCGAGAGCCATCGCCGACTGACTCGCGCTTGGCGCGACGCTGCGCCGCGTCGTACAATCAGTGAGTCCCCGGGGAGTGCGGGATGCAATTCTTGATCGCCAACACGTTCGTACGAGTCGCGTCGGCGCCGGTCATCGGGCCGCCGAGGCTGCGACCCGGTTCGCTCCGGTCTGAGGCACGATGAACACAGAGATCCGTTTGCTCGAGTCGCACGAGGCAGCGGTGCTGGACCACGTGGCACGCGGTGTGTTCGACAAGGCGGTCGATCGGCAGCTGACGGCGGAGTTCTTCGCCGACGCGCGACACCACCTGGCGGTCGCGATCGAGGACGGCGTCGTCGTCGGCATGGCGTCGGCCGTTCACTACGTGCATCCCGACAAGCCGCCCCAGCTCTTCATCAACGAGGTCGGCGTCGCGCCGACCCATCAGGGTCGCCGGTTCGGACGTCAGCTCGTCGAGCTCCTGGTGAAGCTGGCCACCGACCTCGGATGCACCGAGGCCTGGGTGCTCACCGACAGCTCCAACGTGGTGGCGCAGCGTCTGTACGAGGGCGCGGGAGGAGAGACGCCCCCCGACTCGTGCATCATGTACACCATCCGCATCGTTCCCGCGGCCGTCGTGGACTGACGCGGCGGGTGCCGTCGGCGGCGTCGCTCGACTATCCTGCTCCCAGACGAGATCGCGCCGCCTCATCGATGCGCGACGTACGACCAGACACGCTCAGGGAGCACGACCGTCCATGGTGACTGCGCGCGATGCACTCGACCGGCTGCGCGAGGGAAATGTTCGCTTCGTCTCACGCCTCAAGGGCGCCGACGAGCTCATGGTGCATCCCCGCCGTGCGGCGCTGCCAGAGAGCCAGGAGCCGTTCGCCATCGTGCTCGGCTGCTCCGATGCACGCGTACCCGCCGAGATCGTGTTCGATCAGGGGTTGGGCGACCTGTTCGTCATCCGCGTCGCCGGCAACATCGTCGCGCCGTCACAGGTGGGAAGCGTCGAGTTCGCCGCCGCGCGATTCGGCACGCGCCTGGTCGTGGTGCTCGGACATTCGGGATGTGGCGCGATCCTCGCCACGATCGAGGAGCTGAAGCGGCCGGGCGAGACGCAGTCGCGCAACCTGCGCTCGATCGTCGACCGAGTTCGGCCGGCGGTGCAGAGTCTCCTCGCGACCGACCTGGCAAACGACCACGACGCGCTCGTCAACGAAGCGGTGCGCGCGAACATCCGGACGTCGGTGGATCATCTGCGCCACGGGTCGGAGCTGCTCGAGCAACTCACGCGGAACGACGGACTGGTGGTCGTGGGGGCGGAGTACTCGCTCGCGAGCGGCGTGGTGGAGTTCTTCGACGCGTAGCGGGCAGCGACCACGGCGAGCGGCTCGGTCGTGACCCGTTGCCGAGGCGAGTGACGCGCGCCATTCTCGGCGGGTGCAGGTGCTGGCGGTCCGCGCTCACGCGCACGCCGCCGACCTGGTGGTCAGTCGGTCCGCGCCGCCCCATCGATCAGGAGACTCCGCATGCGCCGTTCGCTCATCGGCTTCGCGCTCCTCGTGCTTCCCGCACTGCTCGCCGCGCAAACGCCGGCCAAGTTCCCGCCCGACTCGCTCGTCAACGTCAAGGTATTCCCGAAGAACACGCCCGTGATGCAGGTGGTGGGCGCGATGCGCAACGTCGCCGTCGACCTCGGCGTGCGGTGCGTCTTCTGTCACGTCGGGAAGGAGGGGCAGCCCCTCTCCCAGACGGACTTCCCGTCGGATGAGAAGAAGACGAAGCAGGTCGCGCGGCAGATGATGCTGATGGTGCAGGAGATCAATCGACGCGTCGACACGCTGCCGGGGCACACGCCCGCAAGTCTCCGGGTGACGTGCGGCACCTGTCATCGCGGCGTGAACAAGCCGCAGCCGCTCGCGCTGCTACTCGCCGACGTCGGCACACAGTCCGGCGCCGACTCCGCGGTGAAGGCGTACAAGGCGCTACGCACCCGGTACTATGGGCGCGCCTCGTACGACTTCGGTGAGGGCTCGCTCAACACCGCCGCGTTCCGGCTCGGGCAGGCCATGAAGTTCGACGAGGCGAAGGCGCTGCTCGACCTGAACGAGGAGCAGTTCCCCAACTCGTCGGGCACGGCGGTCTTCCGCGGCAACATCGCGCTCATGCGCGCCGACACCGCGGCGGCGGAAGCGGCGTTCCGCGACGCGGTGAAGCGCGACCCGAACAACGAGGAGGCGAAGGGACGCCTCCGCGCGATCGGGAAGCAGCCCTGAGCGTCGCCGAGGGTGATTGGAGCTTGGCGGCGGAGCTGATCGCGCTCGCGGCGGAGGACCAGCGAGTGCGCGCCGAACTTCTCGAGGAGGGGGGCTGTTCGGCGGCTATCATCCACGGATGGAAGCCGTGCATCGCCACAATGCCGCTCGGCTGAGTGAGGTGTTCTCCGTCGCCGGCTGGCCGACGGACGCGATGGTCGGCGCGGACGCAGCCTCCGCCGCGTGGATGATCGCGCAGCAGGACGAGGGTGGAGGTGATCGACATGTCTCAACTTCCACTCCCTGTCGATGGTAGTGGGTCGCTCTAGCGGGAAGTTGTAGCGGGTAGGGTGTAGCCGGACTGTGCTAGCACTCGGAACCAGTGTGGCTGCGTTGCGTGAGGCTCTGCTTCAGTCGGAAGAGCATGCGACGGATCGCGACCATTCGAGCCACCAGCAAGTCGCCCGTCTTCGGATGGATGTCGCCGAGATCGGTGGCAACGAGCAGGTGGCTCTCCATCTCAGCGGCGGAACGGCCGCAATCTGGAGAAACCGAATGGTCTCTCTCGGCGAATCCTTGCCGCAGCCTTCGGCAATGTTCGTCGAGATCGACAGAGCGGCGCGTCGAAGCTGATTGGCCACGATGCCGCGATCACTGCGCGGAAAAGTGATCGCCAGTCGATCGATCGCCACGAACAGCTCGCGTGCACGCTACCAGACATGCAACCGCCGGAGATCGTGCATGGCAGCAAGGTGTCTCAGCCGCCACGCAGTGCAGCACCAATCGAACGCTCGCACACTCGGCTTGACGCGCCGTCTGCGGGTCTTTGGGGCAAGCTGCCCAGTCCCGCTCCCCGCTACAACCTCCTGCTACCGCTACCCCCTCCCACCGATAGGGAGTGGTAGTTCAAAAGATCAGTGCGTCAGCGCGTACACGACATAGTTCGTCGCCAACTTGTACGCATCATTCGAAAAGTTGATTGCGTAGAAGCCCTGGCCGGACCACTCCATGTAGTCGCCGATGTCGTTGTTGTAGTTGATCACGACCATCAGCCGCTTCGACGGGTCGTTGTCCTCGTAGATCCCCTTGTACTCGGCCAGCGCGCTCGCGTTGTCGGGGTGCGTCATCCCCGTGAGCGTCGCGATGTGGAAGAACGACTGGAACACCGGATGCGACACGTCGAGCGGGAAGATCTTCGCTTCGGGCAACACCTTGTGCATCGCCTCGTCGAAGTTCTGCCACTGCGCCGGAAAGTAGAAGTCATCGACGATGAGGAAGCCGCCCTTGTTCAGCCACGTGCGGAGCCCGGCTGCCTGCACGTCGCTCGGATGCCACCAGCCCGGCTCGGAGAGATAGGCGATCGGATAGCGCTCGAGCCCGGGGTCGTCCATCGCGTGGATGTTGCTCTCGCGCACGTGGGGATGCACCGTCGTGAGATCGTTGAGGATCGTCATGAAGTTGCGCTCCATCGCCGGATAGTCGAACTCCCAGCCGCTGTGCCACTGCACCGTGTAGCTCAGCCGGACGAACGTGAAGCGTCCATCGTACGGCGCGTTCGGCTCCTGGACGATGCCGCGCCAGCGCCGCTGCGCGAGCGCGCTCGGCGCGGTCCACGTGCCGGCGAGGATGAGGACGAGCGCGCACGCCAGCGCGTGCAGCGTCCGGCGACGCGCGTGTCCGGGGCGGGGGTGAGTCATCAGTGCGTCAGCCCGTACACGATGTAGTTGGTGGCGAGTTTGTACGCGTCGTTGGAGAAGTTGACGGGGTAATAGCCCTGGCCCGACCACTCCATGTAGTCGCCGATGTCGTTGTTGAAGTTGATCATCACCATCAGCCGCTTGGACGGATCGTTGTCCTCGTAGATGCCGAGGTATTCCGCCTTCGCGTTCCCGTCGTCGGGGTGCGTCATCCCGACGAGCGTCTCGATGTGGAAGAACGACTGGAACACCGGATGCGCCACGTCGAGCGGGACGATGCGCGCCTCGGGAAGCACGAGCTTCATCGAGCGCTCGAAGTTGTCCCACTGTCGCAGGTAGAAGTCGTCGATGATCAGAAAGCCCCCCTTGGCGAGCCAGGTGCGCAGCCCCGCCGCTTCCGATGCATTCGGCAGCCAGAAGCCGGGCTCGCACAGATAGGCGACCGAATAGCGCGCGAGGGCCGGATCGTCGAGCGTCAGGATGTTGCTCTCGCGCACGTGCGGCTTCACCGTCGTGAGATCGTTGAGGATCGTCATGAAGTTTCGCTCCATGGCGGGGTAGTCGGCGCTCCATCGGCCGCCGCCGCGGAAACCGCCGCCCGTATAGCGCAGCCGTACGAAGGTGAATCGTCCGTCGTAGTCGGCGTTCGGCGCCTGCGCGAAGTAGCCGCGCTGCGCACCCGCGCGCGCGACCGCGGCGCAGGCGAGCACGGCGAAGCCGAGCGCGAAGACGAGGCGCCGCGATGCGCGGGCGCGGCGCGACACGTCACGCACGGTCACTTCTCTCGGCGACCGCCCGCGAGCGAGCGGTAGTACTCCTCCACGTCGCCGCGATATTGCTCGGGCACCGGCGACCGCGTGCCGAGCGAGGGACCACCCGCCTGCGCACCGCCGAGCTTGCGCGCCAGCGCGAACTCGAAGTCCTTGAGGCCGTCGATCACCGCGCCCTCGAGCCGGTCGACGGCCTTCGGGTCGTTGAGCGCGCCGCTCCGCTCGAGCTGTCGGAGCGCGTCGATCGATCGGTCGAGATCGCGCACGTCCATCCCCTGGCCGGCAAGCTGGCGACGTAGCGCCTCCGCGTTGGCGCGACGTAGTCCGAGCGCGCGCGACATCTGGCGTGGATCGCCGTCGCTCATCGTGCCGCCGGATGGATTCTGTCCGCCGTTCGGCTGACCGCCGCCCTGGCCTTGCTGACGCTGTCCGTTTTGCTGGCCCTGGCCTTGGCCCTGACCCTGTTGCCCCTGCGCATTCTGCTGGCCTTGGCCTTGGCCTTGGCCCTTTCCCTGCTGACCCTGGGCGCTCTGCTGACCCTGACCCTGACCCGGAGTCTGACCCTGACCCGGAGTCTGCCCCTGGCCCGGCGTCTGACCCGGCTGGCCGTTCTGCCCCTTCTCCTGCTGTCCACGCTGCGCCGCGCGATCGGCGAGCTGGTCGCGCAACGACTCCAGCCCGCGCACGAGCTCGCGCGTCTGCTCCAGCGCGCGCGGCTGGCCGCCCTGCGCCGGCGTCGCGCCGATCGCGCCCGCCGCGGCGCCCATCCGGTCGGCGACGTCGGAGAGGTTCTGCTCGATCTGCTCCTCCAGCGCGTTCGCGTAGTCCGTCGAGCCGGTGCGGATCACGTTCTTGGAGAACACGATCTTGTCCTTGATTCGCTGCTCGCGGATCGCGTCCGCCGCCTGTCCCGCCTTGCCCGCGGCCGACGGCTGCTCGCGACGTCCATCACGCGCGACGCGGTCGGCGCTTGCCTCGAGCTGCTCCACCTCGCGTGATAGCGCGTCCTTCTTTTCATCGAGCTTCTGCAGCCGCTCGGCACGTTGTTGTGGTGAAAGCGTCGTCGCCTGCTTCACCTCGTTGGTGATCTCCTTCTGCTTCTCCTGCGCCGCACGCGCCTGTCGAGCGAGCTGGCGCACGCTCTCACCCACGCGGTCGGCGCGTGCACCTTCGAGACCGCCCGCTGCACGGCCGAGCTGGTCGAGCGCCTGCTGGCCCTGCTGCGCCGAGCCGGTCGCCGCCTTGCGCATCGCGTCGGCGGCGCGCTGGAGACTCTGCGCGGCCTCCGACAGCTCGGGCGACTGCTTCTCGCGCGCCAACCGCTCGAGCCGGCGTGCCTCCTCCTCGGCCTGACGCGCGAGCTCGCGCTGCGAGCCACCACCACCACCGCCGCCGCCGCTCGCATTCTGGTTTGCGGGCATCCGCTCTCGCATGGCGTCGGCCGCGCGCTGCATCCGCTCGTTCTCCTGCTGCTGTCGACGCGCGAGCTCCTTGAGCTTGTCGAGCGCGGCCTCGGCGTCGCGCTGCGCCTGCTGCTCTGGCGCGCGCGACTCGCTCTGCACCGCCTCGTACTGGTTGCGCATCTTGTCCGTCTGGAGCTCGAACAGGTCGGCGAGATCTTCGGCGCGCTGTTGGCCACCGCCGCCACCACCGCCGCCGCCGCCTTGCTGCTGCCCCATCTGCACCTGCACGTCGCGGTACATCGCCTCGGCCCGCTGCAGACGCTGGAGCGCCTGCTGCTCGGGCGGTAGCGCGTCGCGGCCCAATCCCTTCACGAGCAGCTCCTCGGCCGCCTTGAGCGCAACGATCGCCGCCGATAGCTCGACGTGGATGTGCATGAACATCGTGTCGGCGCGCACCGCGCCGCGCTCCTGTAAGCGGCGCACGAGTGACTCGACGTCGGTACGAAGACTGCCTTCCGCGATGTGCAGCGTGGCCGCGTCCTCGCGACGCTTGCGCGGCGTACTGGCCGCGCTGTCGCGCATCCAGTTGAACGTGCCGGCCACCACGTCGCGCTGACGCGGAACGAAGCCATCCGGCGAGTCGCCGCCGCCTCCACCGCCTCCACCCCCGCCGCCCTGCTGCTCCGCCTGACGGTAGTTCTTGCCGAACGGACGGACCTCGAGGAAGTAGACGTCGCTGCTGCCGACGTTGCCCGCGCCATCGCGCGCGACCGCGTTGTAGGCGATCAGGTCGCCCGGCGTGAGCTTCTGTTCCTCGAGGAAAAAGGTGTAGGTGCCGCGCTGCTCCTTCGAGCGGCGCGTGCTGTTGCCGGTGAAGGGGACGCGCTTCTCCTCGCCGCCATTCACGCGGTAGCGCAGCTCCATCGACTCCACTCCGTAGTCGTCCGAGCCGCTCACCGCGACCGTGATCTCCTCGACGTTGGTGACCTTCGTGTCGCGTCCGGGCTGCTCGATCTTCACCGTCGGCGGCCGATCGGGAATCGCGTCGACGGCGTACTGCACCGGCCCCGTCACGCTCGCGCCGTTGGCCGAAACGAGATCGACGCGATAGAAGCCGCTCGTGGTCAGCTTGAACGACGCGGCGAGCGCACCGGCGCCGTCTGCCACCAGCGGTACCTTCGTGCCGTTGTCGAAGGTGAGCGTGCCGCTCTGCACGGGCATCGTCGTGGTCGGACGCACCGTGACCGTGGAGCCGACCACCGCCGCGACGTCGCCTCCGTCCGTCTGGTGTTCAGTTGGAAGGCCGGTATAGGCCGGATACCGAACGTCGACGCCAAGCGTGCTCACCGCGGGCAGGTTGGAGACGGTGAGCTTGTAGTGTGGCGAGCGCACGTTGTTGGACTCGACGTAGTACTCCGTCGGCTTCGTCACGTCGAACAGCCGCGACGTGAACTTGGCCGAGTCTCGGTCGCGCGACATTGAGAGTCGATTCCACGGCGTCATCGAGTCGGCACGGAACACCAGCTCGGCGCTGTCGGAAGCGAACCCGGAAAGCGACGCCCCGACGTCGACGGACGCGCCCTTCGGCACGGCGGCGTTACCGGGCACCACGCGCACCGCCATCACGGGCGTGGCCGCCTCGGCCACCGACCAGGGGGCGAAGAGCGCGCGCGCCGTGTCGCGCAGGCCGGCGGGGCCGAGCAGGGCGAGCAGCGCGCCCGCGACGACGACGGCGCCGAGCGAGCGCAGCGCGCGCTCCATGCGTGGACGCTCGATGCGTGCGTCGCGCTCGAGCGGGCGGAGCGCGACCACCGTGCGCGAGATCAATCGCGCCGCGAGCGACGGCGACGAGCGCTCCGTTTCCGGTGCGTATAGCTCGTGCACGGCGGAGAGCAGCGCCTGGCGCAGCTCGGGCGCGCGCTCCTCGACGTACAGCGCGAACCGCTGGTTCGAGGTGCGTTGTGCCAACGGCATGACGAGACAATAGAGCGTCGTGCCGGCGATCAATCCGTACGCGAGCAACCGCATGACGAGGAGCCCCGTGCCCGCGGAACCGAGGACGCGCGTCACGGCGTAGCCGGACACCACCGCGATCACCGCGGCGAGTGCGACCCACATGATCGCCTCCAGTAGAATCCGCTGTCGCCACTGGCGCCGCAGCACCGCGAGCGAGGCGAGTAGTTGATCGGACTGCGTCATGATCCAGCTCCTGAAGGCGGTACGGTCGTGAGCGGGTTGGCGCTGCCGCGCCATCCGCGATTGGCCATGAGCATCTCGAGCAGCAACAACACGGCGAGCGCGCCGATGAGCAGGCGCCAGTAGCCCTGGCGCCGCTCGATCTCGGCGGGCGCCGGCACCTGCGAGCTCGCGGCGAGACTCGCGTCGCCATGGGTCACACCGGCGAGCAGCTCAGCGGGCGTCGTCGTCGTGAGATCGGACTCCGCGCGTGGCGTGTTGACGGCGAGCTCCGTGACCGGCGCGCCACGAACCTCACCGTCGTGCAGTACATAGACCCCGGCATCACGCAGGGGAAGCGACGCGCCGCGTGTGTCGCGGGTCGGACGCTCGATGGAGCCGGTTGGCGTGGATACGACGGGCTCGCGGACGGCGGCAGGAATGATCCAGCTCTCTCCCGTCTCACGCGCGAGCGGCGTGGCGTCGCGGCCCGTGGCGTAGAGCACGAGCCGGCGCACGAATGGCACGAAGGCTGGCTGGAGCGGAAAGTCTCCCGAGCGCGCATCGAGCGGCGTGGCCAGCGCGATGACGTGGCCGGTCCCCTCGCGCCGCTCGAGCACGGCGGGGAAGCCGTCATCGAATCGGGCGATCACTTCGCCGCCGTTCGCTGCCTCCAGCGTCGCATGGCGCAGGAAGCGCGGCGCGGCGAGCGCGGCGGGCGTCTCACGGAATGGTGCGAACAGGGGATGGTCGAGCCGCACGTCGCCGAGGGCACCGCCGCGCTCGTCGGCGCGATCGGACATCCCGACGACGGTTGCCGGCAGCAGCTCGCCGGACGCGCGTCTCGCGAGTCGCCGTCCGGCCAGGGCGACCAATCCGCCGCCGCGCTTCGTCCACGCGGCGAGCGCGGCACCGGTCGCGCCAGTCGGCGGCGCGACGTCCCAGAGCAGTACCATCGAGGCCGACTCCAGCGTGCGCGCGTCGAGGCCGACGGGGCGCAGTCGCTCGATGCGCACGGTCGGCGCGCTTCCCACGGCGAGCGCGCGTTCGATGTAGAGCGTCTCGTCGCGGTCGGCGTCGTCTGGCGCGATGAGGAGCACGCGCACCGCATCGTCCGACGTGAGCGCGAAGCGCGCCGTGTCGTCCGGCGCCAGCGAGTCCGGGTCGATCGTCACCTCGCCGTGCACCAGGCCGGCGGGAAGCGCGACCGGCTCGAACATCACCTTCGTCTCGCCCGCTCCGCTCAATCCGATAACGCGCGTTCCACTTGGCCGGCCGTTGAGCCGCAGCATCACCGTCGCTTGGCGAGGTGCGCCGAGTCCGCGCGACGTGACCAGCGCATTCACGGCGAGCATGCGGCGTTCCTTCGCGACGACGGGCCGCGCGTCGGTCACGACGACGCTCGCGTTGGCGCGCGTGCCGGACGACACCGGGATGACGCGCACGCGCATCGTCGCGGGGAGATCGAGTCCGGCGAGACCCGGCATTCCCGCGCGCTGCGCGTCCGTCACGAGCACGACGTCGACGGGGGCCGTGCCGGTCCGCGCGTCGAGCACGATCTGGCGCGCCGCGCGCAGCGCGGCGGCGTAGCGCGTGCCGGCGGAGCCAGGGGTTGCCTTCGTCAGCGCGGCGAGCGCGAGAGGATGGTCCGTCGTGAGCGGCTGCACGACGTCCGCCTGGTCGTCGAACAGCACGACCGCGACGCGATCGCCCGGCGACAGCAGCGCCACGGCGCCGCGCGCCTCGTCCACGGCCGTCGACCACACCCCCGTGTGGCCCATGCTCATCGACCGGTCGAGCAGCACGATCAGGGTGCGCGCCTGCGCCGACGTCAGCGGCGCATTGGGACGCGACCAGAGTGGCCGCGCGAATGCGAGCACGAGCAGCACGATCGCCAGCGCGCGCACGAGCAACAGCGGCCAATCGGTGATGCGTCGCTGCTGCGCCGTGCGGATCGGCAGTCGCTCGAGAAACATGAGCGACGGAAAGCGATGCGGGGTATCGCGGTCGCGACGCCTGAGGTGCAGCAGGACCGGGACCCCGACCGCGAGCAGGCCGGCGAGAAAGGCGGGGACGAGGAAGCCCATCAGCGCACCCGGCTCCGCGCGAGGCGGCGGTCGAGATACGCATGCAGCGCCTTGTCGAGTGGCTGGTCGGTGTCGATCCGCACGTAGTCCGCCCCCGCCGCGATGAGCCGCTTGGTCACCTGGGCATGATGCGCGGCGGACTGCTCGAGGTAGCGCTTGCGCAGCTCGTCGGGTCGCATCGGCAGTCGTGTCCCCGTCTCGGCGTCTTCGAACGTGGCGGCCGCGGAAAAGGGAAAGTCGCGCTCCGCGGCGTCCACCAGGTGAAAGACGATGAGGTCCTGCCCACGCGTGCGCAGCGACGCGGCGCAGCGGCCGAGCTCCTCGGGCGACTCGTAGCAATCGGTGACGAGCACCATGATGCCCGCGCGCGACGTCATGTGCGTCAGTCGCGCGACCGGCGTGCCGAGTGTGCCGGCGCCGCCGGGCTTCGCGCGTCCCAAAGTGTGCAGAAGCAATTGCAGATGTCGGGTGGACGGCGGCACGATTGCCGTGAGGTCACTGGTAAACGTGACCAGGCCGACCCGATCGCCCTGTTGCTGCGACAGCCACGCGAGCGATGCGACGAGGAAGCGGCCATAGTCGAACTTCGTGACCGTGCCGCTGCCGTAGTCCATCGACGCCGACGAGTCGAGCGCGAAGGTGACGCTCGCGTTCGTGTCCGCCTCGAACTCCTTGACGAAGAATCGGTCGGTGCGGCCGAGCAGCTTCCAGTCGACGCGGCGCAGGTCGTCGCCGGGCTGATAGCTCCGATGCTGCGCGAAGTCGGACGATGATCCGCGCCGCATGGAGCGGTGCTGGCCGTGCATGAAGCCGTCCACCACCGTACGCGCCAACAGCGCAAGATCGGAGATCCGAGCGAGCAGCACGGGATCGAGAAAGGAGGCGGGAGCGGCGGGCACGTCAGAGCGCCGAGCGCGGGTTCTGGATCGCGGCGAGCAGCCGGGCGATGATCGCATCCGTCGTGACCTTCTCCGACTGCGCCTGGAAGTTGAGCAGCACGCGATGACGAAGCACGGGGAGCGCGAGCGCGCGCACGTCGTCGAACGCGACGTGCGTACGGCCCTGGAGGAGCGCGCGCGCCTTGGCACCGAGCACGAGCGCCTGTGCCGCGCGCACACTGGCGCCGTACGACACCCACTCTTTTACGAACGCCGGCGCCGACGCCTCCGTGGGACGGCTCATCCGCACGAGGCGCACGGCGAAGCGCGTCACTTCGTCGGCCACGGGCACGCGGCGCACGACACGCTGAAACGCGAGGATCTCCTCGCGCGAGACGACGGCGTTCACCGCCTCCGGCGGAACGGTCGTCGTCGATCGCACGACGTTGACCTCCTCTTCTTCGGGCAGGTAGTCGAGCACGATCTCGAACATGAAGCGGTCGAGCTGCGCTTCGGGGAGCGGATACGTGCCCTCGAGCTCGATCGGGTTCTGCGTGGCGAACACGAAGAAGGGCGGCTCGAGCTCGTAGGTGCGTCCCTGCACGGTGACGCGCCGCTCCTGCATCGCCTCGAGCAGCGCGGCCTGGGTCTTGGGCGGCGTGCGGTTGATCTCGTCGGC
>JBDTOD010000021.1:0-43702 GCA_039933415.1 bacterium
TCAGTGCTGCGATTCGCCAGGCACCTCCGGCACGCCCGGGTCATCGAGGATCTGGACCGCTGTCGCCGGTCCGAAGTTCTTGAAGTCCCACAAGACCCACACGACTTTCTTGTCCGGCGTCACCTCGACGAGCTGCGGACCCTTGCCACCTTCTCCACGCGAACAGATGATCGTGTTGCCATTCTCCAGGCGCGTCGCGCTTTGGGTGTTGATGTAGCGGTACGCTTCCGGCAGGTCGGTCGGTCGCAGCTCCCACACGGTCTCCTTCTTCGAATTGACTTCGCGCGTGAGGATGTCCAGCTCGTCGGTGATCAGCGTGTTGCCGTTCTTCAGCCTCACCGCGGCCCAGGGGCTACGGATGTCGTACCGCCAGATCTCCTTGAATTGCGCATCGTACTCGACGACCTGATTCATGTTCAAGAATGAGATCAGGTACGTGCCCTGTGCCGTGTAGCGCGCGCGCCGGAATTGCGGGTGGACGGATCCCCGGTCGGTGAGGCTTGGCGCGGGAAGCACGTGATCGACCTCCACCTTCCCCGTCGTGATGTTGACGACCATCAGCCTCGGGGGGAGGCCATTCATCACGAACATGACCTTGTCCAGACCGATGGGCTGCGCGGTGTGGATCTCGGTTCCCTTGGGCGCATCGAATCGCCACA
This sequence comes from bacterium, assembly GCA_039933415.1. Classification (GTDB taxonomy): domain Bacteria; phylum Gemmatimonadota; class Gemmatimonadetes; order Gemmatimonadales; family Gemmatimonadaceae; genus AG11. The sequence goes on from JBDTOD010000021.1 coordinate 660, forward strand.
CGACCTGCTTCTCAGGCGTCACCTCGGCGACGTATTGCATGCGCGTGAACAGTACGTTGCCATTGGACAGCATCCAGACGTCGTCGTACTCATTGCCACCGCCCGTCGCGTAGGTCCACACGATCTTCCCCTTGTCGACGAGCATCATCTTGTTGTAGCCCTCGCCGATGTAGAGCATGGGATGCTGCGCCATCCCGTTGCCGGGCAGGCCCGCCGGGGTGGCCTTGTCCCACGAGAGCGGCGCGACCTCCGACTCCGCTGGGCCCATGGCAGGCACGCTCGCCGAGGTGAACCGGCTCAGCTGCGCCATGAGCGGCGCCGCGGACCGACCGGTACCGGATGTCTGTTGCGTCGCTGTCGAGCAGCTCGAGGCGAGCAGCCCGAGCCCGGCGAGGAGAATTGCGCACTTTACGAGGGTACGGTCACGCATTCGATCACCTGTGTGAGTGAGGACCGTATCAGAGCGGTCACGGAGCGGCGCCGAGGAGTGAATACGAACGGAGCGTCGGTACATAGCGGTGGCCGCCGAACGGATCCCCCATCAGTACGTGTTCCATTCGATGCTGTTCGGGAAGGCAAGGGCCCGACACGGCGCATTGATTTCCGCGCAAGCAGTTCGTTCTGCCGGATCGGTTGCCGACTGGCTCATTGGGGCCCGTGCGATATCTTTTTCAAGCAGCGAAGTGCTGACGGCGGCGAGAGCGACGACCACTTGGAGATCTGAGTCGAGCTGAATGAAACGCCCAACGATGAGTGACGTCGCTCGACTGGCATCGGTGTCGAACGCCACCGTGAGTGCCGTGTTGAACGACAGCGCCGCGGTGAAGGATTCGACCCGGCTGCGAGTACTCACCGCGATCGAGCAACTCAATTACCGCGCGTCGCCCACCGGCAGCAGTGCCAACACGAGCGGGTCCCGAAGTCTGGGATTCCTGATCAAGGAGATCGACAATCCGTATTACGCTGAAGTCGTGCTGGGCGCCCGTGAGGTCGCGGAACAGCACGGCTATTCTCTCTTCGTGGCGACGTCCGAAGGCGAGTATGACTCGGAGCGACGCGCCGTGGAACAGTTTCGTGGGAAGGGTATCGAGGGGTTGATCTTCGCTCCCATTCTCCATACCGACACGGACTCGTCCCACCTCTTCGAGCTCAAACGGCGAAATTATCCCTTTGTGCTCATCGAGGGGGTGTCCGGCCTTCGGGCGAGCCTCATCGACGTCGACAACACGGATGCTTCGCGTGATGCAGTGCAGTATTTGATCCGACGCGGGCATACGCGAATCGTACATCTGAGTGGTCCGCCCTATTCACTGCATAGTCAGGAACGAATCGAAGGCGTTCGGCGTGCCTGCAGTTCGTCCGGGATTCTGTTCCCTGATGAGAGCGTCATTCCAGCGGGCGCCCATCTCGCCGATGGTTACGAGGCAGGAAAACGGTACTTCGGTGCATGCCCCGCAGAATCCCGTCCGACCGCCGTGACGTGCTACAATGATCTGGTTGCAATTGGACTGTGCCGCGCGCTTGCCGAGTTGGAGCTTCGGGTACCGGAAAACGTCTCTATCATTGGCTGGGACGACATCGTACTGGCTGCATACCTGCCCGTACCGCTCACCACGGTGCAGATGCCGAAATCGACCATGGGCGCCATCGCCGCGGAGATGCTGATCAGGCAGGTGGAATCGCACCAGTCGCTGCCGCCGCAGCACGCAGTGCTTTCAGCGACGCTCGTCGAGCGGTCCTCGGTTCGGGACGTCGGGCTGCCGTGCAACAAAGGGCAGTCGTCGCTCGACCAGCGTCGCCGAGGCGTCGCCCCCGGTACCGGTGCGCCTGCCGTGCAGTAGCCGGAGGCCGACTCGGCCGCCTGCCACACGATCGTCGTCGTCCACGAGCGCCCGGAGATGGAGCGGCGTGCTCGTTACGTGAAGAACGGTGGCGCAAGGCCATGCGCATTTCACGGCGTTGTTTTCGGCAGGGATACTTGCGCCGAACCGCTGCTCATCCCGCCCATACCGACCGAGAAAACAGTGTAGTTCGTCGTGTCGCGTCGTGCAGGGGCAGGCTCCGCGAAAGTCGTAGAGGTCAGTCCCGTTGCGGCCCACCGAGGCTTGGGCTCGCGCGTCGAGGTTCGTCTGACACGATAGTAGGTCGCTCCCGCCGACGAGTTCCAGGTGAGCGTCGCCCTCCCCGCGACGACGTCCACCTTCAGACCGGAGGGTGCCGTCGGCGCCGCAGCGTCGTGCGCTGGGAGTATGCCATAGACGCAGAGTTGCCCGGTACCCACGTTCTCCGCACCGAAGCTGGCGAGATATACCTTCCCGTTCGCGATCGTCGGGGACGCCATTTTCGAATATTCGCCGCAGTCGTCCCGCTCGGGCACCTCGAGCGAGTTCCAGAGCTCGTGCTTGATGTCGTCGGCGTCGAACGCGTAGAGGACGCCGGGTCGCGACTCGTGCCACGAGTCACCCGAGGCGTGGATGGCCGCCCAGAGAATTCCATTCGCGTTGCCATTGGCGGACAGGGACAGCATCGCGCCCGGATGCCCGCCGTTTGCCGAGTCGCGCTTCATCGCCGGCGTTTCGACGATCCGCCCTGCATCGATGTCGATGCGGAAAGCGCGCGCCGTATCACGCTGCGCCCAGACGTAAAGCAGTGGTCCGTGCTTGGCGCTCGCCCAGTACACGAGACTATGCGGAGTCCCGGATGTCGCCTTGAAATGCTGCGTGGCGTGCTCGTCGCCGAGGTGTCCGAGCCGTCTCGTGTCCAACCCGTAGAAGATCCCTTCCTTGCCTCCGCCGACGACGAGGTGCGTTCCCGGAATCAGCGAGGCGCCCGTCGCGTTCAGGTCGCCATCCTTCGCGTCGAGCAGCAGATGGTTCGTTGGCGTGAACCAATCGAGCAGTGTCAGCTTGGGTGACAGCTTGAGAAACGACTCGCTGAAGTTGCGAACGCCATCCCAGCTCCCGTTGCCCGTGATGACGTACACGTTGCCGTCGGCATCGGCAGACGGCCCCTGCCCCGACTGCCAGATGCTGGCCTCGCTGCCGGTGGGTGTGGTGTTGAAGACGCTCACCTGTCGCAGCGTCGTCGCATCGTACGCCATGAGAAACCCGTGATAGGGCGCGCGGTCGCAGTGCGAGGCGTACCCGACGTAGATCATGCCGTTGGCGACCAGCAATCCGGGCCGCTGATTCTGCATCAGCGGGTCGAACGCAGGAGCCTTGATCGTCACCGGGCTCGCGGGCAGATCAGCACCCGTGGCCAGGTCGAGTGCATGGAGCCGTTGGGTGAAACCCGCGCGGCTCTGCGTCAGCGTCACCACGTACAGCGCCCCCCGCGCCTTGTCGATCGCCGGTGTGCCGATGATCCCCATGCGCCCGTTGATGTCGAGGCAGTTGAAGTTGGCGCTATACACATTCGCCGGCGTGCCGAAGTTCACGTGCCACACGGGCGTGACCGCCTCGGGATCGTTCGCATCGAAGGCGTAGACACTGTTGTTCACCGTCGTGACGAACACGAGATCGTGTAGCCCGCCATCCACCCGGATTCCGGTAGCGACGAGCGGTTGGGTGTACAGCTGGTCGTCCAGCGAGCGCTTGAACAGCATGCCGAAGCTGCTGCGGTTTACCGACGCGGGCGTCAGCACGGTCTCCCGCGTGTTGCTCCCCGTCCGGAGATTGTCGTTGTGATGCGTGGTCACGTCCACCTGCGCTGATGCCACGCCTGGCGCGAGGAGGACGAGCACGAACATGAGAGCCGTGGCGCTGCAGACCGGACGACGGGCGAACGTGCGCATTGCTCCTCTCAGATGACTGTTGAAAGACGGGTACGCTTCAGTGAGACCAGATGCGTCCGTCCGATCTCACGGTGGCGCGTATGTTCAGGGCGTGAGCGGCCGAATGACGATGTTCTTGAAGTGGACCTCGCTCCCTGGATCATGACCTTGCAGGGCGATGGTGTTTCCAGTCAACCGTGTCGCCGATGTATCCGGTTCGGTGTAGTCAACCGTCTGGCGATCACCAACAAAGATCTGCACGCGCCGGCCGCGTACGATCGTCCTCATGGTGAACCACTCGTTGTCTCGTCCGGCCTCACGCACATCCCGCACGGCATACAGGCTTCCGGTCCGGCGCCAGTCCGTGTGCGAGTTGTTCACCTGTATCTCGTACCCTTTCGACGGGAATCCAGTGGGCTGGAACGTAGTCCGGACGAAGATCCCCGAGTTGGCACCTGGCTTCGTCAGGACGTCCGCCTTGAGCTCGAAGTCGGTGAAGGTGTGGTTCAGCACCGGGCCCTCATAGAACAGATGTGCCCGGGGACCGTGCACGACGATCTCGCCGTTCTCCACGTGGAACGTGGATGGATTCTCGCTCGCTTCCCATCCGGCGAGCGTCTTCGCATCGAAGAGTGAAAGCCATCCATCCGACTGCCGAGGTTGCCGCATGCCAGAGGAGCACGCGGTGAAGAGAAACGCCATCGATGCGAGTCGCTTGATTCTTGGCATCCTGATTGTCCGAGGTGATAGAAGGAGTCGATACCGAAGCATGCTTAAAGTGCGATAGCGTACGCGCACACACGCAGACGGGTGCCCTCGCGCCGCACGCCTGCCCGTTCGACTTCAGACACGCTCGCGCTCCGCCGCTCGGATCTGCAGGCTCACGCTCCGCGTGCCGAGCACGGGATGAGACGCCCTGAGCACGACCTTCCCGGCCTGCTCCCTGGCGCGAATCCAGACGGCACCGCCGCCACCGACGAGGCTGAACGGATTGTCGCCGACGAGCTCCGCCGGCCCCTCGAGCGTTAGTGAAATCGCCGCAGTCGAGTAGCGCCGCAGCGAGCCGAATTCGTCCGTCACTCGCATCACCACCCGCGTGGTGTCGGCTCCGTCCGCATTCAGTACGTCGTCATCAGCCACGACCATGAACTCACGATCCACCCCATCGACGTTATACGTACGCTCGATGACGACCTTTGGACCGAGATAGCCCTCCATCCGTAGCGTGGCGCCGCGCAGCCGGTTGCGATCTACAAAGAAGGGCGGGTGCGGCAGGTGCGGGAAGTTCTCTCGGTCGGGTTCGACGTCGACGACCGACTTCTCGTCGACGTGAATTGCGATCCGCTCGCAGTTCGACCAGATCAGTCCCCGCATTGGCCGACTGCTGCCCTCTTCGCTTCCTTCCAGGCCGGCACTCCAATCCGCACGCGCCGCCCACTGAAAAGCGGGTTCCAGCACGATCTCGTCCGTCGGGTCGCACTGCGCCCGATAAAAGGACGCCGCTGGCTTCGGCAGCCGGAAGATGTCACTGACACCGTGGTAGCACATGCGGTCGCCCCCTCCGAACGCTGCGTGCGTGTTGTAGTCGAACGCGCACCAGCCGATGCCGCCAGCATACTGAGTCATCGAGCCCAGCTGATTGTGAATGCGGGCGTGCCGCAGCGACTGTTCCGCGAGACGCGAGCCGTGATCGTAGGGCTTGGCCGGGAAGGTGTGTCCGACGAACTCGGTATTCAGATACAGCGGATGGTTCGGCGGGTCGAGCGGAAAGCCGAAATCGTTGTTGGTGAACACATCTTCGAGCAGCTCGGACTGATAGTGATTGCGCACCCCACCGGTCTGACGCGATGGATCGAGCCGATGCGCGAGAGCGTTCGTGCGAACGTAGAAGTCGTGATTGTCGTTCGCTTCGTTGATGCGCACGCCCCAGAGAATGATGGACGGATGGTTCCAGTCACGCCGTATCATGCGTCCGACGTTGTCGACGGCAAGGTCCTGCCACTGCTTGTCCCCTGTGTGCTGCCAGCCCGGAATCTCCTCCAGCACAAGGAGACCGAGCTCATCGCAAGCATCGAGGAAATGGCGAGACTGCGGGTAGTGCGACGTGCGAACGATGTTGAGCTTGAGCTCTTTCTTGAGGATTACGGCGTCGCGCCGCTGCACGCGCGCAGGCATGGCCTGGCCGACCCAGGGAAAGGTCTGGTGCCGATTCAGGCCGCGCAGCTTGACGATACGTCCATTGAGCTCGAAGCCGTGATCTGTGAATCGCGCCTCACGAAAGCCAATGCGCCGCTGATCCTCATCGATCACGGCGGTGCCTTGCCGGATCCGGGCCACCACGGTGTACAGCGTGGGCTTCTCCAAGTCCCAACGTTGGACAGGACCGAGCTCGGAGAGAGTCAGCTTGTGTTCTTCGGGCTCCAGGGTCGCGGTTACGGAAGCGAGCTCTGTGCGAGCGGACGCGAGGACGCGGTCCTTGTCGCGCAGCTCCACTTCCAGAGTCAATGGCATCGCGCGCGTTGCCAGATGCGCGACGAAGCACGACACGTCTACCCCAGGGTGGTCCGAGAGCACGTTCACGGGTCGCGCGAACACGTTGTCGAGGTGCGTGGAGGGCACGCATCGCAGCGCAACTTCGCGGTAGATGCCACCGAACGTGAGGTAGTCGATCGTGCCGCCGAACGGCGGGATGTCGGGACGTTCGGTCGAATCCAGCTCGACGGCGAGTACGTTCTCGTGGTCCCAGTCAACGTGTGGCGTCAGCTCGAAGGAGAAGGGGGTATAGCCCCCACGGTATTCGCCCAAGCGATGGCCGTTGATCCAAACGGTGGATGCGGCCATCGCTCCTTCGAAGTCGATGAACACGTGCTGCCCACGCGCCACGCGTGGAAGCGTGAAGTGCCGGCGATAGATGGAAATGAACTGGTACGTTTTCTCGTCGAAGCTGTGCCACGCGACTTTATGATTGGTATGGGGCACCGTCACGCGCTCGAAGGTGGTGTCGTTGAAGTGCCGAGCGGTGTCCTGATCGGCGCGGCGCGGACTGAACCGCCAGTTGCGGTTCATCGGCAGCGTCAAGCGGCCGACAGCGTGCTCGGATCCGCGCGTGCCCTCCGGGAGTGCGAGCTGCGGCGACAGAGCGAGGGCAGCGATCGATGTGCTGCCCGCTTTCACAAAGGCGCGGCGGTCGATCATGAGGAGCGCAGGGTTGGGGTAGCGGATTGTTCGCGAGCAACGCTTTGACTACTCGGACTTCGACGCGGACGGACCGGACCTCGTGGGCGACCCGTCGTTCAGCGCACGGCACGGCGATCCGGGGCATCCCCTTCTTTCATTCACGGGGCGTAGCGCCACCCACATCGCCTCGTCCGCCATCGCCTTGGCGATTGGGATGAGTCGCAACGAGAGCGTCTGGGTCGCGATTGATACCGCGAGCTCGATGTGCTGACCGGCGCGCGCGTCCACTGCGACGAGCCATGGACGGACGTCGCGGAGAGATGCGCGCTCCGCCCCGAGCGTCATCGCGCCAGTGCTGGCGTGTGCGGGTGCGGTGCACACCGTCCACGGCTCTGTTGTTGCGCCCACCCGCTGAGCGAGACGATTTGGGAAGCGCAGGGCGCAAGGCACCGAGGCGGCCGCAACCCGATACCGCACCACAGTCGCGTCGTCGTTCGCCCACAGCAGCTTTGCTTGCGGCTCGGCGCGCGCTCGCGAGAGCACGTCGGGGAAACCCTGGAAAGCGCGGACACCGTGGTGGCCGCGCAGCCCGAATCCGCCGGGAAGTGCAACGAGCCACGGGGCATGTGCTGCACGTCGCGCATATCCGAGCGGGACGCCGCGACTCGTGAGCAACGCGTTGACCTCGCGGAATGACATCGTTCCTCCACGCTCGCGGAGCGCGTCGATGAGGAGATGGTCTGCGGTCGACAATCGCAGGCTCGTCTCGCTTGACGCGACAAGAAAGACCGCACGACCTTCGAGCCGAAACGCGGGATGCCCTTCAAGTACGCGCCGAACGACTGCGCTCGGCACGCGAGGCAGCGGCGGCGTGACGCGCCAGAGCCCCCATGCCAGATCTTCAATCTCGATGCCGGGGGACACCGTTGCCATGTCGCGCGCGTAGCGCGTGAGCCGGGATTCGGATTGCACGTCAGCGACGATATAGTCGTCGACCCGGAGCACGCGGGTGCTGCCAAACAAGAGGTCGAGACATTGGTCCGGCGGGAGCGGCGCGGCATCCAGGAGCCGCGTCACGCTCAGGGCGCCGGTGCTTCCCAGGGCTCGGCGGCCGTCGGCAAGAAAGTGCCGGCGCGACCGATCGAGCGATCCGTCGAGCGATTGGCGTCGTCGCGACTCATCGAGCCAGAGGTCGCAGGCTTCATCCCAGACGATCGGACGCACGATGCCAAGAGTTCCGATGGCGACCAGCGCGCGCAATGCCGGCCCGGTCGCAACAATGCCATCGCATTCCAGGGCGTTCGCGAAGGCCGCTGTGCCCAACATGCCGCCGTGCACGCTCAGAATGGTGAGCGCGCGCTCCGCGCGCGGCAAACGGACACCGGATCCCGCGTGCATCATGGCGCGCAGTCGGTGCGCATGACCGGCCACTACCTGGCGCACGTGTTGCCGGGACACCCCTGCTAGCAAACCGAGTGACTCCAACGTCGGGATAGGCCAGCCGAGACACCCCCACCGAGCGAGTATCCAGCCGGATGAGCGTGCATCGAGGCCCGCGAGCAGCGCGCGAATCTCGTCATCGAGCGTGGTGGCGTTTCTCAGTGCAGTAGACACCGCAAGCATCATGTCGCTTGCCGCCCGATCGGCGGCCGAGGGGAGCGCGCCCCGTCGAGCCCTGCGCGTTCGAGGCGAGTGCGGAGAGGCGGGAGGTGACTCGGCGATCGCGTCGTTAATCGTTGCCTTTGTAAAGAAGCGCGAAGGCGGCATGCGTCCCTGACTGGTTCCTTCGATGTCCGAGTACGCGGACCGCCGATACTGCCATGGCGGCGCTGCGCGAGATGAGGTGGGCCTGCGTGCTCCGCGCCCCTGCCTCGGACGTGGTGCGAACGATGACCGCGCGGCGAGAGATTAACGTGTCGTTGACTCTTTTGCGAGTGCTCAGAGCACCTTTTTTCGAACATCCTCAAACATGTTCGTGTTCGGTCGTAATTGCACTGCCACAGATGCACTGGAATTATCCTCCCCCGGGCGTCATACGCGCTTAAGCACAATAATTCGACGAATTCTTCTTTTCGATTCACCGTACTGAAGAAGTTGTGATTCGAACGGCCGCTCGCGGAGGCAGGAATGTGAGGTCCACCGTTGACGGATGTGCGAGACCCAGGTCCGACCAGCTACGAACGCTTGATCCGAGGACACCCTTCGCTGCTGCCCGCGGTCGGCACGAAATGCATCGACGCAGCCACCGACAGGTGCGTAACCTACCGGTGCCCGGATGTCTCGAACTCGCGAAGGCGGCCGCCGCGACCGTCGAGGGGAGGATGCGGTCGGCTGAGCGTCATCCACGATGCTGCGTGGCCCTCCGCGCGGAAGTGAACGCGGAGGGGCGACCGTGGCACACGCTCCGCCACACGTATGCACGACGCTTCGTCGAAGCAGGTGCTCGTCTCGAGGAGTTCCAGCACTCGCTTGGTCACAGCTCTATTCGCACGACGTCGGCGTGCGACGGCCATTTCACCGATGCCTGTGCGGCGAGCACGGTCCGTCTGCGCATCTGTTGCAGCGCGGCGGGAGAACCGCCACGCGGCTCCAAGTGGACCGTCGGCGAGCGATGAGGTACACACTGCGAGATGTGGTACAAGACGCGGTACAACGACGCCGGAAGTCGTTGTCTCTTCGCAGGGTGAGTACTTGGTTTCCTAGTACTTCCCGCGGTAGTTGCAAGGGGGCGGCGAGGACCGCTCACACCCGCTGTACGGCGTTCGATGATGGTGTGGCGGTCGTTCCTGCTGCCACATCCGGTACAAGATGTGGTACGAGTCTTCCAGTGGCGGTAGCCGCTCTACCGATAGACGTCGCGTCTGTGCCCCACTTTGACAACGAGCACGAGGAGCTCGTGGTCAGCGATGCGGTAGAGAATGCGATAGTCTCCCGCGCGAATGCGATAGCTATCCTTGCTTCCGCTCAGCTTCCGCACTCCATCCGGTCGCGGGTCGTTGGCAAGCGCGTTGATCGCACTGGCGACGGTCTGCCGGATCTTTGGATCCAGCTTCTTTAATTCCCGCACAGTTGCAGGGTCGATCGTGAGGCGATAGGCCACGCGCACTCTCCCGCACGGGAGGTTCGCGGAATCTGACGACAGCTACTGGCGCAGGCTTTACTACTTCACGTCCAGTTCTGCCTTCGCTTGGTCCCACGGGATTGGCGCTTCACCTTTTTCCAGCACACGCGCCATTTCGAGCAGGTCCGCGCGATCCTCGAGCTCCTCGAATCGCTTCAGGTCCTCGGCGGAAATCACCGCGGCGACGTCCTTGCCGTGTCGCTGCAGCACCATGCGCTCATTCCCATAGGCCACTTCGTTCAGAATTTCCGAGAACCTCTCCCGCGCTTGACTTGCCGGTAGACGAATCATGATGAGCTCCTGCGAGCTGGCCCTGATGACTCTCTCGGTGGCTTGCACCCACCTTACGAGAAAGCAGTCATCGAGACGATGGTACCTCCAACTGAGAGCGCAACGTAAAAGCGCCTCAGCTGGCTATGCGATGCAGCTCACCCTGCACCGCACCCGGGGCGCCACCCCGGTGCTTTCACGAAAACGCTTCCCTGAAGCGTCTCGCCTCGGCAGGATTCCCCTGCCGGGTTCCCAGCACTATGTGCTGAGCTCGCGTTGATATTGTTTGTACAATTTGTCGTAATTGTACAGTTTGCGCAAGCCTGCCAATCACTCCGCTGATGGCCACCTGGCTCGAGGAGACTGCGCACGCGACGCTCATCATGGCCAGGGCCTGGTCGGCTTTGTGAAGGTGGCGTGGGACGGCGCCTATCATGCCTTTCTCCTCGACCGACCGTGCATCCCCAGTGGCGCCACCAAGGTCTTGGGTGCGCGCTGATCCGGGCTGCGGTTGCGGCGAGCGCGGCGTGGCTGCACGTGCCCTACGAAGTGGTACTCGCTCCGTTCTAGGAGGCGGCGGGCTTCCGTCCGGACATCTCTACCGGGTCCGCGTTCGCGAAGGGGATCTTAGAGTGGCGGATTTGGCTCAACCTGGACGGTCGTGTGGACTACTTCACCTATCGTGCAGTGTCGCCGTCGACGTAGAGAACCTGATGACGCAGGCAATCGTCAGCAGGGCGAGGATCACGGCTGCGCACTGGCTGGACCCAGGGACGGTGCCGCCGAGCATCGGCGCCTGCGGAAGCGCTCCCAAGGCCGGGCGTCGCACCCTCTCCGGCCGAGTACCTTCAGGAAAAGACGCCCACGCGAAAGGGCGCAGGCGTCGCCTGGCGCTGCCGTCGCGCGTACGCGTAGGTTGGCTGCCCCACCCAGCCTCGGCGCGGCCCAACAACGTCCCCTCACTCGATTCCTACCGAAGTCCAGGATGAGCGCTCTTCGATCCCTCGCTGTGGCGGCTGCCGTGGCGCTTCTTCCCATCGCCGTGTCCATGCGCGCTGCGGCGCAGCAGGTGGGCTTCACCGTCGGTACGACACAGTCCACTGTCTTCACCTCGTACGGCAACGGTGTGAGCGGCTCCAATCAAGTCCGTACGTCCCTGACGCTGGGCGGGACGTACCGGCACCGACTCGCACCCGGTATTGTGGCCGAGCCGGAACTGCTCCTCGTTCAGCGTGGATGGGGGACGGAGAGCCAGCCGACGCTCTCGACGTCCTACCTCGAGGTGCCCCTCCTACTCCGTTTCGGGGCGCTCTCCCAGCGCGGGTCGCCGGTGCGCCCCGTGCTCACCGTCGGGCCTGCCGTCAACCTGCTCCTGTGGTGCGACCTCTCGGGCACCGGATTGACGCGAGTCGCCGGCAGTGGGTGTCGCAAGCGCATTGTCGAGCCGTTCGTCGCGGACTACCGAGTGCCCCGGCTGGATGTGGGTGCGATGGCGGGGCTGGGGCTCGAGCTCAGGGCGCCCGGAGGAACGCTGCTCGGGCTTGAGGGCCGCTACGAGTACGGACTGACGAACGTCCAGCCCGGTCAAGCGGGGCGATCCCGCAACAGCACCTTCTTCTTCTTGCTGAACGTCGTCCCGGGCCGCAGCTCGAAAGAGCAGGGCGGGCAGTAGCAGGCTGCGGAGCGGCTATCGCGCCCAAGGAGGCGAGCGCGCAAGTGATTCCCGCATCGCTTCGGCCGGGCGCGGAACTACGCCTCCTCGATACCGCAAGCCAGCGTCTACGCGCGACCTATTTGGGAGCCTCTGAGCAGCGCTTGGAGGTGCAGGTCAGCTGTGGCGCTGGCTGCGAGGAAGCCTCGTCAATCCCGTGGATTGCCCTCGGTGAAGTGGACGTGCGTGTTGGCCGTGGGCGCAGCGTATCTCAGGCTGTCGCCGGTGGGGTCATCGGCGGAGCCGGTGCGTGGGGCTCTGCGGTTCTGCTCGGAGCGATCCTGGGGAAGTTTCGGGCAACTGATTGCCAGTTTGATACGGGCCAATGTCCCGCGCTGGGACTCGCCGTGCTCACACCCGTCGTGATCGTGACTGGTGGCGTGATCGGCGCGAGCGTTGGATGGCGCCGTGAGCAGCTCAGATGGGAACGCGTGTGGACGTCGGCCGCAGCGCACTAGCCTCGGAAGCTCGCCTTCCTATGCGAGAACTCCTCCAAGAGATGCCAGCCGAAAGGCCTCCGCAACGCGCGAAGTCGTCGTCCCACAGCAGGATGAGTACTTGTTTTCCTAGTACTTCCCGAGGTAGTTGTCCAGCTCCCACTGCGACACCTGCGAGATGTAGTCGCGCCACTCCTGCCGCTTCGCCGCGAGGAAGTGCTGCGCGATGTGCTCGCCCAGCGCGCTGATGATCACGTCGTTCTTCTCCAGCTCGTTGCACGCCTCGTTGAGGTCGTGCGGCAGGTCGTCGATGCGGAGACGCCGCTTCTCGCGGTGGCTCATCTCCCAGATGTTCTCGTTCACCGGCTCTCGGTAATCCGCCTTGGTCCGTACTCCATCGATGCCGGCGGCCAGCATCACGGCAAGCGCGAGGTACGGATTCGCCGCCGGATCGGGCACGCGGTGCTCCACGCGCGTACCTAACCCGCGTCGCTCCGGAATGCGCAGCATCGGCGAGCGATTGCGCATGCTCCACGCCACGTTCACCGGCGCCTCGTAGCCCGGCACGAGCCGCTTGTACGAGTTGACGAGCGGGTTCGTGATCGCGCAGCACCCGCGCGCGTTTCGCAGCAGTCCGCCGATGTAGTGCAGCGCCGTCTCGCTCAGCTCCCACGGCGCCTTCGCGTCCCAGAACGCATTCGTCTTGCCCTTGAACAGCGACTGGTGCGTGTGCATCCCGCTGCCGTTCTGCCCGAAGATCGGCTTGGGCATGAACGACGCCGCCAACCCGAAACGCTGCGCAACGACCTTCACGACGAAGCGGAACGTCGCGATGTTGTCGGCCGTCGTGAGTGCATCCGCGTAGCGGAAGTCGATCTCGTGCTGGCCGTGCGCCACTTCGTGGTGCGCCGTCTCCACCTCGAAGCCCATCTTCTCGAGGTCGTCGACGATCGCTCGACGCGCTTCCTCGCCGAGATCCACGGGCGCCAGGTCGAAGTACGAGCCAACGTCGTGCGTGTTCGTCGACGGCTCGCCGTTCGGCCCCCGCTTGAACATGAAGAACTCCGCTTCCATCCCGGCGTTCATCGTGTAGCCGAGGGACGCGGCGTCGGCGATCACCCGCTTCAGCGCACCGCGCGGATCACCGGGAAACGGGTCGCCCGATGGCATGTTGATGTCGCAGATCAGCCGGCCGACGCGCGAGTCCGGATCGCCCCACGGAAAGATCCGGAAGGTCGAGAGATCGGGGGCGAGGAGCATGTCGCTCTCCTCGATCCGCACGAACCCTTCGATGCTCGAGCCGTCGAACATGATGTCGCCGGTGAGCGCCTTCTCGAACTGGGACGCCGGGATCTCGACGTTCTTGTTGACACCGAGGATGTCGGTGAACTGGAGCCGGAGAAATCGGACGTTCTCCTTCCGGGCGAGCTCGAGTACGTCTTTCGCCGAGGCGCCTTTCAGGTCTGGTAGCATTGCTCTCGAGTGTGGCACGGCTCAATGCTCGCCGGAGTGCGGCGTGCTGTCAATTCGATGCGAGCCGATTTCGGCACATCGCTTGCCGCTCGGTACGGCACCCGACCAATTTGGTCGCCCGACCGCATCGCATCACCTCGAGAGGATCCCATGAAAGTGTCCGAGATCATGTCGAAGGACCCGCACACCGTGTCGCCGGACGCGACGGTGTCGGAGGCAGCACGCATGATGAAGGAGCAGGACGTCGGCCTCGTGCTCGTCGTCGAGCGAGTGGGCGGAGCCGAAACGCGCGGCCGCCTCGTCGGCGTGATCACCGACCGCGACATCGCTGTTCGCCACGTGGCGGAAGGGCGGTCGAACGACGCACCGGTGAGCGAGGTGATGTCCGGCGGCGTGAAGACCTGCGGCGCGGACGACTCCGTCGACGACGTGATGGAGCTCATGGGTCGCGAACAGGTGCGGCGCGTCCCGATCGTCGACGAGCGCGGCGCACCGGTCGGCATCGTCGCGCAGGCGGACCTCGTCCGCATGCGCGGCGAGGATCGCAAGGCGGAGAAGACGGTCGAGCAGATCTCGCAGCCGGGTGGCAACCACCAGAACTGACCGGTTGCGCCGAGCCGGCGGACGAGCCGAGACGCGCCTCCGTCGGCTGCCAGGGGCCATTGCGCCGATGTACCTTTGACGCGATGACGAACCCCCCGGCTCCACCGATCGCGCCGACGCCCGACGGAATCAGCTCGTCGCGCTGTCCCTCATGCGGCGCGCCGGCGTCGGGGCGATTCTGTTCGAGCTGCGGCACCGCACTCGCCGGCGCCACCTGCGCCATGTGCGCCACGCCACTCACGCCAGGCGCTCGCTTCTGCCATCGCTGCGGCACGCCGGCCGGCGCCACCGCGGCCGCCCCGTCTCGCGGGCTGGCGAATGCACTGCCATGGGCGGTCGCCGCCCTCGCGCTCGTGTCGCTCACGGCGCTCGTCGTCGGCCAGCGATTCGGCGCGCGCAACAGCGGAGCGTCAGCGACGGCCGATGTGCTGGACGGCGCGAACATGCAGGGCTCGACGCCCATCTCCGCGGGACCAGCAGTCGATGCGAGCGCTCCGTCTGGTGCGCCGCCGCGTGCGCCCGACATCAGCCAGATGACGCCCGAACAGCGCGCGGAGCGGCTCTACGATCGCATCATGACGGAGCACGAGGCTGGCCGTCCCGACGCAGTGCGCACGTTCATGCCGATGGCGCGCGCCGCCTACGAAATGCTCGGCCCCCTCAACCTGGACCAGCGCTACGATCTCGGCCGGTTGGGCGAAGTGGGAGGCGACACGACCCTCGCACGTGCGCAGGCCGATTCCATTCTCGCCGCCCGGCCCACGCACCTACTTGGGCTCGCCCTCGCCGCGCGTATCGCGCAGCTGGAGGGAAACACCGCCCGCGCCCGCACGCTGAGCGCAAAGCTGGTCGCCGCCGAGCCGGCCGAGCGTACCGCCGGTCTGCCCGAGTATCTGCTGCACAAGAACGACATCGATGCCGCGCTTGCCGCAGCGCGCTCAACACCGAAGTGAGCCGATGACGACCATCCACGTAGCGCACAGCCCCGACTCCGACGACGCCTTCATGTTCTATGCGCTCGCCGTCGGGAAGATCGACACCGAAGGGCTCACCTACGTGCATGAGCTCCAGGACATCGAGAGCCTCAACCAGCGCGCGATGCGAGGAGAGCTCGAGGTGACGGCCGTGTCGATCCACGCGTACGCCTACCTGAGCGATCGCTACGCGCTGCTGCCGCATGGCGCGTCGATGGGTGATCGCTATGGACCGCGTCTCGTGGCGCGCGAGCCGGCCGCGCGCGCCGACGTGAAGGGAAAGCGGATCGCCATCCCTGGTCCACTGACGAGTGCCTACCTCTCCCTTCAGATGTACGAGCCGGACTTCACTCCAGTGTTCACGCCGTTCGATGCGATCGAGGATGCGGTGGTGAATGGCGAGGTGGATATGGGCCTCCTCATCCACGAAGGGCAGCTCACCTTCGGCGAGCGTGGGCTTCACCTCGTCGCCGACATGGGTGAGTGGTGGTTCGACGAAACCGGTCTTCCGCTCCCCTTGGGTGGCAACGTCGTGCGAAAGGATCTTGGCTCGGCGATGATTTCCAAGATTTCGCGACACCTTAAAGCCAGCATCGCGTATGGATTGCAACACCGTGTCGGCGCGCTCGATCACGCGATGCAGTACGCGCGGGGACTGGATCGCGCCAAAGCCGACACCTTCGTCGGGATGTACGTGAATGACTGGACGCTCGACTATGGCGAACGCGGACGAGAGGCCGTGCGCCGGTTCCTCGCACGTGGCGTCGCCGAGGGCCTGATTACGGCGCCAGTCACCGTCGAGTTCGCCGACGATTGATCGATTGATTGATGGGTCGTTGGATAGGCGAACGATGGGGCGCGCAGGGTGCCTCATGTTTGTGATGGCGAATCCGATACTCGATCACAGTCTCCGTCGTCCATCGAGCATGATCGATACCCCTGCGTCCCTCGCGCCGTCCGTGCCCGTCTCGTCCCAGTCCAGGCGGTCCAGTGTCAGTGCCACCGGCCTGCCGCGGATCCTGCTCGTCGACGACGAGGCGACGATCCGGCTCGCCCTCGCACGCTTTCTTCGCGAGCGCGGCTACGATGTTCACGAATGCGGCTCCGGACCAGCCGCCCTCGCCGTGCTCGAGCAGGAGCGCTTCGTCCTCATGCTGTGCGACGTCCGCATGCCCGAGATGTCGGGGCTCGACCTCGTCCCGCGGGCGCTCGCGCTCGACCACGATCTCGCCGTCCTGATGCTCACCGCGGTCAACGACGCCGCGGCGGCGACCGAGGCGCTGTCCCATGGTGCGCTCGACTATCTCGTCAAGCCGATTGCCCTGAGCGATCTGCTGGCCGCCGTGGAGCGCGCCGTCCATCGGCGTCAGCTCGAGATCGACCGCCGCAACGTGGAGCGCCACATCCGCGAGGAGGTCATGCTCCGCACCATGGAGCTCGAGCGCGAGAAGGCGGCGCTGCATGCGCTCACGATCGGCATCGCCGAGACGCTCATCAACGCAATGGAGGCAAAGGACATCTACCTGCGCGGGCACTCGCGCCGCGTCGCTGAGCAGGCCGCGTCGGTGGCCGAGGAGCTCGGGCTCGATGCCGATCTGGTGGAGAACGTACGTCTCGCCGGCCGGCTGCACGACATCGGCAAGATCGGCATTCGCGAGGACATCCTCAACAAGCCCGGCGCGCTCACGGCCGAAGAGTATGCGCATGTGAAGGAGCACGTGCGAATCGGGATGGAGATCCTCGATCCGCTTCGACACATCCCGACCGCACTCTTGTTCATCCACGATCACCACGAGCGTTTCGACGGGTCGGGCTACCCCCGCCAGCTCGCGGGCGAGCAGATCACCATCGGCGGCCGCATCCTGGCCGCGTGTGATGCATTCGACGCGATGACATCGAAGCGCGCGTTCCGAGAAGCGTACGATCAGGAGCAGACGATCGTGTTCCTCGAGGACGAGATGGGGCGCCTGCTCGATCCCGCCGTCTTCGCCGCGCTCAAGCGCGTCGTGCTCCGCCACAGGACGCTCACCTACATCGACGACATGCACGCCTGAGTCGTGCGGTCAGCCGCGCGCGCGGCACGTGGGACAGTCTTTCAGTGATGATGGTGATGCGACCGCGCATGTGTCACCCATCCGACCACATCGGCGACGCGCTTCCCCTGCTCTCTGGCGGAACTGAGCTCGTCGCTCGGCAAGCCGTTGACGCGCGGGGGCACGAGGATCATCCCCCGATCGGCCATCGCGGCGAGCACCGACCACAGGACCGCGCTCCGCTCCGCGTCGGCGCGCGCCGTCGTGAACACGGATCCGACCTTGTCCACGAGACTCGTCGTCGCGGCCGAGAGTGAATCGACCACGCCGTCGCCTTTTGTCTCCGCGGAGAAAGCGCCGATGACGACGCCGTCGTAGGTGGCGAGCGCGTCCGCACTCTCCAGCGTTCGATGGCGCGTCGCCGAGATGCCGTCCGGCATCGTGTGCGAGACACACCGCACATCCACCTCGGCGAATCGCACGAGTCGCGCGCCCTCGGCAATGGCGTCGGCGAGCGCCGCCATGTCCGGGGAACGGGGGTCGAACAACACGAGCAGCTTCGGCATGGGCGTGTGCGGAGGACCTCGAACGGGTTCGGAGCGCGCAGCACGGAGTCACCCGACCGCGATCGCATTCGTGCAATCTGCAAGCGGTGCGGAGGTCGCGCGCGTCCGCCGCCAACAATCAGAGTCTCTGAGGCGTATTATTTCGTGATGCAACGCCTTGAACGCCCCCCTTTCGGCCGGGCGCGACGCTTCGTCGCGGCCGCCGTGCTGCTGTTTCCATCAGGCATGCTGGCGCAAGCTCCCGCGTCGGCGGGCGACACGGTGCGTCTCTCACTCGATCAAGCCGTGGCCCTCGGGTTGCGGCAGAGCGATGAGATCGGCCTCGCCAACGCGCAGACGGACGTCGCCGACGCGCAGTACGCCAATGCGCGGGCCAGCATCCTGCCGCAGCTTCGTTTGAACGGCGCGTACACGCACGTCTACGAGAGTGCGCGCGGCAACGCGGTCGGTGCGGTGTTCAACCAGCCGAACACCTACGCCGCGTCGACCAACCTGTCGCAGACGATCTTTCAGGGTGGCCGCCTCGTCTCGGCGGCGCGCGCGGCGAACGACCAGCGCCAGGCGGCGCGCTACGACGAGACGGAGCAGCGCGCGTCGGTCACCATGCTGGTGCAGCGTGCGTATCTCCAGTCGCTGTACGCGGGACGCATCGTCGAGCTGCAGGAGGGCAATCTCACGCTCGCGACGAATCGCCTCACGCAGATCGAGCAGCTCCAGCGCGCCGGCCAGGCTGCGCGCTACGACGTGCTTCGTGCGCGCGTGGAGCGCTCGAATCTCGAGCCGTTGGCGATCCAGGCGCGGAACGATCGCGAGCTCTCGCTGCTGGAGCTCAAGCGCCTGCTGAACGTGCCCATCGAGAAGCCGATCGCGCTCACCAGCCAGATCGACACCACGGCGACCGCCGCAATCCTCTCCGCGATGGAAGACACCGCGAGCGTGGCCGATCGCGCCGCGATCCGGTCGGCGGAATTGAACGTCGCGGCCAGACGACTCGGTATCGCCGTGGCGCGCGCCGACTACTATCCCGCGCTGTCCGTGTTCTTCCAGACGGGCTATCAGGCGTTCCCGCCGATCGGCACGGGGTTGCCGAGCGCGCGCGGCGCCCTCACGGCCGAGGCCTGTCCCCCCGGCTCCGCGGTGGGACGCCTCTGCCAGAATGGAGGGTTCTTCGCCGACCGGCAGCTTGGCGTGAATGTCTCGCTTCCGCTCTTCGACGGCTTCCGCGTGAAGTCCAACGTCGATCTGGCCAGTGCGCAGGCGCGCGTGGCCGAGCTGCAGTTGCAGGTGCAGCGCGAGACTGTCGCGCTCGACGTGGCGCGGGCGCGGGCCGAGCTGCGTCGCTCGCGCGCGTCGTACGCGGCGCGCCAGCAGAACTCGGCCGAAGCACAGGAGGCGTTCCAGCTCGCGTCGCTCCGATTCGCGCGCGGACTGAGCACCCAGCTCGAAGTGTCCGATGCGCAGCTCGCGCTGCTCACGGCGGAAAGCACCGAAGCTCGCGCCACCTATGATCTGTTCCTCGCTTCGGCAGACCTGGCGCGTGCGCTCGGTCGACCGATCCCGCTCCCGTCGGCGACGACGACGTCACCGACTCCGAGATAGCTGATGCCATCGATCACCCACGTCCGCCGGCTCGCCCCCTCCATCGCTCTGCTCCTCACGTTCGCGGGCAGCTGCTCCAAGGACGCCGCCGGCTCCGCCGCAGGCGACAAGTCGGCGGCCGCCCCCGGTGGTGCTGCTGCGTCGGGCGCGGGTGCTGGAGCGGCCGCCGGAACGAAAGGGGGGGCAGCCGGGCGAGCGGCGCCATCGGTGACTCTTGCGGCGAACGACATCGCCACGGTGGCGGCGACGACGATCGAGGACGGCATCGCGCTCACTGGCGATCTGAATCCCAGCGAGACCATCGACGTCCGCTCCCGCATCGAGGGTGACCTCACCGAGGTCTACGTGCGCGAAGGCCAGCAGGTGAGCGCTGGCCAGCTGCTCGCCCGCTTCGAGGCGAGTGAGCAGGAGAGCGGCCGCGCGAGCGCGGAGGCCGACCGGGTGGCCGCTCGCGCCGATCTGTCCAACGCGCAGTGGACCGTCGATCAGAACGCCTCGCTCTTCAAGGCGGGGGCAATCGCCGAGCGCGATTACAAGGTGTCGCAGCAGTCGGTGGAGGCGTCGCGCGCGCGGCTCGCCGCCGCCGAGGCTCGGCTCCGCGCGAGCGGCAACCAGGCCCGCGACACGCGGGTGCTCGCGCCCGCGAGCGGCGTCGTGAACAAGCGACTCGTGGACGGCGGCGTGCATCTCGCCAAGGGCGCACCGATGTTCACCATCGTGCGCAGCCTCACCCTCGAGCTGGCCGCCGCCGTGCCCGCGCGACAGGCTGCCGCGGTGCGGGTCGGACAGACCGTCCACTTCGTCGCCGATGCGCGAAAGTTCGACGGCAAGGTCGCGCGCGTGAGTCCCACGATCGATCCGATGACGCGCGCCGTGACGGTGTACGTCCAGGTTCCGAATCCGGGGAACACGCTGCGCGGCGGAACGTTCGCGACCGGGCGCGTCGTGAGCCGCACGCTCACCAACGTGCTCGCCATTCCCGGTGGCGCGCTGCGTCAGTCGCAGGACAACGGCAAGCCGTTCGTATACCGCATCGATGGCAAGACGCTGAACGTCGCGCCCGTGCAGGTGGGCGTGGTCGACGAGCAGCTCGGACTCGCACAGGTCACCGACGGGCTTACGGCGGGCGACAAGGTCGTCGTCGGCAACGTGGGCACGCTCGGCCGCGGTATGCAGGTCATCATCGCCGGCGCGGAACGCACCGGCAGACGACAGTAGGCGTTCGGGCGCGCGTCGCCCGCCATCCGCACTGGGTTCTCCGATGTTTCTCTCCGACATCTCGATCAAACGTCCCGTCTTCGCCACCATGATGATGGTGGCGCTGGTCGTGCTCGGCGTCGTCAGCTACCGGCGGCTGGCGATCGACGAGTATCCCGACATCACCTATCCGGTCGTCGTGGCGCAGACGTCGTATCCCGGCGCCTCGCCCGAGGTGATGATGCGCGAGGTGTCGAAGCCGATCGAGGAGGCGCTCAACACGGTCCAGGGCATCAAGGAGATCGGGTCGACGTCGCTCGAGGGCGTGTCGATCGTGCGCTTGCAGTTCAATCTCGGCGTGGACGTCGCCGTCGCGCAGCAGGACGTCCAGGCCAAGGTGGCGCGCATCCGCCGCGCCCTGCCGGAGGACATCCAGGAGCCGATCATCCAGCACTTCGATCCCAACGACTCGCCGATCATGTCGATCGCGCTCCGGTCGAAGGAGCGACCCATCCGCGAGATCACCGATCTCGCGAGCGAGGTCGTGCAGACCCGCTTCGAGGCGATCGAGGGGGTCGGGGGCGTGAATATCGTCGGCGGTAATCGGCGACAGATCCGCGTGCAGGTCGACCCCGTCGCATTGCGAGCGTATGGTCTCTCGCCCGCGCAGCTCTCCGCCGCCCTCGAGCGCGAGAACCAGGAAGTGCCGGCCGGGCGCATCGAGCGCGGCGCCACTGAGCGTCTGGTGCGAGTGACTGGACGGATCGTCGATCCGATGGCCTTCGCCGACATTCCCGTCGCGGTGCGCAATGGCACGCCCGTCCGCATCAGCGACGTCGCGGTCGTGATCGACGGCGCGGAGAACCGGCGCACCGGTGCCGAGATCAGCGATCAGAGTGGGAGCGCGTCCGCCGTCTCGCTGGAAGTGCTCAAGATCTCCGGCGCCAACACGGTGCAGGTGGCCGACGCGGTCCGCGCCACCGTGTCGGAGCTCGAGAAGCAGCTGCCGCGCGACATCGAGATGACGGTCATTCGCGACGACTCGCGGCGCATCCGCGAGTCCCTCGCCGACGTGAAGCTGTCGATCGTGCTCGGCGCGGTGCTCACCGTGATGATCATCTACCTGTTCCTGAACTCGTGGCGGTCCACAGTGATCACGGGCCTCACGCTGCCCGTGTCGATCATCAGCGCGTTCTTCACCATGTGGGTGTTCAACTTCACCGTCAACACTATGACCCTGCTCGCCCTCTCGCTCGCGATCGGGTTGCTGATCGATGACGCGATCGTGGTGCGCGAGAACATCGTGCGGCATCTGGAGATGGGGAAATCCCACGACGACGCCGCGAAAGAGGGCACGGACGAGATCGGGCTCGCCGTCATGGCGACGACGTTCGCGGTCGTGGCGGTGTTCGTGCCCGTCGCCTTCATGGGCGGCATCATCGGCAAGATCTTCTTCCAGTTCGGCGTCACGGTCACTTTCGCCGTCCTCGTGTCGCTGTTCGTGAGCTTCACGCTCGACCCGATGCTCTCCAGCGTCTGGGCCGATCCCGAGGTGGAGCACTCCGCGAACGACGGCGGCGAGCATCAGGCCGCGCAGCGCCGGAAGGCGAACGTCATCCGCCGATTCGCCTTCGCGTTCAATGACTGGTTCGAGCGCGTCGCCGACCGCTATCCGGGTTGGCTCACCTGGGCGCTCGGCCACCGCATCACCGTGCTCACCATCGCCGCCTCCACCATCGTGGCGAGCTTCGTCATCCTCCCGAAGCTCGGCTTCACCTGGATGCCGGATGTGAACGGCGACGAGTTCAGTGTCGGCTATCGGACGCCGCCCGGCTCGACGCTCGACTACTCGCTCGAGAAGGGTCGCGAGATCGTGACCTTCCTGCAGAAGCAGCCTGAAACCGATTTCACCTACCTCTCCGTGGGGGGCGGCTTCCGAGGCACGCCAAACCAGGGTCAGATCTTCGTCGCGCTCAAGCCGGGACACAAACGGTCGTTGTTCGATATCCAGGCCGATCTGCGCGTCAAGCTTCGCGGGATCGCCGGGGTGCGGCCGAACATCCAGGGACCGCGCTCCATCTTCGGCGGGCGGGGGCAGCCCATTCAGGTGTATATCCAGGGCCCGGAGGCCAGTCGGCTGAAAGTCGTGGCCGGCCGCGCGCTCGATGCCATGCGCACGGTACCGGGCGTCGCCGAGCCAAACTCGAGTGAAGACGGCGACATCCCGCAGCTCGACGTGCGCATCGACCGTCAGGAGGCGTGGCGCGCCGGACTCGGCGTCGGCAGCGTCGCGTCCACCCTCCAGCCGCTCTTCACGGGGCAGCGCGCCACCACCTGGGAGGATGCGCAAGGATTCTCGCACGACGTGGTCGTCGTCTTTCCCGACTCGCTCCGTAGCTCGGCGGCCGACGTGTCACAGCTCCCCATCGCGAGCACCTTCGTCGGCCCCAACGGAATTCCAACCATGGTGCCGATCTCCCAGGTGGCCGACGTGCGCGCCGGAGTGGGCCCGCAGCAGATCGAGCGGCGCCAGCTCGAGCAGCAGGTCACCCTCTCCAGCGGCGTGATTCCGGGCTTCGTCATGGGAGACGTAGCCGCGAGCGTGAAGCTGGCCATCGAGGGGCTTGGCCTGCCGCCGGGCTACCATGCCGTGTTCGGCGGTGACGTGCAGAACCTGAACGAGACCAAGGGCTACGTGCTCGAGGCACTCCTGCTGGCCGTCGTCTTCATTTACCTGATCCTCGCCTCGCTGTTCGGCTCCTTCCTCCAGCCGCTGGCGATCATGCTCGCGCTGCCGCTCAGCTTCATCGGCGTGGTGCTCGCGCTGCTGATCACCGGCGGCAACATGAACGTGATGACGATGATCGGCATCATCATGCTCATGGGGCTCGTGACGAAGAACGGCATCCTCCTCGTGGACTTCGCCAACCAGCTTCGCGCCGAGGGACGGGAGCGGGCAGAATCGCTGCTGAATGCCGGCCGGATCCGCCTTCGCCCGATCATCATGACGACCGTGGCGATGATCTTCGGCATGCTTCCCCTCGCGCTCGCGCTTGGCGCCGGCGCCGAGGCGCGGGCCCCCATGGCGCGCGCCGTCATCGGAGGGCTCATCACCTCGACGCTCCTCACGCTCTTCGTCGTGCCGGTGATGTATACCTTCCTCGATGATCTCGGGAGTTGGGTGAGCAGCCGGCTCACCAGCGCGAGCACGCATGATGCGACTGGGGTGGTGCCCGCACCCGCTGCCGGCGACTGAACACGCGTTTCGCTCCAGTCGTGTTGTGACTCGCGCGCGGACTCTGCTTGACGGATTCCGCGCGCGGCCTTACAAGGGTGTTCATGTACGAAGTCGTCTGCGCGACACCCGATCTCGTGGGTGAGGCGCGGTGATGCCGGAGATGGTTCGACAGGGCACATGTCGTGCAGCGGGGGCGGCCCGGGTCGCGCACCTGCCGATCGCCGCCTGTCGGGGGTTTCGCCGGTCCGACTTTCCCATCTCCACAGGAGGCGGTGATGCCGCGCGGTGACGAGTTGAACGATGAGCTCCGATTTTCCGATCGCGACGACGACGTCGATGATCTCGGCTATGGTGGGGGCGGTGGCGGGTCGTCGTCCTACGATGACGATGATGAGGAAGACGGCGGCTGGACGACCCATAAGGACGACAGCGACGACCTGTGGGACAGCACAGACGACGCTGACGATGAGGACGAGGAGGGTCTGGCCACGCCGGTCGTCGAGGGCGACGACGACGACGAGGAGAGCCCCCTGATCGTCGCTCGCGCGCCCAAATCCGGCGGGTCGGGGAGACCGATCAACGGTCCGTCTGGCGGAAAGCCGGCAGGCGGAAAGAGCGGTGGCGGCACTGGTGCCTCGAGCGCATCCGGTGCGGCAAGCGCATCCGTCACCGCCTCCAAGCATCCAGCCATCAAGGATCCTGGCAACAAGACGTCGGTGGCACGCGGCTCCGCGTTCGACGGCAATGGCGGTGCGAGCGGCGCCACGGCGAAGAAGAGCGCGACCGGCTCGACATCGAAGCCGACCGGCGGATCGAGCGGCGCGAAGCCGCCCGCGACCAAGGCTCCCGCGAAGACATCCGCCGCCACCAAGAGCGTTGCCAAGGCCCCGGCCCAGAAGGCGGCAGTCAAGAAGGCGGTCGTGAAGAAGGCGCCCGCCAGGAAGACGCCTGCCAAGAAGACGCCAGCCAGGAAGTCGCCAGCCACGAAGTCTGTGGCGAAGAAGGCGCCCATGAAAAAGGCGCCGGCCAGGAAGAGCGCATCCAACAAGGCCGCAGCCAAGAAAAGCCCAGCCAAGAAAGGCGCGGCCAAGAAGGGTGCGGTGAAGAAGTCTTCCGACTCGAGGAGCTCGGCCAAGAAGTCGTCCGCCAGGAAGGGAGGCGCGAAGCAGAGCGCGTTCCCAATGCGGCGGCGCTGACGTCAACGAGCGACGCGACCGCGGCGGGGCGTGGCGAACCAGGCCACGCCCCGCCGCGTTTGCTTTCATCCACTCGCCATCTCCCGTAATATCCCACCCATGCCGCCACTCGAGCGTCAGGTGCTCGATGCGCTCCCGATGACGATCTACACGGTCGATCTCGACGGGCGCATCACGTTCATGAACCGGTCATGGGCACGCTTCGCCCAGTCCAACGGCGCCCCGCAGCTCTGCGACGAAGGCACCATGATCGGCGCCTCCATCTGGGAGGCGATCGCCGACGTCGCGACGCGTGAGCAGATCGAGCAGGCGATGGCCGCGCTCCGTGAAGGGCGCGCCACCTCCATCGCATGGGAGTTCCCCTGCAGCTCGCCTGTCGAGGAGCGGATCTTCCTCATGCAGGTGAGTGCGCTCGGCGAGGGGCACTCCGTCGCGGGCTTCGCCTTTTCCACGGTGGACATCACACCGAGCCATCGCTGGCGTGAAGTGTTGATCGACACCGGGATGGCGCTCGCGCGAACGATCAGCGTGGACCGGGTGCTTCACGAGGTCGCACAGCAGCTGCGCCGCGCGATGGCGTGCGATTCCGTCGCCATCGCGCTCGCCGGCGCCGATGCCGCCACACTGCGACTGGTGCATCACTCGGGGTTCGCCGACGATGGCGACGGCATCACCGCTCGACTCGCCCCGGTGTGGGATGACGCGTTGCGCACGGGCCAGGTGCTCACGCGCACGTCGACCGAGGGGCTCGAGATCACCGCGCCGATGACGAGTGGTGAAGGCGTGCGTGGCGCGATCACGCTCACCTCGGCGACGCCGCTTCCCCCGCATCGCGTCGAAGAGTCGAGGCGCGTGCTCGCCACAATCGCCGCCGAGACGGCGGCGGCAGTGGAACGCGCGCGCCTGGTGCAGCGCGTTGGCCAGAAGCGACGGCTCGAGGCAATTGGCGAGGTGTCCGCCGGCGTCGCGCACGAGCTGCGCAATCCGCTGTTCGGCATTTCCTCCGCCGCGCAGCTGCTGCGCTTTCGCGTCAAGGACGATCCGGTCGTCGAGAAAAACGTCGGTCGCATCCTGCGCGAGGTCGAACGACTCAACAGCATGGTGACATCGCTGCTGGAATACGGGAGACCCAACCCGATCCGGCTCGCGACGGGCGATCCCGATGCCGTCTGGGACGAGGTGCTCGAGAATCAGCGCGGCCTCCTCGAGAGCCGCGCCATTCTCCTGGAACGCACGCGCGCCATGCCGCCAGCGGCCTGCGCCATCGACGCGCAGCAGCTCGCGCAGGTGATGATCAACCTGCTGGTCAACGCGACCGACGCGGCACCGGAGGGCAGCGACCTGACGCTGCACACCACGGTGCTGCCGACAGGCGTGTGGCGCTGCCAGCTGCACAACGGTGGGCCGGCGATCCCTCCCGACGTCCTGCCGCGCGTGTTCGAGATCTTCTTCTCCACCAAGCCGGGCGGCACCGGCATCGGCCTCGCCCTCTGCCAGCGCATCATCGAGGAGCACGGCGGAACGATCTCGCTCGAGAGCGCACCGGAGTGCGGCACTTCGGCGACCATCCTGCTCCCGATCGTGAGTGCGTGAACAGGTGAACGGCCCTGCGCGTTCCTCACCGAGGGACGCCGCATGACGTCCGTGCTGGTGGTCGACGATGACCAGACGATTCGCGACACGCTGGCCGATTACTTCACCGCGCTCGGCTTCGCGACGCGCACCGCGGGCACCGCGACCGAGGGGCGGCAAGCCGCCGCCGAGCACGCACCCGATGTCGTGCTCGTCGACCTCCGCCTTCCCGACGCCAGCGGACTGACGCTACTCGAGGCGCTCCGGGCCGATGATCCAGAGCTCGGCGTCATCATGCTCACCGGACACGCCGACGTTCCAACCGCCGTTGCCGCAATGCGCCGGGGCGCCATCGACTTCCTGGAGAAGCCGGTGGATCTCGAGGCACTTCGCATCGCGGTGGCGCGAGCGGCCGAGCTCGTGCGCTTGCGTCGTGAGGTCTCGCATCTGCGCTCGCAGCGCGATGAGAACACGTCGTCGCTCGACGCCAGTGGCCCGGTGCCCTCGCTCGAGCGACTGATCGATCTCGCCGCGCGGAACGACGAGGTCCCGGTCCTCATCGTCGGCGAGACGGGGACTGGAAAGGGCTTCGTCGCTCGGCGCATCCATGATCGCTCCTCGCGAGCGGCGCTGCCCTTCGTCGCGGTCAACGGCGCGTCGCTCAGCGCGACATTTCTCGAGAGTGAGCTCTTCGGCCATGAGCGTGGTGCCTTCACCGATGCGAAGCAGGCCAAGCGAGGACTGCTCGAGGTCGCCGATCGGGGCACGCTCTTTCTCGACGAGGTCGGCGAGCTCGCGATGGACGTGCAGCCGAAGCTGCTCAAGGTGCTCGAGGAGCGGACCTTTCGCCGCCTCGGTGGCACGACGGAGCTGACGAGCGAGGCACGTGTGCTCGCCGCGACGAACCAGCCGCTCGAACAGCGCATGCGCGAGGGGCGCTTTCGCGCCGACCTGTTCTACCGGCTCCAGGTGTTGACCCTCACGCTGTCGCCGCTGCGAGATCGTCCCGCCGAGCTGGAGGCGCTGGCGCGCGCTTTTCTCCCGCGCAACGCGTCCCTTTCTCTGTCGGCGCTCCGTGTCATTGAGCGGTACGCGTGGCCGGGCAACGTGCGGGAGCTGAAGAACACTCTCTGGCGCGCCGCCCTCCTCGCCGACGGCCTGGCGATCGAGCCGAGTCATCTCTCGCTTCCCGAGCCCGAGAGCCGGGACCGTGCCGCCGCCATCTCGCTCGCCGACGCCGAGCATGCGGCGATCGTCTCCGCCCTCGACGCGACTGGGGGGAATCGGGTCCAGGCGGCCCGTCGGCTCGGTATCGCTCGCTCCACACTCCTGGAAAAGCTTCGGCGGATGAACGAGAGTGACTGACCGTTTATCGGTCATGTTCACCGCATTGGTGTCCGAATATCAGGCACAGCGCGCCCGCTCACGGAAGCTCGATTGACCCCGTAACATCTTCTTCCGTAGTCGCTTATGTCGGCATTTCCACCATGGCGCAGGTCTCGCTTTTGGGCGAGGCATGACTACATCGACGCAAGAAGTGCTCATCGTTGAAGACGAGCTGTGCATTCGGGACGTCCTCGTCGAGCTGTTCGAGACCGAAGGAGTGCGGGTGAGCTCGGCCGGCACGCTCGAGGAGGCGAAGCGGATGCTTGCGCGGCACATCTTCGATCTCATCGTCACCGACATCCGACTCGGTGGCCGGCGCGATGGAGGGCTGCAGGTCATGGCGGCGGCGGGCGTGCTCTCGCCTGAGGCGACGGTCATCGCCCTCACTGCCTTCCCCGACGACGACAATCGACAAGCGTCCATCCGGTTGGGCGCGACGCACTTCCTCGAGAAACCGGTCGCGCTGGAGCGGATCGCCGAGCTGGCCGCTCGCGCCGGGGTGCCGACGGCGATGATGCCAATGCCAGGTGCCATCACCCTCGTGGCGGATTGAAAGACGGCCGACGAGCACAGGTCCGCTGGCGCCGAACCGCGCACGGGTGATTGGGTGGGGTGGTGCAGCGCGGGGGGACCAGCGGGGCCGTGCCTGTCGACCTCTTTCTCCGTCACGTTCTCGCCGCAGGATCGTTGGATGATTGCGCACCGGGGAACGCTCTGTTCCTCCGGCGCAACGTGCGACGACGAGGCGGAGAGGCGACGGCGATGCAGTGGCGTAAGTCGGCTGTGATGGGAGGCGCGACCAGTGGGGCGGCACTCGGAGCGGCGGCGAACGACGTCGTGGCGCGAGGGGCCGAGCCGATGGAGAATCCGCTCGGTGGCGACGCGGGGGAGATTCTCTGGCGCGGGCACCGAATCGCCTACACGCGCCAAGGCCAGGGCACTCCCGTGCTGCTCATCCATGGTCTCTACGCCGGCGCGTCGTCGCTCGAATGGCGCCACACCGTCCCCGCGCTCGTCGACCGGCATACAGTCATCACGGTCGACCTGCTCGGCTTCGGACGCTCGGATCGTCCCGCGGCGCGCTACACGCCCGGACTCTATCAGGCGCTGCTTGGCGACGTGCTCTCGCGTGTCGTTCGGGAGTCGTGCGCCGTCGTCGCGAGCTCGCTCTCTGCCGCGCACCTCATCGCGCTCGCGGCGCGCGATCCGCGTCAGATCGCGGTGCTCGCGCTCATCGCGCCAACCGGCGTCGCGCATCTGCGCGATCCGGAACCTTCCGGGAGCGCCGCCACGCGCATGCTGCTCGATGCCCCGATCGTCGGCACCACGATCTACCATCGGCTCACGTCGGCAGCGAGCATGCGCGAGTATCTCGAGGCGGTGTACGCCGACGATCGGCTCGTCACGCCGGCGATGGTGGACAGTTACGTGCGCGCTGCTCAGCAGCCCGGCGGCCGTCACGTCGTTGCGACCCTCATGAGCGGAACGCTCAACGTCGATGTGCGCGCCGCGCTTCGGCGTGTTCGTCAGCCGGCGCTCGTGCTCTGGGGCGGCTTGGCAAAGAAGAACCCCATCGAGCATGCCCACGCGTTTCGCGTCATCAAGCACGACCTGGAGTGGGCGCTCATCCCGGAAGCGGGTGATCTGCCACACGACGAGCGGCCGGACGAAGTCAACGCGGCACTGCGAAATTTCCTCGAGCGAACTGGTCGATGGTCGACGCCGGCCCGCCCTCGGTTGGTGATGACCTGACGCGTTGGCGACTGGATCGCGACACCGGCTCACGTCGACCGGCAGCGCCTGTTATCTTCCGCCGCTATGCCGGATACGTCGCTGTCCCCCGTCGCGCTCCTGCGCGCTCATTCGCGCCATGCTCCGTGGAACGCCCGCGGTCTCGCGGCGCACGTCACCGCACTCGTCGACGCGGCGGGGATTCGACCCACGAACGCATCGGCTCGGGTGGCGCCGAGTGCGCGGTCCGTGCGGTTCTACGTGGCGAGCGGACTGCTCGACCGGCCGGACGGAGCGGGCACCGCGGCCACGTACAACTACCGGCACCTCCTGCAACTGCTCTCCATCAAGGTCCGCCAGCGCGAAGGCGCGACGCTCGACGGCATCAAGAAGGAGATGAAGGAAGTCACCGGCGATGCGCTCGAGCGGCGCGTCGCCGCCTCGCTCGCACCGGCGCTCGGCGCTGGCGCCGATCACGCCGTGCGGGACACCGACGACGAGCGCTCGGCAAGCTGGCGCCGCGTGCCGGTGGCGGATGGTATCGAGATCCACGTGCGCGACGATGCTCCCGCGGCGCGCGACGAAGCGCTCGTCGCCATGCGTGAAGCCGTTCGCGCGGCGTTGGGACGGGCGGACATTCGGTAGTGGGTGGTGCGTGGTGCGTGAGATCAACGCCTCCACTCCCCACTCCCCACTCCTCATCCTACAGCAGTCTGGAAAACACCGCCGCGCCGTTCTCGATCAGGTGGTCGTACCAGGGCCGTCGCTGAAACTTGTCGAGCGTGATCTCCTCGGCGCGCGTGATGTCGTCCATGAAGGTCGAGTCCATCTGCGCGCCGAGTCCGGAATCGAGGAACACCAGGTTCGACTCGTTGTTGAACGCGAGCGAGCGGTTGTCGAAGTTCATCGAACCGATCGAACCCCACATGCCGTCCACGATGAACGTCTTGGCGTGCATCATCGACGGCTGATATTCGTAGATCCGGATTCCCGCCTTGAGCAGCTCCTCGTAGCGTGAGCGGCCCGCCCACCACGTCGTCTTGACGTCGGTCTCCTTGCTCACCGTCAGGATACGCACGTCCACACCGCGCTTCCGCGCCAACGTGAGCAGCATCCGAAAGTCATCGTCCGGGACGAAATAGGAGTTCGTCACGTACAGCGACTTCCTCGAGCTGGCGATCGACAGCGCGATGAACCGCTCTGCCGGCGTGCTGCCCGTCGTCGGTGAGGAAAAGAAGACGCCGGCCAGCACGCCCCCGTCCTTGTCCGTGAACGCACGCTTCGGAAAGAACATGTCGCCTGCGATGAGCTCTCCGGTGCACTCGGCCCACGCCGCCGCGAAGGCGGCCTGCAGCCCCATCACCGACGGACCCTCGAATCGCACATTCGTCTCGCGCCACTGGCCCTTCACCCGGCCGTTGCCCAGCCAATAGTCGGCGAGGCCGAATCCGCCGGTGTACGCGATCTCGCCGTCCACCACCACCACTCGCACGTGCGAGCGATCGCTCGCATTGTGCAGCGAGTACCAGTGCAGCTGGCGGAGAAGGCCGATCTCCACGCCGGCCGCTCTGAGGCTGTCGGCCCATGCCTTCTTCAGGTTCTGCGATCCGAAGGAATCGAGTACGAGAAGCACGCGAACGTGCGCCCGCGCGCGGTCCTTGAGAATCACCGCCAGGGTGTCCGCCACCTTGCCCGGCTGCGAGTAGTACATCTGCACGGTGATCGTGCGCTTCGCGGACCGCAGGTCCTTCCACAGCTGCGGATAGGTGCCGTCGCCGTTCAACATCTGCTGCGCGTCGTTGCCGCGCGTGAGATGGAGGCCGGTGTACAGCTCGATCGACTGCGTGAATAGCGGGTCGGTGATGTTTGGCGGACCGTCCTGGTCGCCGATCGCAACGACAGCTTCTACCGGTGTACCGCGAGTGATGGAAAGCACGCCGATCAGCGCGAGCGCGCTCACCAGCAGGATGCCTAGCACGACGCCGACTCGCTTGACCCGCATGATCTTTCGCATTTGCAGGTTCCCCTACACATACTTCATGCCAGGCCGAGTTCGGTTTGGGCGCAGCGTCCCATGCGCTCGTTCAACGCGGAGGATCGCATGGAGCTCGCAGGTCGCAGCGTGGTCCTCACGGGCGTCGGACGGGAAGGTCAGGTTGGCGAAGCCGTTGCTCGCGCCTTTGCCGAGAAAGGGGCGCGGGTCTTTCTCGTCGATCGGGATGAAGAACAGGCACGCGCGCGCGCCGAGGCGCTCCTCGCCGCCGGGCTTCGCGCCGCGTCGCTCGGCGCCGACCTCACCGATGCGGCCGCAGTCGAGTCGCTCGCCGCTCGTGTGCGCGATGCAACAGGAGGACGAGTGCACGCGCTCGTGCATCTGGCAGGCGGCTTTGCCATGAGCGGTCCCGTCGCGGACAGCGACCCCGAGGTGTGGCCACGGCAATTCGCCATCAACCTCACGACGGCATATCTCACGGCGCGGGCCTTCTTGCCGCTTGTTCGAGCCACGAAGGGATCGATTGTGTTCTTCGGCTCCGAGGCCGCGCTGCCGGGCGCTCGCGTGGCGGGGATGGCGGCGTATGCGGCGGCCAAGTCCGCATTGCTCACCGTCATGCAGGCCATCGCTCAAGAGGAAAAGGACAATGGAGTCCGGGCGAACGCGCTCGCGCCGGCCTCCATCCGCACCGCCGCGAACCTCGCCTCGATGGGCCCGGACGCCGCCTTCGTCACTCGTGAGGCGGTCGCCGACGTGGTGCTCTGGCTCTGCTCCGACGGCGCGCGCGGCGTCACCGGTCAGGTCATCCGGGTGCGGTGACGGGCCCGCCGTTCGACTTGCCACGTCGCGCCCGGCGCTTCCGCGTGCGCGCATGACCGTCGTAGCGCGACGCCGGGCCGTGTCCCGGACGGTGCGGCTCGACCGATCGCTCGAGGCATTCCCGCTCTTTCGCCTCAGCGACTCCGCCGATGAAGGCATCATCAGCTACGCCGACACCGCCGGTGGCCGCTGGCGGGTGATCCCTGCGCCTGGCGATCGTCTGCCGGGGACGTTCGATCAGGACGTCTACGTCGAGCTGCTCCGACGTTTTCAGGAGGCCGGTGACCCGTCGGATGGCGCGCTCTCCTTTACGCTCCATGCGTTTCTCCGCGCCATGGGCCGGCGCGTCGACGGCCGTACCTACGAGCAGCTTCGCGGTGCGTTGAACCGGCTGGAGCGAACCACTCTCGAATCCGTCGGGATTTACGAAGCCGCGCCTTCGGGCGAGCGCCGGGACCTGCGATTCACGCTGCTCAGCTCCGTCACCGTCGAGCGTCGCCGGTCGATGGATCGCGAACAGCTCCAGCTTTTTTCCGCCGTCGCCACGGGAGAGCCTGGTGTCGCCCGAGTGGTCCTCGCCGCGACGATGCGCCACAACCTCGCCGCCAACCACACGATCGGCATCTCGATGCCCTGCTACTGGGCGCTCGGATCGCCCGTGGCTCGGCGCCTGTACCGTCTGCTCGAGGTGGCTCGCGCCGACGGACGACTCACCTGGCGGGTCGCACTCGACCGGCTGGCCGAGCAGCTCCCGCTGGCGCAGCGGTATCCGTCGCACCTCCAGCGGGTGCTCCAGCCCGCCCACGACATGCTGGTGGCGCAGGGTGTGCTCCGGAATGCCGCCATCCGGCAACACCAGCGCGACTGGTTCGTCGATTACATGCTCGGTTCACGTCCCGCCTGAGCGGGTCCCAGCGCATCAAACGCGAGCAGCGTGCTGGACCGCAGCGGAACCCTTGAGCCGGCGACAAGTATTGAATAGTCGCGCCCTCCTCTTTCCAACAGAGTCGTTCATGCTCCGTCGTCGCGCCACTCTCGTCGCCGTTGCGCTGCTCCCGATCATCGGGGGTGGCTTTCTTCTTCAGAATCGGGCAACCGCGGATGGCGCGCGCGTGCTCGACCAGGTGATGCAGCTCGTATCACAGCGCTTCGTCGACACCGTCGGCTCCGCCGCCATGTACGAGAAGGCAGCGCGCGGTCTGGTCAAGGAGCTCAACGATCCGTACAGCGAGCTCTTCACCCCCAAGGAGCTCGCCAGCTTCTCGCAGCAGACCAACGGCAAGTACGCCGGCATCGGGATGCAGATCGAAGAGCAGCAGGGTGCGATCGTCATCAGCAGGGTGTTTCCACATACCCCGGCCGAGGCGGCCGGCGTGCGTGAAGGCGACAAGATCGCGTTCGTCGATACGCTCTCGACGAAGGGGTGGAAGACCCAGCAGGTCTCCGATTATCTGATCGGCGTGGCCGGCACCAAGGTGACAGTGAAGTTCCAGCGTCCCGGCGTGCCGGAGCAGATCACGAGCGTCTTCACGCGCCAGGTGATCCATATCCCCGCCGTGCCCTACGCCATCGTGCTGGACAATCGCATTGGCTACGTCCCGGTGCAGCGCTTCAACGAGACGTCGACTGAAGAAGTGCAGAAGGCGGTGGCCTCCCTCGCAAAGGAAGGCGTGAAGGGCGTCATCCTCGACATGCGCGGCAACCCGGGCGGCATCCTGGATCAGAGCATCGCAATGTCGAATCTGTTCCTGAAGGATGGACAGGAGATCGTGAGCGTTCGCTCGCGCACCACGGAGCCGCAGCGCTTCACGACCTCCGGCAACGCTGTCTTCCCGATGCTTCCGCTCACCGTGCTCACCGACGAGAACAGCGCGTCGGCAAGTGAAATCGTCGCTGGTGCGCTACAGGACCACGACCGCGCCCTCGTCGTCGGCGCGACGAGCTTCGGCAAGGGGCTCGTGCAAACGCTCTTCCCGCTCGACGGCGGCTACGCCCTCAAGATCACCACCGCCAAGTGGTACACGCCGAGCGGCCGCAGCATCCAGCGCGAGCGCAAGTTCGTCAACGGCAGGTTTGTCGAGGACCAGCCGGACTCGCTGGAGACCGAAGCGAAGAAGAAGGCGCGGCCTGCTTTTCGGTCCGACGCGGGCCGCATCGTTTACGGCGGCGGCGGCATCTCGCCCGACATTCTCGTCCGTGACGACACGCTCTCGACCACGGAGCTGACGCTGACGAAGGCGTTCGCGCCCAAGTCGCAGGACGTTTACGTCACACTGGCCGACTACGCGCTCGAGCTGTCGCGCGGACTCAAGAAGGACTTCAAGACGCAGCCGCAGTGGCGCGACGAGTTCTATCGTCGCCTCACGACGAAGGGCGTGACGATCGATCGGGCTCAGTATGCCGCCGCCGGCCGGTACGTCGACCGCTTGCTTGAGCAGCGTGTCGCCCGGCTCGTCGCCGGTGATTCCACCGCCAAGCGTCGCGACCTTCCATTCGACGCGCCGCTCCGGAAGGCGCTCGAGGTCATGGAGAAGGGCGACTCGCAGAAGGATCTGTTCACGCTCGCCGCCGCCTCGCGCCTGACCGCGGCTCCGGCGGAGAAGATGCCGTAGGCTCCGATCGTTCCGGACGATCACATGAAACGGGCGCCCTTTGCGGGCGCCCGTTTTACATTCTCTCCTCATGCGAACTCTCTCCGCCGCCGCCGCCGGCCTGCTGCTGGTCGGCTTCTCGCTCTCCTGCTCGCATCAGACCCGCACCACTCCGTCGGCCACGACGATTGCACCCGAGCCGGGCGAGCGACATCTGCGCAACCTGCGCCAGCTCACCAACGGCGGCGAGAATGCCGAGGCGTACTTCAGCCGCGATGGCAGACGGCTGATCTTCCAGAGCAGCCGCGATGGACGGACCTGTGACCAGCAATACGTCATGAACGTCGACGGCACCGGCGTGCGGCGCGTCTCCACCGGGACCGGGAAGACCACCTGCGGCTTTTTCTACGCCGGCGATGAGCGAATACTGTTCGGCTCGTCGCACGCGCTCCAACAGGAGTGCCCGGCCCGCCCCGACCCATCCAAGGGCTACGTCTGGCGTCTCGACCCGTTCGACATCTACACGGCGCGTGCGGATGGCAGCGATCTTCGCCGACTCACCGACTACGGCGTGTACACGGCCGAGGCGGTGGTGTCACCCGACGGCCGCCACATCGTGTTCACGTCGCTCAAGGACGGAGACCTCGACATCTATACGATGAACGTCGACGGCTCCGGCGTGCGCCGCCTCACGACGACACCCGGCTACGATGGCGGGCCTTGGTGGTCGCCCGACGGAACGAAGATCGCCTACCGCGCGTGGCATCCCGCTGACAGCGCGCTCACCAGCTATCAGGCGCTGCTGCGCGACCGGCTCGTGAGACCGAACCGGATGGAGCTGTGGGTGATGAACGCCGACGGCACCGGTCAACGTCAGATCACGCAGCTCGGCGGCGCCAACTTCGGCCCGTCATGGACGCCCGATGGACAGCGACTGATCTTCTCGTCGAACTACAAGCAGCCGCGCAGCGGCAACTTCGATCTGTATCTCGTCGGACTGGATGGCACGGGGCTCGAGCAGGTGACCACCGGCGTCACCTTCGACGGCTTCCCGATGTTCAGCCCTGACGGGCGTTCGATCGTGTGGGCCTCGAACCGCCACGACGCCATCGCGACCGAGACCAATCTGTTCATCGCCGACTGGGTGCCGTAGCGCTAGACCGCGCTTGCCGTACGCCTCGACGGAGAGTCGGGCAGCATCTGCCGGAGGCGTGCGAATCGCTCCGCGATCGCCGGACTCTCCTCGAGATCGGCCCGCGCGCGCGCCAGCGCGGAGAGCACGGTCGAGGAGTCGCGGTCGCCGAACGCGCCGCCGATCTCGCGCAGCGAGAGATCGAGTAGCTCGTGGCAGAGCAACATCCCAATTCGTCGCGGCTCCACCACGCGACGCGATCGCCCGGCTCCAATCAATTCATCGGGCGATACCCCCCACTCCGCCGCGACGACATCCTGCACCGCCTGCAATGCCGGTAGCGGATGCGCCGTCCCGTCCGTGCCCGACCGCCGCTCTCGCGTCGCCACCGCGCGCCGTGCGAGCACGAGGGTGAGCGGCGAGCTGTCCAGGCCAGCGACGGCGAGCAGTCGCGTCAGACTTCCCTCGAGCTCACGCACGCTGCCGTCGCACTGCGTCGCGAGATGATGCGCCACGCTTGGCGGAAGCACGACGCCAAGCGTCGCCGCCTTCGCATGCAGGATCGCCACGCGATGTGTCCAATCCGGAACACCCAGCGACGCGCTATGGCCAGTGCGAAAGCGCCGCACGAACCGCCGCGCCAGCGCGCTCGCGCCCTCCGCATCATCGCTCGTGAGCACGAGCTGGCGTCCGCTCGCGATCGCGCGCGACGCGAGCGAGAGCAGTGCCTCCTGCGCCGCGGCATGCCGGTCGAGCACATGGACATCGTCGACGACGATCAGCGCGGCGCGCGCGATCTGATCGAGCAGCATATCCGGCGTGCCGTCATGCACCGCGACCGAGAGCCGCCGGAGAAAATCGTCCGCTGTCAACAACTCCGTTGAGCGCATCGGATCGCGCAGCGTCGCCTCCGCCGTCATCGCGTGCGCAAGATGCGTCTTGCCCAACCCAGTGCCCCCCGCAAGCAGGATCGGGTTGTAGAGTCGTCCCGGCGCGATGGCCGCCACCGACGCCGCAGCGTACCCGGCTTCGTTGCTCCGGCCGACGATGAACTGCGGGAAGGTGTAGCGAGGATTGAGGGAGACCGGCACGACAGCTACCAAGCGCAATTCGCGTGACGATTCAACCGGACTCGGCAGAATGGTCGACGTGGGCTCTGGTGCGGCGCGCCCCGTGGTGCATGATGTGCCTGAGAGTCGTGACTCGATCCCGCCCGAAGGCTGGACACCTCATCTTCTGCTCACGGTCGCATGTCTGACGGAATGCCACTGCCCGCCGTCCGGGCCCCCAATTTTCCAGAGACGCTCGAGTGGCTGCACGCCAATGGTCGACGGTTGACGCTCGGCGACTTCCGCGGAAAGATCCTCCTGCTCGACTTCTGGACCTACGGCTGAATCAACTGCATCCATGTCCTCCCGCAGTTGCGGGAGCTCGAGGCGCGATTTCCTGAGAGCGTGGCCATCGTGGGCGTGCACAGCGGGAAGTACACCGCCGAGCGCGACGTCCGTCGTATCCGCGATGCCTCCATTCGGCTCGGCGCCACCCATCCGGTGCTCAACGATCGGCAGTTCCGGGTCTGGCGCAGCTATGCGGTGCGCGCCTGGCCGACCCTCGTCGCGGTCGATCCGCGCGGAACGGTCGTCGGCATGCAGGCTGGCGAGTTCACGGCCGATGCCATCACCCCATTTCTCGAGCGGCTGATCGCCGAGGCTCGCGCCGCCGGTAGTCTGCGCGAAGCTCATGAGCCGCTCACGCCGGAGTTGCCGTCCCAACCACCCGGGCTACTCGAATTCCCTGGCAAGGTCGCGCTGCGCGGCAACCGGATTGCCATCGCCGATAGTGGACACCATCGCGTCCTTCTCGGCTCGCTCGACGACGTAGGCGCTACGATGCGTGTCGAGCGCATCGTCGGCGCCGGCCTACCCGGTCTCGATGACGGGGTTTCGCCCACGTTTCGCAATCCGCAGGGCGTCGCCTTCGGTGACGAGGCGCTGTACGTCGCCGACGCAGGCAATCACGCCATCCGCGCCATCTCGCTCGAGACGGGCGCGGTACGCACGCTCGCCGGCACGGGACGACAGCTTCGTCGCGAATCGGATCGTGCCGAGGGCGCGCTCAGCTCTCCGTGGGATCTCGCATTCGCCGGCTCATCGCTCTACGTCGCGATGGCCGGCGTTCACCAGATCTGGAAGCTGGATCTCGTCACCGGACATTGTGCGCCGTGGGCAGGAAGCGGCGCAGAGGAGTTACACGATGGATCGCACGCCGAAGCGGCGCTCGCGCAGCCAATGGGTCTCTCCCTCGCGGGTGACAGGCTCGTCGTCGCCGACGCTGAATCGAGCGCGGTGCGTCTCGTCGATCTCGCTGGGTCGGGCTCGGTGCGAACCATCGTCGGCACCGGGCTCTTCGACTTCGGCGACGTCGACGCGGCCGGAGATGCCGCGCGACTCCAGCATCCGCAGGGCATCGCCGTTGGTGCGGATGGACGCTGGCTCGTCTGCGACTCGTACAATGACTCGCTGCGCTGGCTCGACCACGAGACGCGCACGATCACGACGTGGGTGCGCGGGCTGAACGAGCCGGGTGGTGCGGCGTTGAGCGGTTGTGCTGCCTACGTCGCCGACACGAACGCCCATCGGATCGCCGTGGTGGATCTCGACACCGCCGAGGTTCGGACGCTCACGATCGTGTCGTAGGAGCGCCTCAGTCGGCCGCTCGCCATCCCGCGGCGTTCTCCGCCACGTGCGCCGGGCGGCGCATTCCCGCCAGCACGGCGCTCACCCCTGGCAGCGACCCAGCGAATCGCAGGGCGCGCTGCGCGTCGGTCGTGCACTCGGGGAACAGCTCGCGCACCTCATCCGGCAGTCCACTCGTGAGACGACCCTGCATCAGTGGCGCGCTCGCGACGACTCCAACGCCAAGTGCGTCGGCCGCCTCGAGCAGGGTGACGAGCTTTCGGCCCAGTGGCTGCGTCGGAACCCGCGCGGCCTCCGGCATCGCGAGGCTGATCGGCAGCTGAACGGCGCGGAAGTGATGCGTCGCGCCGGCGATCTCCCTGGCGATCGTCACCAGCTCCGCCAGCGTCAGATGCTGACGATGCTCCGGTCCGACACGCAGCCCCAGCCACGTCGCGCAGCCATATCCAACGATCTCGCCGTGCTCCGCACGCTCTTCGAGCAGCGTGAACGCCGCGCGCAGCCTTTCGAGAAAGGTCGCGCGGTCCACGCCCAGGAGCTGCTCTTCGGGGTTGTGGACGTAGTACACGTCGATCGTCCGAAGCCGCAGGTTCGTCCGACTCTGCGCCAGCTGATGCGCCAGGAACGATGGGGCGATCGAGTGACCGGCGCGGACCAGATCGTCCCGCGCCACGACACCGGGCGCGATGAGCGTCTCGTCGAGCCACGCCTCGTACATCTCGCGCGACGCGGGCGGCGCTCCATCGAGCGCGACGTAGCCTCCCTTCGTGCAGACGACGATCTCATCTCGCCGCGCCTCGCCGGACGCCACGATCTCTTCGAGCGCTCGGCCCACCGCGCGCTCTGAGCGTTGGCAGCGGTAGTTGCTCGCCGTGTCGATCAGGTTGATCCCGTGCTGCACCGCCGCATGCACCGTCTGGGTGTACGCTCGATCGTCGTCGTCGGTGCAGTCGCCGAGATAGGTGCCCAGCCCGAGCGCGCTCACGGTCAAGCGGCGCGGCAGGACATGATGGAAGTCCGACCGGCCCCGGTCGCCACGTTCGGCGAACCGTCGCGTGCCGGACGCCGTCGCGCGGATCGCATCGCGCGAGTGCGGGCCGGCGGACCGTGCTGGCGCGTCACGCTCGGCGGCGGCGCGGCGCGTGGGAGGATCGCTGGTGCGGTCTTGCATGGTCGAGTGAGGCTACGGACGGC
This sequence comes from bacterium, assembly GCA_039933415.1. Classification (GTDB taxonomy): domain Bacteria; phylum Gemmatimonadota; class Gemmatimonadetes; order Gemmatimonadales; family Gemmatimonadaceae; genus AG11. The sequence goes on from JBDTOD010000021.1 coordinate 41,141, forward strand.
GGCGCGGTTGAGCAAGGGCGGACGTGGACGGCACTTCCGTTGCGGAGACAGCCCATGTCGATTCGTCGCGAAGGGGCCGCCGCGCGAGGCGTGTCTCTTCTCGGCGATCCGCTTTCGCTCGTCCTCGAACCTGAGACCAACGTGATGCGCGTCGGATTGCTCGTTCTCGTCGCGGCGGCGGCATGTGCTCCCCAGCGGCCTCAGGTGCTGACACCGGTGCGCGTCGACACTGGGGCCAGCGCCTCGATCGTCCTCGCGAGTCCCGGCGGCTCCGCCCCGTCTGTCCCGGGGGCTCCGCGCACCGCGGCCGACGATCCGATCTCCCGCATCGACCGCATGGAATGGCCGGGGCCGAACTCCGTACGTTCCGCCTCTGGTGCACCGGGCCCCGAGTACTGGCAGCAGCGTGCCGACTATGCCATCGCCGCCGCACTGGACACGACCGAGCAACGCGTCAGTGGCACGGTCACCATTCGATACACCAACAACTCACCCGACTCGCTGCGCTTTCTCTGGTTGCAGCTCGATCAGAATCTCTATCGTCCGGGGAGCAAAGGCTCGACCCTTTTTCCCGCCGATTCCCGCTGGGGAGTGCGTGGCTTCCAGGGCGGATACGACCTCCACGCCCTTCAGGTGAATGGACGATCCGCGACGATCCACGTCGACGACACGATGGGGCGGATCGATCTGGAGCAGCCACTCGCGCCCAAGGGCGGCAAGCTCACGATCGCGATGAGCTTTTCGTTCCGCGTGCCGGAGCACGGCTCGGACCGCATGGGCCGCGATGGGACGTTGTACGAGATCGCGCAGTGGTATCCCCGCATGGCGGTCTACGACGACATCCGCGGGTGGAATACGGATCCGTACTTTGGGCAGGGCGAGTTCTACTTGGAGTACGGCGACATCGACTACAGCGTCACCGCGCCTGCCGGGTACACGATCGCCGCGAGCGGCGTGCTGCTGAACGCGGGAGAGGTGCTCACCGCCGCGCAGCGCGAGCGACTCGGACGTGCGGCGCAGTCGGATGCTGCGATCGCGATCGTCACGAACGACGAGGCACGCGCCGCGCCGACGTCCGGGACGAAGACCTGGCGCTTCCGCGCGCAGAATGTGCGCGACGTCGCGTGGGCGGGCGCTCCGGACTTTCGCTGGGACGCGATGAGCGCGAACGGCGTCCTCGCACAAGCGTACTATCAGATCGCCAAGGCGGGAAAGGCGTGGGAGCAGGGCGCGGAGCAGACCGCGTGGACGATCAGGAACTACTCCGGGCTGTTCTACAAGTATCCGTATCCGCAGGCGACATCCGTTGCCGGTCCCGTCGGCGGCATGGAGTACCCCATGTTCGTCATGGTGCACTATGGCAAGCCGCTCGACGACCCCAAGTCGATCTTCGCCACCGTCAATCACGAGCATGGTCACGAGTGGTTCCCGATGATCGTCGGCTCCAACGAGCGACGCTACGCGTGGCAGGACGAGGGCTTCAACACGTACATCAACACCTTTGCGCTCGAGCGACGCTATCCGGGCACGAGCGCCTATCCGCCGTACGTGGTGAACTGGCGCTCCATCGTCGAGAAGCACATCGACACGCCGCTCATGACCCCGCCCGATCGCATCGACGGCAACGCGCTCGGGGCGATCGGATATCGCAAGCCCGCAATGGTGCTCCTCGCCCTGCGCGACAACGTTGTCGGTCGCGAGACGTTCGATCGCGCGTTCCGTGAATACACGCAGCGCTGGGCGTTCAAGCATCCATCGCCCGCAGATTTCTTCCGCACCGTGGAAAACGTCTCGGGCATGGATCTCGGCTGGTACTGGCGCTCGTTCTGGTACTCGACGGACGTCCTCGACATCGGGATCGACGGCGTGACGATGCGCCAGCAGGAAGGAGAGAACTTCGCCGTCATCTCGTTGCGCCGGAACACGGCGGTTCCTTTTCCCGTTCGTCTCCGGGTGCTGTTCAATGACAACACCACCCAGGACCTCGCACTCCCGGTCGAGGTCTGGGCGCGCGGCGACCGTTATGACGCGGTGCTGGCCGTGAAGGGACCGGTCATCGGTGTCCGTCTGTGGCCGGAGGGTGTCGTACCCGATTGGAACCCGACGAATGATGCGTGGGGCACTCCCGTCGGTGGCCCGACGGCGGCGCCGGCGACGTCGGGAGGGCTGAGCGGTGAGGTCGGGGGCCGTCCACTGCCCTAGCGGGGAGCGAGGACAAGGTGTTCCCTCGGCGGCTGGGTCTGGTGGAGACGGGATTCGAGGGCGTCGGATGGCTGGGACGCCCAGACGGGGTTAGATTGTTCGACTGCACGTGAAGTTCGTCGTGGCTCCGACCGTCTCGCCAGAAACGGCCGGAGCTACTTGTCCCGTCCAGGCGGCCGTCGTGAGATGCCGTACTGGAGTCGGTGCGTCCAAGTCAGTGGAGTCGGCAATGCCAGAGTTTGGTGCGTGGGCTACTCGGTGGTGGATCCCGGTGCTCTTCGTCGTGGTCGCTGGTCATCTCACGAACGTGTGTGTCACCCTGTTCCTTCATCGCGCGCAAACGCATCGCGGCGTGCGGCT
>JBDTOD010000022.1:0-43628 GCA_039933415.1 bacterium
CACTTCGACTCTGACCCCGCCCGTGAGCGCGCACGACTACTTCAGCGCGGCCAGCCGCGCTCGCGCCGCCACCGTCATCGGCCGCAACTCCGGATCGCAGTCGCTCCACAGGTCCACGAATCGCATGTAGAGGGCCACGGCGAGCGCACGCTCGCCGCGCGCGTCGTGGATCTGCGCCTGACGCAGCAGCGACGGCGCGAGATAGACGAGATCGTACGGGGAGTTCTCGCCGAACGTCCCGTACCAGCGCAGCGCCTCGTCGTCGCGTCCGAGTGCGTGCAGTAGCTCGGCGCGCTGATAACGCTCGTAGCTCTGCGCGACGATGCTCGACGTCCACGCCGCGACGAAGGGCGTCGCGCGCGCGCCTTGCTCGAGCGCCGCGAGCGCCGCGGCGGCCCGACCGGACTTCTTCTCATGCTCGGCGCGGACGCTCAGCACGAGGCCGGCCTTCATCGCGCTCGTGGAGGAAGGGTCTGGGGCAACAGCGAGCTGCGCCAGCGCACGCTCGCGGGCTGGCGCATCGCCGGTGCGCGCGCTCGACATCCCGGCGAGATACGCGCGAAACATCGGCTGCAGGCTCTGCGGTGCACGTGGCCAGGGAACCGAGCTCGGTGTCGGCGCCGTCGCTGGCGGCGGCAGTGCATCGAGCTCGGTGCGCAGGGCAGTGAGCTCGGAGTCCGCCGTCGCGAGCATGGGAGAAAGTCCGAGCAGCAGCTGATGCTCCAGCGCGTCCGCTGGCGTGTGCGCACGGGCGATCGCGAGCTCGGCGCGCGCCTCGTGCCAGCGACCGCGCGCGAGCGCGAGATGCGCGAGCAGCACTCGCCCGAACCCCTGCTGCTCGGGCGGTCGCAGCGGAACCACCAGCAGACGCGCGAGCCGCTGCGCGTCCTCGATGTCTCGACCGAACACCGACACGTACCACACGGAGAGGATCAACCAGAAGCCGCGATCCGAGGCGAGCTGCGGACCGATCGCGGCACGCGACGGCTCGTCGTGATACGCATAGGCGCGTAGCGCTCGCGACGCGAGCATCATGTGATCGGGTCCGACGCTCCGCTCGTAGCGCGCGAGCAACGAGTCCGCCTCGCGCGACTTGCCCTCGAGCGCGGCGACCTCGGCGAGATGTTCCAGCGCGGGCCAGTAGCGCGGATCGAGCGCGAGCACGCGTTCCCATGCGCGGCGCGACTCCGTCGCCGAGCGGCCGCGCTTCCAGTTGTGATGATAGAGCACCTCGCCGAGCAGGACCCACGCTTCGATGTCGTCGTACGCTTCGGCCAGGCCGGTGGCCATGCGCTCGGCGCTGTCGGCTGAGCCGCGCGAGAAAGCGGCGAAGCCGGCGAGCAGGGTGCGATCGCGCGGTGACAGCCGCTCTCCATGCCGCACCGCCTGCGCGGCGGCGTCCTGCTCGAGTCGCGGCTGCAGCATCCACGACGCCGCGCTCGCGAGCCCGTACCACGCGAGCGCGAAGGTGCTGTCGGCGGCGACGGCGCGCTGGTAGGCGGGGATCGCCGCGTAAAGATCGTTGGCACGATACGCGCTCTGCGCTTCGAGATATGCCTTGAGCGCTTCCAGCGAAGGCGTCGTCACCGCGGCGAGACGCGCGAGCCGCTCGCCGGAAGGCGCCCCGTGCGCCACCGCGAGCTGCGCGGTGACGCGATCGACGATGTCGAACAGGCCGTCGGAGAGACCCGACGCACTGGCGCGCACGACCGGAGCGACGACGTCGTTCGTGGAGTAGAGCGTCGCGCTCACTTCGAGGCGAGGGCCGGCGCCAAGCACGGTGCCGAGCACGAAGTAGCGCGCACCGAGCTTGCGTGCCGCCTCGCGCGCCTCATCGAGCGCGATCGGCGGCGCATCTGGCGCGCGCGGCACGGCAGCGAGCACTGCGCGCGGATCGATCGTGCGAAGCCCGGCCGCGCCGTCGAGGCTCGTGCTGAGCACATCGACCATGCCCGCCTGGAGATAGGCGAGCTTCTGATCGCCATTCACGGCGAATGGAAAGATCGCGACGGTGGCGGTGGGCGCCGGAGCCGTCGCGGGACGCCGGAGCATCGCGATGCCGCCGCCGACCGTCGCGAGCACGGCAATGCCGGCGGCGACGCGCCAGCGCGTGCCGATCCCGCGGCGGCGCACGCTCGTCGAGCGTCCCTCGTGATGGGCGATCAACTCCTGTGCGCCAGTGCGCGGACGCCAGAGCTTGTCGCGCGGCACCAGCGTGGCGGCGATCGCGTGCAGTGCCTCGCGCCTGAGCGCGGGCACGAGATCGTACACGGCACGCTCCACCACGTGAGGCGCGATCGCGTATCGGTCGTCGTTCTGTCGCACGAGCAGCCGTACGCGCACGAGCTCCGCCACCGCTTCGGCGACCTCCACCGGCGTGAGCCCGACGAGCGGCACGACGTCGCTCGCCGAGAGTGGACGGCCGAACACGGCGACGCCGTCGAGCACGCGCCGCGCGGTGCCACTGGCCGCGGCGCGGCGCGCCTGCACCATCGCACGGATCGCCGGTGGCACGGGAAGGGTCGTGACATCCGGCAGCGCGAGCGAGCGGGTGCGCGCGTGCACGGTGGCGAGCGCATCCTCCTCGAGCATCGAGTCGATGAATGCGCAGACGTGGAAGGGCACGCCTCCCGTCTCGCGGCACAGCGCGGCGCCGAGCGTGCGCGCATCGTTCGGGTCCAACCCACCTTCCGTGGCGAGCAGCTCCGCGACGTCGCTCGCCGAGAGCGGCTCGAGCGCGATCGAGAGCACCGACCGGGCGCCATCGAGGACGAGCTCGATGGTGTGGCGCTCGGGGTCGGCCGGATCGGTGACGACCAGCACGAGCACCGCGCCGGTGAGCCCGCGCGCAGCCTCGAGCAGCAGCGCGCGGCTGTCGGCATCTTCGCGATTCTCGGCGCGGTCGATGACGACGATGACCGGAGACTCTTCGGCGACGGTGTCGAGCGCGTCGCGCACGGCGAGGGCGAGACGCGCGGGGGAGCGGTCGGCGACCGCCGGAAGGTGTGGGAAACGGTCGCGCACCGCGGGCACCACGACGGCGAGCGCCGCCAGCGACTCGGGTGCGACGCCGCCGAGCGCGGGTGATTCGTGCAATGCGTGCAGCACTTCGCCGGCGTAGGAGAGCGGCTGATCCCGTGAAGGCGTGTGCGACGCCTGCAGCACGAGCGTGGACGCGTCGGCGTCTCGCGCCCAGCGTACCAGCTCGTGGAACAATCGCGTGGCGCCCATGCCACGCTCGGCGCGGACGAGCATCGTGGTCGCCGTGCCGGCGCGCGTGTCGCTCAATGCAGCCGAGATCGCGGCGAACGCCGCCGCACGTCCGAGAAAACGGTGAACCGGCGCTGGTGCGGAGTCTGGCGTGGGCCGCTGGCTGGCGGGCCGCGGAGGCGGAGTGCGCGCCGATTCGTCGAGCGTGGTGGCGAGCCGGAGGAAGGTGCGCGACGGCGCGGCGTCGAGCGTCTCGCGCAGCCGAGTGACGAAGCTCGTGTGTACGGCGAGCGCGTCCACCGGACGGCCCGCGCGGCGGAGCGCGGTGACGAGGTTGAGACAGGCGTGCTCGTCGAGCGGCGCGAGCGAAGTCCAGGTCCTGGCGACGGCGATCGCGTCGCGGTCGTCGCCCTGACGGGCCGCGCTATCGAGGACGCGCTCGAACGCGACCGTCAACCGTCGTCGCAGGCCGGCGTCCTCGGCGTCGGCCCACGCTCTGAACGCCGACTCCCCGCTCTCTTCGGCGCCCTCGCAGAAGCCGCCTGTCCACCGCGCGATCGCCTCGCGGTCGCGTCCCGACTCGATGTCGTCCTCGAATCGTGCGACGTCGAGGTCGATGTCGTCGGTGATCAGCCGGACGGACTCGTTCGTGACCTGCAGGCGATCGCCGACCAGGTGACTGAGCTCGAGGAGCGCCTGGCGGAGCGACTGCCTCGCCTTGGCGTCGGGCCGCTCTCCCCAGAGCAGCGAGGCCAGCTCGACGCGCGACGCCGTGCGCGGTGCGCGCCGCGCGAGGAAGACGAGCAGCACGAGCGGCTTTCGGCGACGAGAGAGAAGGACGCCCGCGTCCGACTGGAGCCGCAGCTCACCGAGCGCAAACAGGTGCAGCATCGTCGCGTGCCGCCTGATGGAGTGGGGAGCGTGTCGCGCGCATGTCGGTTTCCGACAAGCGTTTGACGCAGGCGTTGACGACCGCCTGCGCCCGGTTCGCTAAGGTACGCGCCTTCGCCGGAATCGCCAGCCGAGTGCGCGCGGATGCGTGGGCTCGTGGCTGAGCGGGGACCGGTCCACACGAGGGGGATGCGATGTCGCGCACCAGGATCAGCCGCTTCACGGCAATCGGCTTTGTTCGGGGACTCTGCACTCTCCGAGGCGTGGCTCGAACGCTGGCGCTGGCCGGGCTCCTCGTGGCCGCCGGCGCCGGGCCGGCACAGGCGCAGTTCGGGATGCTGAAGAAGCTCAAGAACAAGGTGAGCGCGCCCGATTCCGCGACGCGGGCGACCGACAGCCTCGCCCAGATCGCGAAGGGCGTGAGCCCGGATTCGGTGAAGATCGGACGGGGGTTGCTGGCGCGCGGCGTGAGCGCCGCGGCGAGCGCCTCGAACAAGCTCGAGGAGAAGACGGGCATCAGCGCCAAGGACGCGGCGTTGGCGGCGACCGGCATCGGCGCGACGGGACTGATCGCCAGGAAGATGGGGGTGGACCCGATGAGCATGGGCGCCAATCTGATCAGCAACGCCAAGGCGGGCGCCAAGCAGAAGGCGATGAACGCGGCGACCGGCGTGAACGCCGTCGGAGCGATTCCCGGGATGCCCAACGCGGCGGCGCTGCAGGGAATGCAAGCGAAGATGATGCAGGCCGGCATGGCGCGCGGCGTCGGCAAGGCCGGCGCGGGCGTGACGGGGAAGATGCCGAACGTTGGCGGGCTCGGGATGGCCGGCACCGGCTACACCCAGGCCGACGCGCAGGCGCTCGTCGCCTTCCAGCAGGAGATGATGCAGGTGGCGATGGCGGCCAGCGCTGGTGATGCGTCGGCAAAGGCGCGGCTCGATGCGTGGTCGGCGCTCACGGTGAAGCACGAGGGCGAGATCCAGAAGCTGGCCCTGACCGCGCAGGCTGGCGACATGGCGTCGATGCAGAAGCTGCAGAACATGCAGCTGACGATGATGAAGGAATGGGCGAGCACGGGCTCGACCAAGGCGAAGATCATGCGCGCCGTGAAGCCGTGAGGCACGGCCGAGCGATTCCGGCGTCCGCGTTTCGCGAGGTCGCCGGAATCCTCGGCGCAGCGATGATCACGTGCGCGCCGGCGCTGGCGAGGGCGCAGTCGCCCTGGGCGGCGACGCTGACGGCGACGATGAATCCACAACCGATCGGATCGTGCGGCGCAGTGGCGCTCGTGCTCAAGGATTCCACTGGACGCGACGCGCCGCGAAATCCGCTCGGCTATCGCGTCTCGATCGCGGACTTCGACATGACCGTCGCGAGCGCCGATCCGGGCGCCGTGGCTGGACAGGCCAACGGGACCAACAACTGGTCGGTGTGCGCGTGTCAGGCGGCCAGCGTGGGCAGCGTGGCGACGATCACGGCGTCGTACCCGGCAGCCGCGCTCGCGACGAACGCGCGGGTTCCCGGCGTGAGCTTTCAACTCACGGCGCCGTTCACGATCGGTCGCGCGATGAACGCGAACGACCCGCCGTCGTGCGCGACGGCTGGATCCCAGGTGGTCGCCGCCATACCGCAGTCCGCACCCGTCAGTGGCGGAAAGACGATGCCGCCGTCGCGCGGCCAACCGGGTGCGCCCATCTCGACGAGTCCGCCGGTGGCTTCGCTGCCGCCTGGAGCGCCGTCCAACGTTGCACTCACGGGTGCGCCGCCGACGAACGTCGTGGTGAACGGCACGCCGATCGTGGCGCATCTCACCTGGAGCGGCGCGCCGAACGCCGTCCGGCACGCCGTGTGGCGCGGTCAGATCGGACAGCTCTCCGTGGAGCGGACGCCGGCGCTGTTCACCGGATTCGCATTCGACGACACGATCGTCGACCCGCGCATCACCTACAACTACACGGTGGTCGCGCATCACGCGAACGGGATGACGGGCTCGGCGCCCGCGGTGGCGTTCGTGTCGCCGCCGATGGTCAACCCGAGCGGATTCACGGCCGTGCTGTCGGGTCCGTCGGCGGTAACGCTCACGTGGCAGCCCGTGGCGGGCGCGGCGCGATACCGCGTGGACGGGCCGGGATTCCCGAGCACGGGTCTCCACTACACGACGACGACGGCAACAGCGAGCCTGCTGCCGAACGGCGCGCTCTCGTGGAAGCTCACGACGCTCTACCCGCTGAACTTCGCCGACTATTCGACACCGAGCATCGCCACCGCGATGGTGCGCCGAATGCCGCCGCGCGGCCAGGCGTGGCTGTCCAAGAACAACGGAGTCGGCAGCGCGGCGCTGGCCTCCGCGCACTACGCCGTGCCCTGCCCGAGCTGGGGGGGAAAGGCCTGCCTCGGGAGGGTCTTCTGGGGCGACCCCAACATCGGGCAGCAGCTGAAGGAGGCTGTCTATGGCAACGTGAACGATCTGGGCTTCGGGAGACGCACGGGATGCTCGCAGAAAATGGACACGTCGTCGGTGCACGGCCTGGTGACGATCTGCTACGCGACGAGCCATGGCCCGGCGCCCGGCCAAACGGGATTCGCGGTGCCGGCGGTCATCACGAGCGCCGCCGCGGCGCAGGGCGTCTCGGTGCTCAACCCAGCCGGCGATACGATCGTGTTCAATCCGTGGGGCGATCAGCCTCGCAGCGGCACGGTGATCATCAAGAGCAAGGCCGGCGCATGGTTCTACGCGCTCACCGTGGGGAAGTGGGACCTCGACACGAAGTGGATCGACTGGTGGGACGGCAGCACCGGATCGTGGTCCCAGCCTCCGCAGGCACTCACCTCGCTCGCGCTCGACACCGAGGGGCCGAAGCCCGTGCCGCACTCGTGCCTCGCGTGCCATGGCGGAGTCTGGAACTCCGGCACGAAGCTCGTCGACGGCGCGTCGCTGCTCCCGCTCGACCCGAACGATCTGGTGTTCTTCGGGGCGAGAACGGCTCAGGAGGAGAAGATCCGGACGATCAACGCGATGATCGCCACCTCGGCGCCCGGCACGCCGATCACGAGCTACATCAACGGCCTGTACAACGGCGCGGTCGGCAACCCGGGCACCGTGTCGCGCAGCTACTACGTGCCGGCTGCCTGGTCGGCACAGCCGGGGCTCTACCAGTCGATCGTCAAGCCGTATTGCGCCAGTTGTCATCTCGCGGCGCGGAGCAGCGTGAACTTCGCGAGCTGGACGAACTTCCTGCAGAACAAGGCGCTGATCTACAACGCGGTCTGCGTCGCGCGCACGATGCCGCACTCCGAGATCGCCTATCGCGAATTCTGGACGAAGAACACGGGCGCGATCTATCTGCCCGGACTCCTCGCGACGACGCTCGGATACGCGAGCTGTCCGTGAGCGACGACAGGGGGCGACGATCGATATGCCGGTGACGATCAGGGCGACGTATCCCGCCAAGTTGCTTGCTCCGCATCGTCGATCACCGGGCGTCGCGATCCAGCAGTCTTTCGCCTTCTCCGTCTCCAAGTCGCTCGGCACGAGCAATCCGGCCGGTTACCCGCCGCCGCCGAATACGACGGTGATCGGTCAAACGCCGGGCGCAGGAACGCCAGGAAGTCGTTCGCGCGACGCATTGAAAGAGTGAAGGCATGACCAACTCGCAACGGGAGCGTATGCAGGATTTCGTGCTCGATTCACCGATCGTCGAAGGCAGGAGTGCCGGCCGATGCATCTGGCTCGCCGTCATGCTCATCGCCCACCTTGGAACGGCTCAGGCGCAGCCGGTGCGGCCGGTCACGACCATCACGAACCTCGCGCCGACACCGCTCGCGTGGTCCGTTGCGATCGGACCGGAGAGCGGCGTGGTACGCGCTGGCTCGTGCAATAGGGTGTACCTCGTGATGAAGGACGCGAGCGGTCGCGACATCCCGCGCAATCCGCGCGGTGTTCGAGTCTCCATGCAGGATTTCGACTGGATGACCACGAGCACCGGCTCGGCGGTGGGCGAGTACCACGGTGCGGATGCGTGGTCGCTGTGTGCGTGTCAGGCGGCCGTGGTGGGTTCAGTCGTGAATGTGACGGCGACGTATCCGGCCTCGATCGTGCCGGCGCAGGACCGCGTGCCGGGCGTCGCGTTCCGCGCGACGATCCAGGTGCCCGTCATCAAGACGGTGGGGACGTTCGACCCCGTTGGCTGCGGCGGGCAACCGCTCGCCGGAGGGCCGCCTCCCGGCTCCTCTCCGGGCACGTCACCTCCGGCGGCGCCCCCCGTCGGGTCGCCACCGGCGGCGAACTGCGGCAGTGGCGCCGTGCCGTCGGGCAACGGTTGCATCGCGCTGCCGGTCGGTGCACCGTGTGCCGGCGGAGTGGCAAACGGGGCGGGCGCCTGTGTGGCGCCGGCGCCGCCGGCGGTGTGCGGCATTGGCTCGAGCGCCACGGCAATGGGATGTGCTCCGTTGCCCGTCGGAGCTCCGTGTGCGACGGGAGGTATCGCGAACGGCGCCGGAGCGTGCGTCGTGGCGGGGCAGCCGAGCACTCAGCCGCCGCCGAATCAGATCGTTCCGCCGCCGCAGTCCTCGCCGACGACCTGTGGCGGCGGCGCGGTCGCCACGGCGAACGGCGGCTGTCAGAACCTGCCCGTTGGCGCGCCGTGCGCGGGAGGAATCGCTGACGGCGCGGGCAACTGTTTCCCGCCGATGCAGATCGTTCCGCCGGCACAATCAGTTCCTCCAGCGCCGCCACCGCTTCTGCCGGGAGGGCAGTCGACGGGAGGCACCATCGCTGGGCCGGGGAGCTTCGGCGGATTGCGAGGCGCAAATGGAACGCCGGGTCCATCGAACCCGACGACGTTCGTGGCGACGCAGACGGGAGAGTCTGAAGTCACGCTCACCTGGAATGCCGTTCCGAGCGTCGCCTACTATCTCATCGGCGGCGCTGGTCTGCCCAATACGGGAATGCAGGTGACCACGACCAGACAGGTGCTCACGAACGTTCCGTTGGGTGCGCAGAGCTGGACCATCGGCGCCTTCTTCGCGGGCGGCGTGTCGACCGCCGGTTCAGCCTTTCCGACGACATCGGCAACGCTCACGAGCGCGTGCTCGCTCCCACCCACCTCCGGAAGTGCGCCGGCGAGCGTGAGCGTGCTCCCGGGAACGGTGAAGGGAGGGGCACTCACCTGGCCACTCGTGTCCACAGCGGTCGCGTATAGAGTCTCTCGGAGGACGCAGTTTCCCAACGGCACGTTCACGCCATGGATGCAGTTGGGCTCCAACTGCAGCGGGGCACCGCCGTACGTCGTGGTTGCCAAGGGGGCGGCGAACTATCGCGTGCCGGGCAACTCCGGAGGGATTCTCGACACTACGGGCGGCGCGGCCGGATACACCTACGAGTATCGCGTCGAGGCGATCGATGCAAACGGGGGCATGGGCTGGAACACGGCGCGGTGGACCACGCCCATCCTGCCAGCGATCGGGATACGTTTAACTTCGATCTCGGGAGCGACGACGCTGGCCATCTGGCCGACTACGAGCAACGGCAACGTGGTGCCCCCCGACGAGGTCGTCGTGACGAACGACTACAGCAGCCTCGCGGTGACCCGAGTGATCCCCCCGGCAGCTCCAGCCGCGTGGGTGGCAATCACGGCTTCTCCCGGCAAGCACACATTCACCGTTACGGCGAACTGGCACACGAACTGGGACGGCAAGAAGACGTTGGCTGCATCCACCGTGACCACGCAGCAGCTCACGATTGGTCCATGACCTCGTGAGCTGACTCGCGATCATCATGCAACGAACGGGATGATGCGCTTCGTGCGCGCGGCATAGGCGTCGTAGGCGGGAAAGGTTCTGCGCAGCAGGAGCTCTTCGGCCTGGATGCGTACGAAGCAAAAGACCGTGGCCATCAGCGCGAGCAGCAGTGCGACACCGGTCGGCACGGCGCGCTGCGACAGGACGCCCGCCCAGAGCAGGATGAGGACGGCGGCGTAGATCGGATGGCGCCAGTACCGGTACGGACCCACGGTCACGAGTCCGCCCTGGGTCGGATCGGCCGCCGCATGGAAGCTGCGTCGCCCGAACGTCCATCGCGCCCAGATCATCAGAAGAACGGCCGCGATCTGGAGCGCGAGTCCGGCGGGATGGCGAGCGAGCAGCTCGTGCCGCGACACGAGCGCCGCGAGGCAAAGCGCGAGCAGAACGGTCGCGACGATGGAGCGGGCTTTCGGGTTCATGATTCACCGCACGGTCGAACCAATGAGTCGCACGTGATGCGCGGCCGCGCTCACGCCGAGCTGCGCGTCGTGCGACGACGCGCGAACGACGCGCGCCCCGGAGCAACCTGCCGTGGCCAGCGCGCCGAGCTGGCTCGCGAGGCTGCCCGAGCCCAGATCGACCTGCACCGGCACGTCGTGCGGAATCCAGCGCAGCGCGAACGGATCGTGCACGAGCAGCGCGTGGTCGTCGCGATCGTCCGCGGCGATGGAGCGCAACAGAGTGGCGAGACCGAGCGCGGTGGCGCGCGCGCGAGCTGGCTGGCGCGTGAACGCGCAGTCCCAGAGCACCGGGCGCCGCTCGCGCGTCGCGAGCACCAGCTCGACGTCGGGCGCGAGTCGCGCGCCAGCGACCGGCAGTGGCGCGACGATCGGTCCCTCGTGATGACCAGTGGGTGCCAGGAACAGTTCGCGAGGAGTGCGACGCTGGCGCCAGTAGACGTACAGCGCCCGTCCCGTCTGAGGGTTGGTGCCGAGTCGGCGCCACGCGTCGTAGCCGGCAATGTCCGGCACCGCCGTCTCGAGCCAGTCGGTGGCGCGCGACGAGCGCCCCATCTCGAGCGTGTCGCGCCAGCGGTCGGCGCCGCGCACGGTGTCGTCGTTCTGGCCGGTCTCGAAGAACATCGTCTGCGCGCGCCGCCCGACGCGTGCGAGGAGCCGGCGTCCGATGGCGCGCGTGCGGCCACCAAGTCGGTCGTAGTGATGGTACAGGCTGAGGAAGAGGGCGACGTCGTACGACGGCGCGAGGCGACATCGCTCACCCGGACCGGCGAACACGCGCACGCGCGCGGCGCCGGCGGCGAGCACCGCCTCTCGAGCCTGCGTGAGCGCCGCGACGTCGGTATCGACGAGATGCGCCGTCGCTCGACGCGACCCCCCGGTCTGCCGCACGCCGTCCACCTCGGCGATGAGATGCCGTTCGTAGTATCCGGCGTTGCATCCGAGCGAGAGCATCCGCGCGTCGCTGAAGCGATAGCGGGACGAGCGAAGCATCTCGAGCTTGGCGGCGCATCCGTTGGGGTCGGCGTCGCCCGCCTCGACATCACCGGATCCGGCGCCCGGCTGATAGTGAAGGCCGCCACGCAGCCGCCCGAACCACTGCCAGATCGCGTCTGGCGCGGGCTCCGCCTCGGTGCGGAGCGCGCGTCCTATCGCGGACACGACTGGGCCTCGCTCGACACCGCTTCGACGCGAGTCAGCTCGGCATCGAGCAACTGAGAACCGTCGACCATCGCGAGCTGCTCCAGCCCGACGCGCGCCAGCGCGATGATCGCCGCGGTCATCGACAGCGGCGCGCGCCCGCGGCGAACATCATCGAAGCGCTCGAGCTGCAGCGCGGCGGCGCGAACGACTTTCTGCAGCACGACGAATGCTTCGCTCGAGAGGGCTGGCGTGCCGCGATAGTTCTCCATGCGCGCGCCGGCGCGGTAGCCGTCCGCTTGTTCGAGCCCGACGAATCGCAGAAACCAATCGGACCGAAAGTGTCCGGCGGCCGCGACGATCCCGGCGTAGTCGGCGCAGAGCTCGTCGAAGAGGGTGTTTCGCATCGAGCCGAAGACGCGGCGCGTGAAGTAGTGCGTGCACTCGTGCTCGAGGCGGATCGTCGCGGACAGTCGTCGCCACTCGTCGGGCGCCAGGCGCATCGACTCCGCCGACGTGGCGCTGTAGGGCCCCGCCGCGAGCAGGATGAACCGATCCTGGTACAGCTCCTTCCGAGGCGTGAGGGCTCGCAACTCCTCGGCCCAGGCCGCGTCGTCAACGGTGTCGCCGGGCAGCGCACGCCGCGCCCATTCCGCCCGCAGCTCGCGCACGCGAGCCCAGTTGTTGTAGCCTCCGACGATGCACGCGCCCATGGACGAAGGAATCGGCTCCGGTTCGTTGCGCCGAGTGAGGGCTTGCGTGAGCCGCACGAAGTCGGCGCGGCACGCGGTGATGATGACCGGAATGCGGCCGGCGGGCGTGGGATGGAGCAGCAGCTCCAGCGCATCCGGCTCGTCGAGGCGCAGCCCGTCGCGCAACGCGTCGTCCATGTAGCCGCGGCGCGTTGCGGCGCGATAGTCATCGCGCTCGCTCGTGCCCGAGGCGACGGGGAAGTTGAGCTGGACCAGGCGACGGCGCAGAGAGGTGAACACACCCTCGCGACCCGCATCGAGCAGGTAGCCCGACCACGCCGCGACGAAGCGCTCGTCCTCGAGCGGAAACGCAGGTGGATCGCGCAACACCTGCGCATCGAAGGCGCTGGCGCCGTAGGCGAGCAGCTCCGTCACGACGGCCTCCGTCGCGCCGAAGGTGCGGAGCGCCTCGCCGCGCAACGCGTGGTCGTGCGAGGGGAGCGCGTGTGCGGCACGGAACGCAGGCGACGTCATGGCAGCAGGCGAGGCGGTCGCGGTCATTTCCGGGCCACTGTCGCGAGGGACGGCACCGAGTCGGGCAGGTATTCGAACTTGCCTTTACGCACCACCATCTTGACGAGCGGACGATCCGTGAGATCGCCGTTCGGCGTGAAGGCGAAGCTCCCGGTCACTCCCTTCCAGTCGTGCGTCGCGTGCAGTGCGAGTGCGACGGCGTCCGGCTTGGTCGAGCCCGCGGCACGGATGGCGCGGGCGAGGAGCCACACCGAGTCGTATCCGAGCGCGGAGCCCGCGTCGGGTGGAACGTGGAACTTCGCCGTGAAGGCCGTGACGAAGCGCTGCACCTCAGGGCGCGCCTCCGACGGATGGAACACAGTCGGCACGACGGTGCCTTCCACCGCGGCGCCTCCAACGCTCATCAGGGCGCTGGAACCCATGGCGTCCACGCCGATGATGGGGAGCGTGAGCCCCGCCTCGCGCGCCTTGGCGATCAGGCTCCCGGCGAGCGGGACCTCGCCGGCCACGAAGATCGCGTCGACCTCGAGACTCTTCCACTTGGCGAAGGTGGAGGTGAACGCGGCCTCCGTAGCGCTCCCTTCCGGATCGTAGGACTGCCGCGCGACCACGGTGATGCCCGCGTCGGTGGCCCACTCCTCGAATGCATTGGAGACGCCGCGGCCATAGTCGTCGCGAACGTAGTAGATCGCCACGCGCTGGAAGCCTCGTGCCCCAGCGTACGCCGCCATCTGGCGACCGACTGTCGGGCTGGTGAACGTGGTGCGAAAGACGCGCTTGTACCCGTGTCCCGTGAGCTCCGGATCCGTGGCTGTCGGCGCGAGCAGCACGACGCCGTTGGCGTCGTAGATCGCCGCGGCGGGGATCGTGACGTACGACTGCAAGTGGCCGATGACGGCGACGACCGCCGGGTCGGTGCTGAGCCGCTGGGCCACCATGCGTCCCGAATCAACCGACGCGCGATCGTCTTCGCGTCGGAGCCGGAGCGGATGGCCTCCGACGCCGCCCGATGCGTTGACCTCGTCGACGGCCATCTGCAGCCCCTCGCCGAATTTGATCTCCGGATGCGCGGCCCACGGCCACGCGACGCCGATGACGACATCGCTGGCTCGCTCCGCCGCGTTCGCCGCGTGATCCTTCGAGCAGCCGCCGAGCAGCGAGGTCGCCATCGCGCCGAGCAGGAACAACGAGGCCGACCGGCCTGCGATGCACGTCTTCATGAGATCCTCGCGAGATGACGGACTTGGCCAGTGACGAGACGGCGCGCATGCGTGTGGACGGGACTCTCGCGCAGGGTCATGCGAGCTGCCGGCGCGCGAGCCCGGCAAAGATCCCGTTGGCGAGCATCAGCTCGTCGTAGTTCCCCGTCTCGGCGACCTGTCCCTTGTCGATGACGAAGATGCGATCCGCCTTGATGATGGTGCTGAGTCGATGCGCCACGACGACGCGCGTCGCCTGCAACTGTTCGAGGCTCGCGCTGACGATGGCCTGCGTGTGGTTGTCCAGCGCGCTCGTCGCCTCGTCGAACAGCAGGATGCGCGGCCGATGCACGATGGCGCGCGCGATCATGAGGCGCTGGCGCTGCCCGCCGGAAAGCGTTCCCGCCCCCTCGCTCAGCACCGTGCTCATGCCCATGGGCATCGCGCGCACGTCCTCCTCGAACCCCGCCATGCGCGCGGCCTCCCATGCATCGTCGCGAGTGGCGAGCGACGAGCCGATGATGTTCGTGAAGATGTCGCCCGCCATGAGCCGGCCGTTCTGGAGAACCACGCCCATCTGCCGGCGCACCGCCTGAATGTCGAGGCCCGCCAGATCCTGTCGATCGAAATAGACGACGCCTGCTTCGAGCGTCTCGAAGCCGAGCAGCGCGCGCAGCACCGTCGACTTGCCAGAGCCCGAGGGGCCGACGAACGCGACGAACTCGCCAGGCTGGATGAGGATGCTGAGATCCCGGAGCACCTGAGGCCCGTCGGGTGTGTAGCGAAAGCTGGCGTGGGCGATCTCGATCGCGCCGGTGAGGGCGCCGGGATCGCGCTTCCCGTCGACGACCTCGGGAAGCGCCATGAGTATCGGCCGCGCCTGGTCGTACAGCGGCACCACGTTGAAGCTCGTCAGGAGCGCCGTGCTCGCCATGATGGCATTGAGCAGGCAGCTCAGGAACGCCGACATGAAGGCGAGGAAGTCGCCGGTCCGCAGCGAGCCGTGATCCTGGATGAGCTTGAGAGCGAACCAGTAGATGACGATGTTCGCGACAATCGGGAACGCGGCGTTGAAGGTCGCGACCGTGTTGCTGATCATGCGCGAGCGGAACTGCAGGCCGCGTTGGCGCGCGAATCCGTTGGCCCACGCGGCGAAGGCCTGAATCTCGGCATTGGCGACGCGAATCTTGCCGACGTTCGAGAGCAGCTGCAGCACGGTGCCCGACAGCTTGCTCTGCAGCCGGATCTGCGCCTTCTGCGTACCGAGCTGCAGCCAGCTTCCCAGGATGCTGACGCTGAGGCTGATGCTGATGAGCAGCGTCGCCCACCACGCCAGCGACTGGCTGTAGTGGAACAGCAGGAGGAAATTGCTGAGCGAGAAGACGCCGGCCACCAGCGCCGTGACGGTCGTGCCGGTGACGATCTGGCGCATGCCGTCGATCGCCATCGCACGGCTGGCCAGCTCACCCGCCGTGAAGGGGCGGAAGAACGACGTGGGAAGCGACAGGAGCCGGTCCCACATGGCCGCCTGCACGGCGTTTCCCATCTTGCCCTCGATGCGGAGCAGGGCGATCGCGCGCGTGAAGTCGAACATCGCGATGGACAGTGCGCAGACGATCAGGACGACCGTCATCTGCACGAGCTGCGACCGCGCGGCGCTCGGGATGATCGAGTTGAACACGGCACCCGTGACGATCGATGGCAGCAACCCGAGGAGGGCCGCGCCGAGGCTGACGAGTCCCACGATCCAGAGATCGCGGCTGCAGCCGCGGACACCGAAGAGGATGACGTCCTTCGCCGTGAGGGGCCGGTCCGGGAAGGGCCGGTAGAACATGTCGGCGACGGGCGCGAGCGATTCGGCGATGGCCGGCGTGACCGCCTCGGTCGTGCGGGTCACGGGATCGAACAGGTCGTAGCCGCGGCGCCGTCCGCCGCGCCAGAGCAGCGCGACGGGCTGTGAGTCGCCGGCCCGATAGGCCAGGACGGAGCCGTTGTCCCGACGCCACCAGTCGTCGCGCAACGCGACGCGTCGCGTGCGGAAGTGCGACGCGCGCGCGATGGAGGCGAGCGGATCACGCGCCGCCGGCGCGCCGGCATTCTCGACTGGCGCCGCGACGACGAGCCCGACGTCGGCCGCGACGACGCGGACGGCGGCGAAGAGGAGCGCAGGTGCGTCGTCGCTTCGCGGATGCGCAGTTGCCGGCAGTAGGCGCGACGCGCGCGTCTCCGGAGACTCGAGGACGCTGGTGAGATTGAGGCACGCGTCGGCCAGCACGTGTTGGCGCGCGACCTTGCGGCGGTCCGAGCGCGTGCGCTCCAGCTCCGCCGACCACTCGGCCGACTGCGCGAGGTCGGCGAGGACGAGCCCGTGCAGACGATCGAGTCCTTCCCAGACCTGGCCCGCCCGGATCACGCCCGGGGTGGTGCTCGTGGTGATGCGGACGGGATCGCCCTCACCGCGCTCGACCCAGCAGTGACGAGAGAGCGGCGTGGCGCCCACGCCGTTCATCGTCAGGTTGCTCCGGCCGAAGAGCTGCGAGTGTCCTTCGAGGTGGGTGGCCCAGAGCACCGCTGCGCGCGGCCGCGCGCTGGCGCCGGTCGAGAAGGTGATCTCGTTGCCGGCGACCCATTCGGCGCAGCGCTGCGGCGGGACGGAGCGCGCGATGCCCGCATACAGTGCGTCGATCCAGCCGTCCACCATCGCCGCGAGCTGCGCGACCGTCTCGTCGGTGGTGGCATACGCCGTCAACGCGTGACGCGTCGCCTCACCGAGCATCGTGCTGCCGGACGCGATGCCGCGGACGGAAAACGCCTGAGCGTCGCCCGCCGCGCCGAGTCCGAAGAAGCACGCGCCCTCGGCGATCCGCGCGAGATGCGACAGCCGCCCGACTGGCTCGCCGTCCACCATCTGCACGGCGAACAGATCGACGTAGCCGGAGCGGACATACCAGGCCGTCTCACCGGTGAGCAGGAAGGGCTGCTTGTCTCCCGCGGTCGCGGAGTGGGTCGAGGGTGTGAAGAGCGCGATCGTCGCAGCGGACGGTGTCGTGAGCGCACGTTCCAGGGCAGAGGTCACGCGATCACCCGGACGCGATGAGCGCAGCGTACGGACCGGAGACCGACTTCATCTCGTCGTGCGTGCCGCGCTGTACGACGACACCGCGATGCAACACGATGATCTCGTCACAATCGCGGATCGTGCTGAGGCGATGCGCGACGATCAGGCAGGTGCAGCCTCGCCGACGGAGGCTGTCGTCGATGGCCTGCTCCGTGGCCGGATCCAGCGCGCTCGTCGCTTCGTCGAGCACGACGAGCGACGGATCGGTGACGAGCGCGCGAGCGATCTCCAGCCGTTGGCGCTGGCCACCGCTGAAGTTGCCGCCCCCCTCCTCGGTGGTGGCGTCGTAGCCGCCGGCGCGCGCGTTGATGTCGTCGGAGATGCTGGCGTCGTACGCGGCGCGGCCCACGCTCTCCTCGGTGAGCGTCGTGTCCCACAGCGTGAGGTTGTCGCGAAGCGTGCCCTCGAACAGGAAGATGTCCTGGTCCACGGCGGCGAACGAGCGGGCCATGACGTCGCGCGGCACGTCGGCGCGCCGCCGGCCGTCGAAGAGCACCTCGCCCTCCCAGGGCTCATAGAGGCCGCAGGCGAGCTTCGCGATGGTGGATTTGCCGGAGCCGGAACCGCCCACCAACGCGACGCGACTGCCCGGTCGCAACGAGATGCTCAGGTTCGTGACGAGCGGAGGCTCGAGGCGGCAGTAGCCAAACGTGACATTCCGCAGCTCGAGATACCCGCTCAGCTTCGCACCCGGCTCGAGTGGGGGGAGCGCCGACGCCGGCGCGGCCAGCCCACCATCCGTGGTCACGCTGCTGGTCTCGGCGTACGGATCGATGGCGGCCTGCTGCACGTCGTCGAGCCGGTTCATGTCGCCGCGCACCTCCTGCAGCGTGCCGCCGAGGTTCACCATCCGGTTCACGGGCGTCAGGAAGCTGTTCATCAGCGTCTGGAATGCGATCAGCATTCCCATCGTGAGCACGCCGTCGATCACGCGCGTGCCGCCGAGGCCGAGGATCACCGCGGTGTTGATCGTGAGGAGCAGTGGCGGCACCGTGGAGAGCAGCTGCGTCTGGAACTGGAGCTGCTGATCGCCGTTCACCACCTTCGCCTGATGACCCGACCAGCGCGCGAAGAAGTCCGACTCCGAGCCGGTGGACTTGAGCGTCTCGATCGTCTGCAGTCCGCCCATGGCGACGCCCATCGCCTTGCCCCGATCCTGCGAGAGCAGCCGATTGAGATCGACGCGCTTGCGCGACACGTACCTGAGCGCCGCCAGGTTCAGTGACGCCATGGCCACACCGACGACGGTGAGCAACACGTCGTACTGGATCATCAACGCGCCGTAGAACGCGATGACCAGGATGTTCAGCGCCGTGGTCGCGAGGTCGCCGGCAAGCAGCTTCGCCACCTTGTCGTTGATGCCGACACGGTTGGCGATCTCGCCGGCGTAGCGCTGGCTGAAGAAGTCGATCGGCAGGCGGATGACGTGCCAGAAGAATCGGCTGGACGTGTCGATTGCCAGCTTGGTCTCGAAGCGCAACAGGTGGCGCTGCTGGATCCAGGTGAGCACCGAGCTGACGATCGCCGCACCAGCCATCACGAACAGCAGCGGCTTGACCCACTCGCTCATTCCCTTGACGAGGATGTCGTCGACGAAGATGCGATTGAAGGTCGGCGTGACGAGGCCGGGGATGACGAGCGCGAGCCCCGCCAGCACGGCGAAGGTGACGGCGGAGCCGAGGCCCGCCATGCGTCGTCGCAGCGCTCCGAGCAGGCTCGGAGACTCTCCGCCGCGCGTGAACGTCTCGGAGGGACGGAAGACGAGGGCGATCCCGGTGTACGCCTGGTCGAACTCATCCACCGGCACCGACCCCGGACCGCGAGAGGGATCATTGAGGAACGCGCGTCCCTGCTTGAATCCCTCGAGCACCACGAAGTGATTGAAGTTCCAGTGCACGATCATCGGCACCGGCATCGATCGGAGCTCGTCGGGCTCGCGCTTGTAGCCCTTTGCATCCAGGCCGTACGTGCGCGCCGCCTTGATCATGTTGCTCGCCTTGCTGCCGTCGCGCGACACACCGCACGCCGCGCGAAGCTCCTCGAGCGGCACGATCCGGCCGTGGTAGGCGAGCACCATCGCCAGCGCGGCCGCTCCACACTCCACCGCCTCCATCTGCAGCACTGTCGGCGTCGTCACGCGACGCACGAGGACGGGTTGCGCCTTCCCATCCTCTTCGGGGATCGGCACGAATTTCGGAAGGAAGCGCGTCCTCCACCGCGACGGCGACTTGAGCTCAGTCATGGCTCATCGTCCCCGGATCCGCGCGACGGCGGCGACGGGCGACACGCGCGGTGTGTCTCACAGACCCGTCCACCCCCGGAGGAGTGGCAGGACCATCGACACGGGACGCCGGCTGGCGATCTCGATGTCGCCGGTGGCGAGCGTACCGCTCTGGATGTGGAGGGGTGGACCCTTGGACGACGACCAACGAAACTGACTCACCGTCGAGGGATCGACGATCAGATCCGCGTGCACCTCGTACGGTGCGGTGTTGCCGGCGAGACTGGTGATGAGCTGGTCGTTCTTCAGCACGCGGCGCATGCCCCGCGGTGTGGCGGGGAAGTCGGACACGTAGGTGACCAGGCCCAGCATCAGGCCGAACTCCTCCTGCTTCACCGTGGCCGGCGCGATCTGGATCTTCATCCCCCGACGAATCTGCTTGCCGTGCGCCGGCGAGACGTAGATGATCGCCTCCAGCCCCTTCACCGTACGCCCAGACATGTCGAGAGTGAGTAGTGGCTCGCCGCGCGTGACGATCGCGCCGGCGTCCGACATGACCTCGAGGATGCGCCCCGAATAGGGAGAGACGACTTCGGACTGTTCGGTGAGATCGCGCGTGACCGATTCGACCTTGCGCTCCGCGTCCGCGACCTGCACCTCGCCGTCGCGAAGCTGATCCTGCTTCTGGTTCAACACGCCGAGCAGCCGCGATTCGGACTGGATGAGGTCACTCTGCGCCTGCGCGATCTTCTGCTCGGTCTGATCGAACTGCTGGCGGCTCGAGGCGAGTGTCGCCTTGAGCAGCAGCCCCTGCTTCACGAGCTGCTCCTGCGCGGCGATCTTGTCCTTGAGCCACGCCAGCGTGCGCTGGTCCGAGGCGATCGACTGCTGCGCCGAGACGCGCAGCTCCGCGAGCAAGCGGGATTGCAGCAACGAGTCGCGATGATTGAACGTGGCCGCCTGGTCGTTCTGTGCACGCGCGCTCGCGAGAACCGCCTTGGCCTGGCGCAGCTGGTCCACGAGCGCCGCCTGCTCGACGCGCGCGATCACCTGCCCTTCGCGCACGGTATCGCCGACGTCGACCGACACGTCGGCGATGCGTCCGGCACCCGGCGCGACGATCTCGAGCACCCCGCCGCTCTTGAGCAGCATGCCCATTCCGCTGACGCGCTCGGGCAGACTGCCGACCACGCTCCACACGATGCCGGTGAGCAGCACCAGCGCCACGGCGCCGAGCGAGAGCCAGGCCTTGCTGTTCGTCACCTGCGTGAGCTGGTCGAGCTGCTCGGGCGACGAGAGCCGATCGAGCGCCACTTTCCGGAACAGCGGTCGCACTCCCATGCCAGTGTCCTCCAGGAGAGCCTCGGCGAACGAGTGTTCGCCGGTGGGCTCAGGGTGTCGCGATGATTGCAGGCGCCCGTGTGAGCGCCGCGATGTTGCCGACGAACGCCTGGCGATCGCCCGTCACGAGAGTGCCCAGCTCGAACTGCAGGCGCGCGAGCGCTCCGGCGTAGCTCTGTCGACCGGCGATCTCGGCAAGCAGCGCACTCGTCAGGCCCTCCTCGGACAGGACGACGTCGATCACGGTCGCCGAGCCGAGTCGGAACATGTGCAGCTCGTTCTCCACCGATTGCTGCGCGGCGAGCGTCGACGTCCGCGATGCCTGCGCTGACGCGATGGTGTGCCGCACGTCGGAGAGCGCGACGACCACGCCGGTGGTGATCGACCGCTCGAGCACGCCGCGCGAGATGCGCTGTGCGTCCAAGTTGGCGGTGGCCTGCCGGTAGCGCCCCGAGGCGTCGGAGTTGACGGCCGAGAACTCGTAGACGAACTGGATCGTGGCGTTGAGCGGCGACCAGTTGCGATACAATGGGCTCAGGTACGGGTTGAGCCCCGAGCCCTGATCGAGACCGCTGTAGCCGATCTGCGCGACGACGTCGACGACGGGCCGCATGAGGTGATTCGCCGCGCGGACGACGTACTCGGATTCGCGGACGCGGGTGGTGGTCGCGGCAACGTCGGACCGCTGGCCGAGCGCGGCGTCGATCAGCGCCCGCGTCTCGCTCGCGGAGGGTGCGGACCGGAGCGATGCGGAGTCCGGCAGCTCCGGAAAATCGCTCCCGCCGCGCGGGATCTCCGTGATGTCGACGTCCCCGGCGCCGAAGCGCGCGGCGAGCGTGCGCCATGCGTCCAGCAGCGACTGCTCAGCGGAGACGCGCGAGGCGATCCTGCTGGCGACACTGCCGCGAAGCTGCACCAGATCCGCTGCCGGCCGCTCGTCGGCGGCAACGAGATCGCGCGCTTGCGACAGGTTGCGCCGCGCGCGCTCCTCCGTGGCGTTCAGCACCGCGAGCCGTTGCTGCGCGGCGATGAAGGCCCAGTAGGAATACACCGCCTGCAGAGCGCTGGCCGAAGCCGCCTGCCGCAGGTCGGCGACGGTTGCGTCGGCCTCGGCATACGCCGCCGCCTGGGAGCTGCTCGCGAGCGCGCCACCGCGATCGCGGCCCAACGGAACGGTCACACCGAGCGCGGTGGTCGCACGGCTCTGGGCCACGATGCCGGGCGTGCCCGCGCCACTGATGGAAAACTGCGGCGCGATCGTGAGCCCGCCCCACGGCAGGCGCTTCTGGGCCGACACCGAGGAGATCACCGTGCTGGAGAGTGCCGTCCGGATCGGCGAGGGACTACCGGGCTGCGGTGGCGCGCCGAGCTGCAGGCCGTTCTGCCGGCTGTGCGCCACGGACGTCTGCACGGTCATGTCGTACAGCGCGTGCGAAGAGATCGCCGCGCCGAGCGCCCCGTCAGCGAGCTGCTCGCCGAGGTGAAGATTCGGATCATCGCGCAGCGCGCGCTCCACCACGTCCGCCAGCGTGAGCGGGTGCGTGGCAAGCTGTCGGCCGGACTCGATCGGCGCGCGCCGCTGTGCGCCCGCCGCGCGCGGCGCGCCGATGACGCTGCACGCCGCGAGGCCCGCGGCGACGATGGCGATGCGATCCAACGACCTCATCGACGACTACCAGCGGGTACTGTCAGCGACGAACTCGCCGCCGCCGCCCGCGACGTTCTCGAGCTCGTGTGCAGACAGCTCACCGTCCGCGGCCTGGAGATCCGGCAGCACGATGAGCGCGTCCACACCAGGCGCACGCTCGATGAAGCGCATGGTGAACGACGTGGGGATGATGATGTTGAACGACCGCTGGATCGCGCCGCGCCAGTCGCCAAGCAGCTCCTGGCGGAATGCGGGGTCGGCGGCGGCACGCTCGAGGATTGCGTCGAGGGACTTTCGGTCTGCGGGACCAGATGCGGGCACGAGGCCTCCTGGGTGTGAATGGCGAATGAATACGCCGACCCAAAAGGCAACGGCCATGCCCGTTGTTGACGCCGCACAACACCGTGCGGCGTCATGTGTTAGCACATCCGACGCGCCGCTCGTCAATCGAGTTGCGGATGCAGCGCTCTATTCAGTAGACGGACGCGTCCCACGCACGACGTGCGTGGCGTACAGATACGCCTTGGCCTCCGGCTCGCAGTCCTGGGCGTACGTCAGCTTGACGTGATTCAATCGGCGCAGCACCACGCTGTCCCAGAGCTCGTGCGGCATCGACGCGGCCGAGCATCCCGGCCACTCGAGCACGCCCTCTCGCTTGGCCGCCGTGGACAGTCCGGCATCCACGAGCCGGTCGAGGAACGCGCGCTCGGCGACGACACCTCGCAGCTGCGCACCACGCCGGAAGCGATGCTCGATGCCGAGCCGCGGCAGCACCGTGGTGGCGATGTCGATGTGGACGAGGCCGGCCAACGGCGCCTCGTCATCGCCATCGGGCCCGAGTGCGCGTCGATGACGGCCGAGCTCGACGAGCGAGCCCGGCCATCCGATCGCGCGGAGATATTCGTCGAGTCGCGATCCGGTAATTCCGTCGACGCAGAGCCGGATCACGGACCCGTCTCGCGGGAGGAACACGCCGACGGAGACGGGAGCCGCACCACTGGGCAGCGCGTCGAGGCAGCGCCGCAGCGCGCCCGCCGAGTCGAGCGCCGCCCTCGGATCGAGCAGCGGGTCGAGCGCCGCGAGCGCCAACGCCAACCGCGCAGCTGGCCCCCGCTCCTGCGTGGCACTCGCAGTGAAATCGACGAGGACGCCCGGCGGGCAGCCGACGTGGTGCGGAAGGTCCGGATCGATGTCGAACTCCAGCCAGACGACGTCGCTCGCGTCGCGCAGCACGGAGTGCGGATGACACCATCGCGCCGCCAGCGCGCGCACGCGCGCCCACGCCGCACTCTCCTGGACGGCGTCAGCGGCGGCGTGGAACTCGGCCAGCAACGCATGAGACGCGCGTTCGACGCCGACGATGAGATCGACGCGCGGTCGCGCCGTGGCGAGCGGCATCTCGAAATAGAGGCGCTTCGACATCGCGGCTGGAAGCTGCGCCGCGACGGCCAGGAGCCGGGCGTGCGTGGGCTCCGAGGCGAGTGACGGCGACAGTGCGCGCGCCACTCGCATCACCGTGCGATCCAATCCGATCGCAACCGGACATGCTGCCGCGGAGCTCATCGCTCAATCGGGTTTGAGGCGCTGATGTCGCAGAAAATCCATGAACTTCACGTAGTCGCCGTCGGCCACGTTGAACAGCGTCAGGAGCCGGCGATAGCTGCCGCGAGACTGCAGCAATCCCTGCTCGACGATTGCGCGCGCGTCGGCGCGGCTGAGCGCTCGGCGCAGGTACGGCCGGTGTACGGCCTCCCAGAACGACTCCTTGTCCTCCAGCATCCGCGCCAGCGGATCTCGCGTCACGTCGCTCATCGGCACGCGCAGGAGTTGCGCGGCGCGCGATTCATACTCGAGCTCCCGCGCGAAGAGGGCCGCCTCGATCAGGTCGCCGTCCGCCAGGTGAAAGCCCGAGTGGACGACGCTCTTGAGCTCCCGCACGTTGCCCGGCCAGTCGTAGTCGCCCATCACAACGATCGCATCGGCGGCGAGCGCCTTGCGCACTCCCGTGACCGAGACGAGCCGCTGCAGCTCGTCGCCGGCGATGAGCTCCCAATCCTCGCCGCGCTCTCGCACGGCGGGGATGTGAACGCTCAAGTGCCGGAGCCTGAAGTACAGATCCGACCGGAACTGCCCGGCGGCGACCATCGCCGGCAGATCGCGACTCGTCGCCGCGACGACCCGCACGTCGACGGAACGCGCCATCGTCTCGCCGACCGGAACGATCTCGGATTCGCTGAGCACGCGGAGCAGCATCGCCTGCGCGCCGGCCGACAGCTCGGCGATCTCGTCCAGAAACACGATGCCGCCGTGCGCCGACTCGAACACGCCGCGATGATCGCCGGCCGCACCCGTGAAGCTGCCGCGCTTGTGTCCGAACAGCTCGCTCGCCATGAGCTGGCTGTCGCGGTACTGCGCGCAGTTCACGCTGATGAACGGCTTGCCGCGACGAGGGCCGAGCAGATAGAGCGCGCGAGCGAACAGCTCCTTCCCCGTGCCCGTTTCCCCCGTGAGGATGGTGGGCCCGTCGGCTGCCGCGATGCGAGCGACTCTCGCCAGCGCGACCCGGATGCTGGCATGGCGCCCGATGACCGTGGTGATCTTGTGGTCGCCCCACTGCTCGAGCGACAGGCGGCGAATGTCGCGCGCCTCAGGCAGGAGACCGTCCGGTTCGATGCGCCATCGCGCGGATGCGTGCATGGGTCTCCTAGTCGAGGGTGTGGTACGACCGGAGCCGCCCCGGCATCGCGAGCTGAAGAAAGAAGTGCGCGATCGCCCCCAGCCCGACGAACGCCGAGGGGTTGTAGCAGTCGGCGAGCAGCCGCTCGGGGAGCCAGCGTCCGGTGCTCGCCTTGAGACCGTACAGCCGCTCGCCGGCATGCGTCGCCATGTTCAGATATCGATCGTGCTGGCCGAGGCGATGCGCCGCGAGCGCCAGCTCGCCACGCTCGAGCCATTCGAGACCGTCGTCGTCGCGCGCCGGAAGAGCCAGCCGCGCATCGACGAGCCCGAGTGCCGCCGCGTGCCGATGCGGCGCGTCGCGCGCGAACGCGAGGTACGCGAGGAGATCGCCGGTCGTTCGCAACCCGGGCTCGCTGCCCTCGCATGCAACACACGTCGGCGTCACGCTGCGCGCGTCGCCGGTCCATCGCGCGAGCGCGAGCCGCCGCCCCGACGTGACCCCGACGATCGCGCCCGGCAGACCGTCGGGAGGATAGAGCGGCGGGTCGTCCAGCGCGGTGGCCGCGTCCCGCGCCGCAAGCAGGCGTCCCGACGTCGCGACGACGAGCGCACGGAACGGATCGGCGGGACCCTCCATGGCGAGGGCCACGAGCAGCAGGCCGGCGACACCGGTGCCCGCATCCCACGCCTCCACTCCCGCGAGGACATCGCTCAGGCGGTGATCGCCCACCACGCCGAGATAGGTGAATAACGTGCGCGCGGCCGCACCGAGGCCATCGTCCGACAGCGCCGTCGCGCCGCGCGCGCACGCGTACACCCATCCGCCCCAACCGAACATCGCACCAGGCGGCGTGGCGCCAGGATCGGCGAAGAATTGCTTCGGCACGCGGGCCAGCCGGCGAGCCAGCGGACGCAGCGTACCGCGCGCCGCGTTGGCGAATCGCGCCGACGCGGTGCAGCCGGCCAGCTCGGCGAGCACCAGTCCGATCCCCGCCGTTCCGCTGAACAGATCATCGCTCAGCGCGCTGAAGGTCCAGGAGCGGCTCCACGGATGGTAGTTGGCTCCCACCCACGCCGGATCGTCGGCAGGCCCGACCGACGCCGCGATGATCTCATCGCCGATGCGCTCGGCGATGGTCGTCCACTCGGGCGTTGCAGATTTCGCCGCCGCGGAGGTTGCAGCCACGGTGCCCGCGCCGGCGTCGCGGCGCGTCGTTGGCGAGAGCGTGAACAGCACGCTCTCGATGAGCTCACGATCATGTTCGGGCGTAGAAGACGCGAGGGCGGCGACACGCACGCCGAGGCGTTCCGAGGCGCAGCCCTCGAAGAACGATGCGACGAGCACATCGCCGCCGCTCAGCAGCGCGGTGGAGCTGGGGTATGACGCGAACATCGGGATGTCGAGGTCGCGAAGCGCGTCGATCTCCGCCGCGACGACGGCCGGATCCGAAAACCGCGCCTGCCACATGCGCTCGAGGCACAGCTCGCGCACCACCGCGTCGCGCAGTCGCGCTGGCGTGAGGCTCGACTGGTACATGCGCGCGTAGATGTGCGTGTCGCGGCAGAGACACCGCACCTGCACGCGGCGCATCGCGTCGAGCGGGCCGGCGTCGTCCATCAGCAGCGGCCTGACGCGCCGCAGATGCGTGCCCATCTGGACGTAGCCGGCGACGACGTCGGCAAAATGCTCGGTCGACCGCACGCGTGCGCCGTCATACCACGGGCTCGCCCGCGACGGCGGAAATTCCGGATACACGTCCATCAGCGTCAACCCGTCGTCGGTCCGGCGCAGCATACGCTGTTTGAACGGTGCGACGCAGACTGCCTCGGGCGCGAGCGCGCCAAGCTCGGCGGCCGGCCGGCCGCGCTCGCCGAGGATCTTCACGGTGACGAGACATCCGCGCACCGGCGATTCGGAGGCGTCCACGGTCGCCGCCCACGCGGCGTCGGATCCATCGCGCGGCACCGGGATGCGCGGAGACAACAGTGCCTCGAGATCCACGAGCGCCGGAACGTCGCCACCAGCGATCAGGTTGTCGCAGGTGAAGTCCGTCCCGTCGAGCAGCTGGACCAGACGGATGTGCATTCCCATCTGCACGTAGAAGCGAGCGACCTCCTCGGCCGTGCCGCACTGACGTTCCGAGACGAACTCCTCCCACGCATACCCGTCGCCGTGCACGACGGCGCGTGTGGGAAGCTCGGGCGTGAGCCCGCCGTCGTTGAGCGCGTGCACGAGCCCCATGTAGGCGGAGACCACGTGGAGGTCCTTGGGCTTGTACACCGCCTTCGTGCCCGACGAGAAGGTCAACAGCGCCACGGCGCGGCCATGGTCGTGCGGATCACCGATGCCGAGCGTGCACGCCGTCAACTCTCCCAATGGTCCGGGCGCGAACGCGGCCTGCACGCGATCCCGATCGGCGTCGAGGCGCGAGAGGAGCTCGGCCGAGGCGCTGAACCAGTTGCGGTACGACACCGCCAGGAGCCGCGCGAGCACGGGATAGATCTCGAACACCCGCACCCATTGGTCGAGCACCGGCGCAGCGTCTCCGAACAGTGACGCGTGCACGGTCTGCCCAACGCTGCCCGGATGGTCCACGACGAGGTCGTCGACGGTGATCGTGTGATAGAACGTCGTGGAGCACGCTCCGCTCAGGCGCTGCGCGAGCGACGCGATCAGCTGCCGCTCCACCACGGGAGAGCACGCGGCGCGGCCGCGCGTCGCCCGGAGATGGGCCAGGCCACGATGAAGGAGCGGCTCGAAGATCCGGTGCAGGGTCCATGGCGCTCCGGGTTCGGCCGCGAGGATACGGAGTGTCTCGGCGTCCGCGAGCTCGCCGAGCACGAACGGCGCGATCGCCTCATCGGGAGCATCGCCGTCGTGGGGCGCGAGGCCCGGTAGCTCGGAGAAGAGCGTCAGCACGTCGATTGCCCACTCGGGCAGCACGCCCGCATCGGTCACGACCACGTCCGCGAGTCCGCGCCTGGCCGCGGCGAGGGTCATGCCGCGTGTGGCGAGCAGCGCGAGAAATGCTTCGCGGTCTCCCTTCGTCGCCAATCGGATCCACTCCGCCTCGCGCTCGTCCACGAGCTGCTCGGCATCGTCCCGGGTCGCCGGCACGAAGCACGGCATGATTGCGCGCTCGTGCGGCGCCGCGGCGCGAGCGATCGCGCGAAGAAGCAGCGCGCGACGCGGTGGCGCCCGTCGGTGAGGTGCGCGGGGCGGCACGGCTCGCGATGCGGACACCGCGGGTTCGGCGATCAGCTCACTCGTACGCATAGACGACTTTGCCGAATCGGTCGCGCGTGGTGAAGGTGCGCTCGAGAAATGCCCCGGCGCGGTCACCCGTGAACACCGAGTCGATCGGGACATCCATTCGGCCAGCGTCGTAGGCGGAGACGGCCTGCGCGAGATGATGCCGCAGTCCCACGCAGCTGCCGACGATCGAGATGTTCTTGACGATCGCCGTCGCCAGCGCCGCGCGGTAGTCGGGCGGGGCATCCGTCACGTGCGGCGTGAGGGCAAGCTGGTCGTGCATGCCGCAGCTCACGTACCGACCGCCGGTCCGCATGAGTCCGAGCACCTTGTGCAGATGCAGATCCAGGAATGGATCGATCACCCCAGCGAAGCCGCCGACGCGCCGAGCGGTGGCGACGAGCGAAGCATGCTCCGAGAAGAGCGTCGCCGACGGGACGACGAACACCTCGCGCACGCCGCGCGCCAGGAGCCGCGCCACGTGATGCTCCGACGTCGTGGTGGCGTAGATGGCGACGTCGCGCTGGCGCAGCGCCTCGATCGCGAAGAGGGACGTGTTGGAGCTCGCGGCGGTGACGAGCACGTGCTCGCCGCCCGCGAGCCCCAGCTTGTCGACCATGCTGAACGCCGTCTGCGCGCCGATGCTGAACGCGGCGGCGACATCGTCGGGCATCGAGGACGGGATGCCCATGACCTTGTCCTCGTGCAGCACGAGGTACTCGCCAGACGCATTGTTGGTGGGGATGCCGCCATGCGGGCCTTCCCCGACGTGGCCGGGCCCAACGAACGGAAGGGTGTTGTCTCCCATCACGCGGTCGCCGCGCTGCACGCGCGTCACGGCCGGTCCGACCGCCGCCACCTCGCCGACGAACTCGGACCCGATCACGTAGAAGCGGTCGTCCGGCATGCGCGTCGCCGCGCGCATCACGAAGCTCTTGTCGCGATAGTTGCAGGAGAACCGGCGCACGCGTACGAGCACATCGTGCGCGCGCGCCGGCAGCGCGGTATCGAAGGCGCGGTCTGCCGTCTCGATGACGCCGCAGAGCATGCGCACACCGTCGATCGACACCGCCTCGAGTGACCGATTGTCCGGGTAGTACGCCGGGATCGACCGGCCACATATCGCAAAATTGCGCACCTGACCATCCTCTGAAGCGCCATGACACGGCCCGGCCTCGCGCCGAGGCCGCGCGCACGGCTATGCGACGAGCGCCTCCGCGCGCCGGGCCAGCGCGACCATGTGCTCGCACTTCTGTATGGCTGGAACGTCGCCGAGCAGCGCGCTCGCGCGAGCGAGATACCGCTCGGCGAGCACCGCGGGCTGGTCCCCGGCACGGAGGCTGTTCACGCACGCCTCCAACCAGACGGGCCCCGACTCCTGCGCGTCGGGAAACCGCTCCAGCCACGCCAGCAGCGCGGGCAACGCTGCGCCTGGCGAGCCCGCTCGCCGCGCCGTACGCGCAACCTGACGCACGATCGGCCAATCGGACTCACCGAGTGTCTGCATCCCCGCACCGGCCAGCGAACACGCGAGCGCATCCGCGCTTTCTCCCCGCGCCGACGACAGTTCGGCGCGCCAGTACGAGAGCGCCGAAGACGTGAGGCCATCCGCGGCGAGCGTGTCGAGCGCGCACGCCGCCTCGGTCAGCGCTCCGAGCGAGATCAACTCCATCAGACAAGCCACTCGACCCGGAAGTGGCCCGGGCGACATGGCCGATTGCGCCAGCCTGTCGGGAACGCTCGGCGCGCCGTCGCGTGCGACGACGAGCACGGGTGATCCTGCGCGCTGCGGCGCCACGTCGCGCGGCTCCAGCTTTGCGAAGACCAGCTGCAGCGCCGGGTTCACGGCCTTGAGCAGCACGCCGCGTACTCGCTCGCCGTGCGTGACGATATGCGGAGTGCCGTCGGCGAGCGGAGCCGCCCAGCCGCGGCGCACGTCGGCGCACCAGGGCAGGTGCAGCTCGAACAGCTCGCGCCATGAGAAGACGTTCAGAGGCGCCGCGTCGGAGAGGAGACCGGCCGCGGGCGTCGCGCTGAGGGTCGCTTCGGGCCACTCGGGCACAGCCGCCGGCCCTCGTGCGCGCTCTCTCGCGTCCTCGAGCGCCGCTCGATAGCGCGGCAGAATCACCTCGGGAGCGAACTGGCTGGCCCACGCGACGCATTGCGCCTGATCCGGTGGAGACGCGAGCAGCGACTCGATGGCGTCGGCGACGTCGTCCGCGTCGACGTCCACACCGCTCACCACGCCCGTCGTCGCACGCACCGGCACGAGCAGGCCGCAGGGTCCGACCGTATCGCGCAGGCCGTTCCAATCGGTACCCACGACTGGTACGCCGATCCCCAGCGCCTCGACGGGCGTCTTCGGGAATGACTCTTCGAGCGTGATCGACAGGTTGATCACCGCATCCGCCCCGGACAGGAAGACGCTCTTCGCGTCGTCCCCGCGAATCGGACCCGAGAGCTCGACGCGATCGTCGAGGCGAAGGCGCCGCACCTTTTCGCGCAGCGCCAGCGTGTACGGATGCGGGCCTGTCCATCCGCCGTCATCCAGTGCTCCCCCGATGCGCATGCGCACGTCGCGCAATCCGCGCGCTCGCAGAATGGCCATTGCCTCGACCTGCCGATGAATGAGCTTTTCGGCGTGCACGCGGCCGAGGCTCACGACCGCGCGCGTCGATGACGCGCGCGGGGCGCGAGCGAGTGGAGCCATCGGGTGAGGGATGGTGCGGACGAACGGCTCGATCGCGGGACACAGCACGACGATCGTGCGTCGCGCGCTCTCGCTCGGCGCGATGATGACGTCGCCCTCCGCGAGGAGTGGATGCATCAGCGCCCATTCGAAGACGTACGCGCCGGCGGCGTGGGCGATGAGGAGGAGCCGCGTGGAGGAGCGCGCCCGGTTGCGAATGGCGAGCAGCAACGGAGCGAGCGGGATGCACTCGTAGCTCGGGCAGAAGAAGTCGCACCCTGCTGTGTGCTTCGCGAAGCGGACTGCCGCGTCGGCGAGGTCATGCGGTTGAGCGACGGGGCCGAGCACGGCGTTGCACCACTCCTCGAGTGACGCGATCGAGACATCGAACAGCGATCCGAGCTGACGGTCGAACAGCGCCTCGTACGCCTGCGCGGTCAGGAGGTTGGGTGGGCGGCGAATGCGCAGGACGCGCAGGCGGCTCCGGACGCTCATGCCGAGCCGACGTCCTCGAGGGCGAACAGGCGGGCCGCACGTCGGCGCGCGGCTCGCGCCCGCAGCAGGTCCACGCGAAGGCGCCGTGCGCCGAGAATGCCCGCCTCCTCGGCCCACTTGCCGAGCGCGATCGGCATCCGGCATTCGGTCGCGCGCATGTGATCGATGGCGAGCTGGAGGTCCGAGAGCCGGTTGTCCTCGACCTCCTCGGCGGTCATTCCGAGCGCGTCGTCGATCGAGCCGTCTCCGAGCAGGCGCTCGTGTGCGTCGGCGCGTCGCACCCACTCCTCGTAGTCGCCGCGCAGACGCAGCTCGTTGAGGATGAACCGCGTGGTGCCCACGTACGAACGTCGGCGCGTGAGCCAGCGGTGCAGCGCGCGGCGACGGCCCATCTGCGTGAAGAGCGTATCCATCTCGCTGGCCGACAGATGATTCCGCTGGCGCCAGTCGAGCAGTGCCGCCTCGGAATCGAGATTGCGTTCCACGCAGAACCGCCGTTGTTCCGCCGCCGTCTCCTCCGCCGTGCCATCCACGCCGAGCACTTCCGCGAGCACCTGCACCAGCGCGCGGTCAAGGGCGTGTCCGTTCAGCTCATTGAAATCCGGCGCGTGGAGCGCGGCGTGCATGGCGATCGCGGCCAGTGGAAGCTCCGTCGTCGTTCCGTCGACGGGCACCTTTCTGTCCTGCTCGTACAGGGCGCCGAAGTTGCCCGTCCACTCGAACGCGAACGACGGCACGTGCGGGGGCAGGTCGGCCGGAAGCTGTGCGATCATCGTGAGCATCGCGACGGCGTCGAGGCGTTTCTGGTCGACGCGCGACGAGCGCACGAATGCGCGGAGCCGCTCCATCACCAGGCTGTCTTCACCCGCCACCGCCGCGGCCTCGAACATGTGATGGTACGAGCGCTCGGGAAAGAACACCGCCTTCTCGAGGGCAACGAGCCGGGCGGCGAGCGCCTCGTCGATCACGTTTGAGTCGACGGCCTTCGCCAGCGTGATGCGAATATTGACGAGCGGATCGGACACCGGGCGATAGTCGCTCTCGGCCGCGCCATGCGTGAGCGCGACCTCGTCGTCGTCGGTCAATGTCCCGTCGGCGTACATGCGGTAGATCTCGCCGACGCCGACCGTGCCGTACATGTCCGTCTCCGCCGCCCGAAGCGCGCCCATGCTGCTGGCGCCGTACACGTGGATGCCGCGGCTGAGCGCGTACAGAATCTCCTTGTGCCAGACCGACAGCGTCTGGCAGAACTCACCATCCAGGATGCCGATGACGTCCGGATCGTGCGTGCTGATCGCCGACACCAGATCGCCCTGCTTCACGGGGGGCAGGTAGATCGCATCGAGGACGGTGCGCGCGTCGCGCACCGGAATGGATGGGCCCGCGAAGACGACGGTTTTCATTGACGGGTGGTCTCCCTGAGGCGCGCGCGCGCGATGTGCGCCAGGGCGCGCTCGCCGTGGACGTAGTCGTGACCGACGAAGCCTTCGAAGCCCGGCACGACGATTCGTGCGACCGGGATCTGGAACTCGTCCAGCGTGAGATCGACGAACAGCACCTGCCGCGCGCCGGCGTGGCGTACCTTGGCGAGCAACGTGGCGAGATCCTCCTCGAAGCTCGCGCCGGCGTCCGAGGTACGGTGCGGTGCGCTGGCACGCCCGGGTGTCGTGAGCCGGCCAACCTCCTTCGCGCTGTCCTCGTAGCGCACCTGGCGCTCGTCGAGGCGGAACGTGTCATCGCGCGAGCCCGAGATGTAGATCACGCGCGATTGCGCGGCCTCGGTCAGCGCACGGATGAGCGCGATCTCCGGATCGAGATGCGCGCCCCATCCGGCGAACACGCCGAAGCCGCGCGTGCGCTCGTCGAACAGGGTAGCCGCGTAGACCGGCACCTCCGTATCCGTGGTACAGTCGCGGACCACGACGCGCAGCCCCGCGGCGTCGAACTTACCCAACAGCTCGCGCACCAGCGGCCACTCCAGCGCCGCGAGATCCACCATCGGAGGCCGCTCGCCGCCAATGATCTCCGCGTGGGTGTGGCATGTGACCGCGTCGCGCTCGATCACTTCGTAGAGCGCGGCGCACATCGCTTCGAGAATGTGATTACCGCCGGCGAGGCCGTTGGACGTGATGGGCATCGACATCTCGTTGGACGGCCGCTGCTGCGGAGCGCGCACCAGCATCGCACAGGCATATGGCAGGTAGGTCTCGCACTCCTGGAGGAGGTCCCATCCGCGCACCCAGGTGTCTGGCCTGTCCGGCTTGAAGAGCGAGTACCGGCTCAGCGGGATATGCTGCTCCGCGATCACTGGCGACGTGGCGCGCAGTTCCTCGAGGGTCGCGATCGTGTACGGGTGCGTGGGATACTCGGCGTGATGCACCTCGAGCGATTCCATCGCCGCCGACACGAGTGCCGCCATGCGCGTGAAGCCTTTGCCGGCCGAGCTCGAGAGCGTTCGTCCGTTCGGGCGGACCGCCGTCACCGTCGTCACGCCAACGCGATCGAGGCCGGTGACGTCGGCGAGCCTGGTGATGCCGGCGCGTCGGAAGTGCGGGCGGATGCGCTCGAAGGTTTCCTCGGGCGACATGCAGCGATGCGTCCCCGCGACGAACTGCTTCGCGGCTCGAAGCGACTGGCCTCTAACGACGATCGGCGGCACCCCGGTGAGGGGCCCGTCGGGTCCGAGTGCGAGCATCGCGATTCACTGTCAGAAGGATGGTACCGCCGAGCGCGCGGGAATCGCGCGCTCGGCGGGAAAGCCAGACGTCAGGAGCGGACGACCGTCCTCAGGCGACGATGGCCATGATGACCGCCGTCAGCCATGCCGTCGTCGCACCGCCGGCCACCGCCTCGAGCTCGGAGTCGGACAGCTCGCCGACCGCGGCGACCTGCGACGGGGACAGGTTGCTCTGTTCGGTGAGCGTCGCCTGCAGATCTTCCTTCGTGACGTCAGCGTAGCCGGCGGCATCGATCACCTTGCGCCGCGCTTCCGGCGTCGGCGCGTTCTCCAACTGCTGACGGAGCACGATGTCGTGGTTGACGAGCTTGAAGAATTCTTTTGCGCGCTGCGTGGCCATGGTCGGTTACCTGGTAAGGAATGTGAACCAGCGGGACGAGCTGTGAGCACGAGCGCCGCGAGGAGTTGTCTCACGGACGCAAGGCAAGGCAATGCATGTGCCGAGTGCGGTGTTGGCACGCAACGTCATGCAGTCACGCGAGTTGGTGTGTATTGTGAGCGCGCGTCCATCGCGCCGCGACAGAGGCTCGGCTCTACCGCGTAGAGCTGAGCGTCGAACGTTCGACGTCGCGCGCGTCGTCACGTCCACGACGTCGCGCTCGATGCGACTCGATGTGTCCACGCACGCGAACATCACCTATGTCATCGCGCGCGAATCTTGCCACGCGTGCACGCGGATGCGCGCCGTTCATCCGGGCTGCGGCCTCACGGTTCACTCCCACCACTGTCCCCATGCGCGCGCCGTCGTTGTTCTTCCGCTGGACGTGGTCATCGGAAGCGCTCACCGTTGGCGCCGTCGTGGGTTTCCGCCGCGCACTCCTGTGGGCAGGCCACGTCGTCACGCGCGCGTACACGTGCGAACGTCACGCCGCGTGATGAGGATCGCTCTCCTGGATCCGGTAGGCGACGCCGGCATCGGTGGCTACACGCACGAGCTCGCGGAGGCGCTGAGTCGCGCGGGTGCGATCGTGGATGTGTTCTCCGTCGTGAGGCCGTTCGCCGAGCGGCTGCCGCGGAGCTATACCCTCATCCCGCTCTTCGGCGGACCCACGCTCGATCAGGAGGCAATCGCGCGGCTGCATGGCGCGTCGGCGCTCGCGACGACACCGGGCGAGCCGGTGCCGCCCCCGACCGCCAACGCGCTCGATGACTACTTCGACGTGCTCGAGCGACGTCGATGGGATGCGATGCCGCTCGAACGCGCGCCGCCGCCCGCCACGCCGAACGTTGGAGCCGCCTCGGCACCGCCTTCGCCGCTGCCGTGCTCGAGCGATGCCCTGACGGCCCATCTGTGCGCCGTCGGCTACGACACCGTCTGGACGCAGTGGCCCGCGCTCGGCTCGTACGACGAGGGTCTGCGCGAGCGATGCACCGCGCAGGGCGCGCATGTCGTGCACACGGTGCACAACGTGCTGCCCCACGAGCGAACGAGCGACGACGTCGCTCGGCATCGCCGTGTCTACCTGGCGAGCGAACTGCTCGTCGTCCACAGCGAGCAGGCGGCAGTCGCGCTCGCCGCGATGTTTCCTGAGGTGGCCGAGCGCATCGTCGAGTCGCGCCACGGGACGTACACACTGTATCCGCGCCTTCCCGCTGCCCGCGACCGCGTGCGCGCCAGGCTCGGCGTTGCGGACGACGTCGTGCTCGCGCTGGTGTTCGGCGGCGTTCGCCCCTACAAGAACGTCGAGGAGATGCTCGAAGCGTTGCGTGACGACCGGTGCCGAAATGTCGTGGCGGCCGTCGCGGGATGGGAGTGGGGATACGACGACCTCGTGCGCGGCGATCGACTTGGCCGCACCCGACGGCTCGTGGACCGGCTCGGTGTCGCGGACCGGGTGCGCCTGCTTCCCGGCCCGTTCGGCGTCGCGCAGACCGCCGCGCTGTTCGAGGCGAGCGATGTCGTGCCGCTGCCGTACCTCGAGAGCTCGGGAAGTGGCGTGCTTTGTCTCGGGCTCACCTTTCAACGGCATCTGCTCTGCACGCGAACCGGTGGCATGGACGAGTACCTCGCGGACTACGCGGCGCACACGGTCCTCGACTCCGGCGGCGTGGAGGACATCGCAACCGGGCTGGCCGCGGCCGAGCGAGAGATCACCGCACCCGGGCGCGTCGCGCCGGAGACTCCTGTCGCGCTGCACTGGGACGCGCTGGTCGTCGGACTTCTCTCGCGGTTCGCCGCGACGCGCCTCGCCACGACGAGCGGCGGATGCTAGGCGCTGAACAGGGCGACGATGCGGGCCGCCGTCTCCGCGACACCGTGCGCACCGTCGCTCGGCACCACCACGGGGCAGTCGTGGATGCTCGCCTGCTCGACGAGCCAGCGCCCGTACGACATGTTGCGCTCCAGCTCGCGCTGGCGCGCCTCGGACGTGAGCTGCTGATGTCCGCGAAAGCGGTTCGCGAGTCGCGCCGCCAGGCGGGATTCGTCTGGCTCGTGGAGAATGACCGATCGGACGCCGTTGAAGGTGGGCACTCCCGCCATCACGCGCTGCGCGCCCAGCGCGGGCAGCAGCGTGTCGCCCTCGATCACCGTGGGAGCGCCCGTGGTGGCGTGAAAGGCCACGACGATCTCGAGCGCGTGCGATACCTCACCCGCGACGTCGATCCACCACGCACACAGCTCGGCCGCGTCAGGCGAGGCGTCCGCACGCTCGAGATAGCGATGTAGTGCCGGGTGCGTCTCGCTCGTCGTGGCTCGTTCGAGCATCAACCGGAACGCGTCGGACTGAGCGAGCGTGACATCGAAGGCTCGAGCCACCTCGCGCGCGATGCTCGTCTTGCCGACGCCCGACGTTCCGCCGATCAGTAGTACCTGCCAAGCACGTGCCGGGATCTCACGCGTCGGCGGTGCGACTCGGTGCGCCATCGTCGCCCTGGTGACGAGTGAAAGCTCTCAACCGAACGGTACGGGTGCGTGCCGCTTCGGCCCGCTTATCACGCAGGACGCGTGCGAGCGAACTCGCGCGCAACACGTTGACGCGCGTGATCGGCGCGAGTGCTCATGCGCGACGGTGCGCGTCCGCATGCGATGTTGCGATGCGCATCGAAGTCGATCGCGCGCGCACTTCCAAAATTGCGGTCTGCCGAGTATCCATGTGATTACGCGACGACGCGCATGCTCGAGTTGTTCTACCAGTAC
Source organism: bacterium (assembly GCA_039933415.1). Classification (GTDB taxonomy): domain Bacteria; phylum Gemmatimonadota; class Gemmatimonadetes; order Gemmatimonadales; family Gemmatimonadaceae; genus AG11. The sequence goes on from JBDTOD010000022.1 coordinate 37,247, forward strand.
TTCGCGGCGAGTTTGCGTTGTTACAAGATGAGGCTGTATGAGCGAGGTCGGCGCAGGGGAAGTGCCACGATCCAGCATGGCACAGCGCATCGAGCGCCTCGCAGCGGAACGCTGGGGCGGATTACGGCCCACCGTCCTGGTTGGCACCGACCTCGGCCTGATGAAGGCCCTCGACCGAGTCTCGCGGTTCGCCGCCTCCGACAGTCCCGTGCTCATCACGGGAGAGACCGGCACCGGCAAAGAGCTGTTCGCTCGCGCGTTGTATCTGCTGCGCGAACATCGGAGCGGACCACTCCTCAGCATCAACTGCGCGCAGTATCACGACGGCCAGCTCATCGCCAGTGAGTTGTTTGGCCACCGGCGAGGATCGTTCACGGGCGCGATCGCCGATCATCGCGGCATGTTCGAGGAAGCCGACAACGGCGTCATCTTCCTGGATGAGGTAGGCGAGCTCTCGCTCGCCGCGCAGGCAATGCTGCTGAGAGTGTTGGGAGAGAGCGAGATCGTTCCGGTTGGCAGCACGAAGGCGACTCGTGTGCACGTGCGCGTCGTCGCGGCCACGAGCAGGAATCTTCTGCAGATGGTGCAGGAGGGTTCGTTCCGATCGGATCTCTACTATCGGTTGAACTGCCTCCACGTCGTGGTTCCCCCCGTTCGCGAGCGCGGCGACGATTGGGCGCTCATCGTCCGCCACTATCTCGACCAGCTGATCAAGAAGTCGGGCCACGCCAAGCGCATGTCGGCCGATTCGTGTGCGCTCCTGAAGCGACACGACTGGCCTGGCAACGTCCGCGAAGTCAAGAGTGTCGTCGACACGGGTTTCCACCTGAGTGACGACGGCGTGATCGAGCCACTGGACTTCATGGATCAGCTTCAGGCCGTGAGCCGGTTCGAGGTCGCGAGCACCACGTCCATCGCGCGCGAGGACGATCTCGCCGTCCGCGCGATGAATCGGATGTTGCGCGATGCGGTGAACTTCTGGGACGCTGTTCACACGCCGTATCTCGCGCACGAGCTGACGCGCGCGGACGCACGCCAGATCATCGAGGACGGCCTGCACAAGAGTCGTGGCAGCTACAAGCGGCTCGTCGCGTTGTTCAACCTGCCGGCGTCCGAGTACCTGAAGTTCATGGACTTTCTGCGCCATCAACGGCTCAAGCCGGACGACGGTGAGCGTGGTTCGACGCTGCCGAGCGTCGCGATGCAGTAGAGCGTACGCGCCGTAAAGTAGAGCGCTCGTGCCGCTGCGCTTTGTGCCCGGCCGAGGCGCGCGCGCCAAAGTCCGTGGCGTGTAGTCACTTATGGCAGTCGCGGCGCCGGCATGTGCGTTGCCTTATGCATCGCTGGACAACGACCGCTCGACTGACCGGCACCCCTCTCCGACACAGAGGTTCATGGACACCACGAAAGTCACCGCGACGTGGCAGACGCTCCGTTCGCGCGCGTCCAGCAGCGCGCCTGGTGAGCTGCGCGCCGTCGCACGCTGGCTCGCGCTTCGAGGCCGCGTCACCAATGTCGCCTGTGTCGCGTACGTCGCCCGCGTCGCCCGTGTGGCCCGAACGCTCGCGAGCGCACCACGACGGCGCGGAGCGTTGCGTTCGACGCCAATGCTTGACCTCGTCGACTACGCAGAACTGGATGACGCGAGCCTCGAGCGCGTGGCTGGCGGTGCACCGTGCCTGTCCGGCGAGTTGGTCGGATATTCGAATACAATGAAATGAAGTGACGGGGCGGCCGTCATCGGCCGCCCCGTTACCGCACCACCTGCAGGGCGACGCGCTGCTCTGGCGCACGATCGGCCGGTGCCGGTGAACGGCCCCCACGGCCAACGCGGACCCGGCGCGCGCGCATCGGCAGTTCGGTCGGATAGAACGCGCGGTACCAGTCGACGAAACGCGACACGCCTTCTTCGATCGTCGTCGTCGGATGAACGCCGAACTCCGCGCGGGTGGCCTGCATGTCGGCCCACGTCGCAATCACGTCGCCAGGCTGCATCGGAAGCTCATCGATGATGGCAGGCAAACCGAGACATCGCTCGAGCAAGGCGACGATGTGGCGCATTGGCACTGGCCGGTCGCTGCCCAGGTTGTACACGCGATACGGCGCGGAGCTCGTCGCCGGCGTCGGGGCGTTGGCGTCCCAAGTGGGATCTGGCTCGGCGGGCCGGTCGACGATCGGCATGATCGCGTCGCAGAGGTCACCGACGTAGGTGAAGTCGCGCGACATGCGCCCCCCGTTGTACAGCGGAATCGGCGTACCCGCGAGGATGGCGCGCGTGAAGGAAAAAAGCGCCATGTCGGGTCGTCCGAACGGACCGTACACCGTGAAGAATCGCAGCGCGGTCACAGGCAGGCGGAACAGGTGCGCATAGCTGTGGGCGAGCAGCTCGCCCGCCTTCTTGGTGGCTGCGTAGAGGCTCAGCGGATGATCCGCCGTGTCCGTCACGGCGAACGGCATTGACGTGTTGGCACCGTACACCGAGCTGGACGACGCCATGACGAGATGGCCGACGTCCGCGCGCCGGCACGCCTCGAGCACGTTGAGCACACCGATGAGATTCGCGCTTCCATACTCGGCCGGGTGCTCCAACGAATGACGAACGCCGGCCTGCGCGGCCAGGTGCACCACCGCCTCCGGCCGGTGTGTCTCGCAGAGCCGCTGCAGCAGCGGCGCGTCGCAGATGTCACCCAGCACGAACTCGAAACCGGCGTGCGTCCCCAGACGCGCCAGTCTCGCACGCTTGAGCGACTGATCGTAGTACGGATTGACGTTGTCGACGCCGACCACCGAATCGCCGCGCTCGAGCAGCCGCGCCGCAACGTGATATCCGATGAATCCGGCGACGCCCGTGACGAGGATCGTTCGCATGCGCCTGATCGGAAGAAGGGCTTGACCCGCCGCAGTCGACTGTCGGCAGGCGAAGAGCGCTCTCTCGCGCGCATCGATGACGCGGAGCGCATGTCACCGGAGAGAAGGCAACCCGCATGCCGTACACGCGTCGCACGCAACTCCGCCACCATCAACGAGATGGCGCTCGTGCACAGCGATTGCCGGCATCGAACTGAGCGCGCGCTTAGAGGCTTGCCTCTATTCCCCGGCACCGGTGCTCCAGCGCGCGTTGCGCGCCGCGCGCCGCGGAACCGACGTGCTGGCGACCGACGGCCTACAGTCGCCAGGGACCCAGGCCGAGCAGCAGGCCGACGAGCACTATCACCACGACCCCAGCGATGACTCGGCGGCGCGTACGGCGCAGACCCTCCCAGACGACGGCGTCGAGATAGAACTTGCCGCTTCCCGGGCTCGTTTCGCGTATCACCGCACGATCGCGCAGCCTGTACCACCCCAGCCCGCTCGAATGGACATGCAGCTCCGCGAGTTCGCGCGCGGAGTCGGGGCTCGTCGCGCTCGCACGCTGGAAGGCGCCGACGATGTGGCGTTCCTTGATCAGCACGACTGACATTGCTGCGCCCATCCGACCTCCCGATCTCTGCGCGTGACCGCGCCTGGCACGACGGCCCGGCTCGTGTACAACGATGCTCGCGAACATGCGCGGCGTTCGCGCCGGCCGACAGTGGCGCCGCTCACGTCGCGCGTCTTCTCCATCGACGAGCGCTCGCGCCGCGAACCCCTTACTCTGCCGTCACACGCGTGTACGATTCAATCATGGATTCATCTGCCGAGGGCCGCACCGAGACAACGCCGCGGCGGGTGGACGGGCACGTCACCCATGCAAGGAGTGCGCAATGTCGAACCTCATCCCCCCGCGCCGTGCGGGCATCGTTTTCATGCTCGTCGGACTGGTCTTCCTGTTCATGGGGATCCGTCGGCACCAGAGCGGTGGATCGGCCGCCTTCATCGCGCTCGGCTTCGTGGCCATCCTGATCGGCGTGCAGCGCATACGGGCCTCGACCACGCCGGCGCCGTGAGTCGCGGCACGCCGCGTGATCGGGAGCGGCGGCTGGCGGTCTCGCGGCGATTGACTCTCCGCCCCCGCATCCTAGATTCACACAACGCCCCGCACCCCGCGGGGCGTTTTGTGTGTTTACCGCCGTAGATCACTGCTCGGGAGCGTCATGTTCGGTCCGGAATCGCGCGTCGTCGTCGTGGTCGGCGCGCAGTGGGGCGACGAAGGGAAGGGCAAGCTGGTGGACGTGCTCGCCGAGCGGGCCGACTGGGTCGTTCGCTATCAGGGCGGCGCCAATGCAGGACATACCGTCGATCTCGGCGATCGCTCCTTCGTGCTCCATCAGATCCCGAGCGGGATCCTGCATCCCGGCGTGCGCTGCGCCATCGGCAACGGCGTCGTGCTCGACCCGGACACGCTGTTCACCGAGATCGACGATCTGGTCAGGACGGGCGTCGACGTGGAAGGACGCCTGTACGTGAGCGAGCGCGCGCACCTCGTGCTGCCATATCACAAGGCGGTCGACGGCGCGAGCGCGTCGAGCAAGGCGATCGGTACGACGGGTCGCGGCATCGGTCCCGCCTACGAGGACAAGATCGCGCGCCGCGGCGTGCGCGTGCTCGACCTGCGGCATCCGGAGAAGCTGCGCGAGGTGGTGGAGAAGGGCGCCGAGCACGCGCGCAGCCGGCTGGCGAAGAGCGGCTCCGATCAGATGGTCGACGTCGATGCGGTGCTCGCGCTGCTCGAGCGCCTGAGCGAGCGGCTGCTGCCGCTGGCGGAAGATGTCGGCCTCACCGTGCATCGCGCCGTGAAGGCCGGCGCGGCGGTGCTGCTCGAGGGCGCCCAGGGCTCGCTGCTCGACATCGATCACGGCACGTATCCGTTCGTGACGTCGAGCAACACGACCGCAGGGGGTGCGGCGGTGGGCGTGGGCATCGGGCCCAACGCGATCGACCGCGTGCTCGGCGTGGTGAAAGCGTACACGACGCGCGTCGGCAACGGGCCATTGCCGACCGAGTTCGAGGAGCCGTTGCAGAGCGCCGTGCGCCAGCTCGGCAACGAATTCGGCGCAACGACCGGACGCGCGCGCCGGTGCGGCTGGTTCGATGGCATCGTCGTGAAGTACGCCACGCGCGTGAACGGTCTGTCCGATCTCGCCGTCACCAAGCTCGACGTGCTCGACACGCTCGACACGCTGGGCGTCTGCGTGGGCTATGAGGTGGACGGCGAGCTGCACGAGGAGTTTCCCGGCGACCTCACGATGCTGGAGCGCGCGACGCCGAAGTACGAGTGGTTCGATGGATGGAAGCAGTCCACCGCCTCGGCGCGCACGCTGGGCGAGCTGCCGAGTGCGGCCCGCCGCTATCTCGACCGTATCGAGTCGCTGGTGGAGGCGCCGATCACCTACGTGAGCGTGGGCACGCGCCGCGATCAGATCATTGGGCTCTAGATGATCATCGGCGCCGCCGACTCCGGCATGCACGACGTCGATCTGCTCGTCGTTGGCGCGGGCCCGTGCGGGCTGGCGGCGGCGATCTCGGCGCAGCGCGCCGGGCTGTCGGCACGCGTGCTCGACGCCGGCGCGGTGGCGAGCACGATCACGCAGTACCCGTACTACGTGAAGTTCTTCTCTACGGCGGAGAAGCTCGCGCTCGGCGGCATGCCCTTCCTCGTCGGCGACGACAAGCCGACGCGGCGCGAAGGGCTCGCCTACTACCGCGCGATCATTCGGCACTTCTCGCTCGACGTGCGCCAGTACGAGCGCGTCGCGCGACTCGAACAGGGCGACACCGGGTGGCACGTACACTCGGAATCGATCGAAGGTGAGCAGCGCATCACGTCGGCGCGAGCGGTGTGCGTGGCCACCGGCTACTTCGGCTCACCGAACTATCTGCGCGTACCGGGCGAATCGCTGCCGCACGTGATGCACGTCTATCGCGAAGGGCACGGCTCGTACGACCAGGATGTCGTCGTGGTCGGCGGCGGCAACTCGGCGGCCGAAGCCACACTCGATCTCTGGCGTGCCGGCGCACGCGTCACGCTGGTCCACTTCGGGCCCTCGTTCGACAAGAAGATCAAGCCGTGGGTGCTGCCCGACGTGGAGAACCGGATGCGCGAGGGCGTGATCGCCGCGCGCTGGGAGAGCCGCATCGCTTCGATCGAGCCAGGTGCCGTGACGATCACCGGCGCGGGTGGCGAGGAGAGGCTCCGTGCGCGGTTCGTCTACGTCATGACCGGCTTCGCGCCGAACACGGCCTTGCTCGCCGAGGCAGGAGTGCCGATCGATGCCGCGACGGGGATTCCGGCGCACGACGCCACGACGCTCGAGACGACACTGCCCGGCCTGTTCATCGCCGGCGTGGTGGTGGCGGGCTACGACGCGAACAAGATCTTCATCGAGAACGGCCGGTTCCACGGCGACCAGATCGTGGCGCGGATGCTGGGGCAGACGGCGCCGGCGGCGCCGCGGTTGAGTGC
>JBDTOD010000023.1:0-43299 GCA_039933415.1 bacterium
CTAACGCCAATTAGACTGCAGAAGCACTACGTGAAAAGGCCGTCACGTTAGACTGCAAGACTTCGCAAAATGCCGCCACCGCTCGCAGCCTTTGTCGCAACCGCTCCAGGCGCGCCGAACCCTAACCCGAGACTCGATCAAGCTTTGCACCTGGTCCTGACGTTACGCGCTCGGGATTAGGCTGCAAGGCTTCGCGGCCTAATCTACACGATCGTGCGGTTTGCGCCGAGACGTGCTCAAGACCCTTGCGCGCTCAGAGATCGTCGGCCGGGCTTCGGACTCCCAGCCCTCCGCGGTTCAGCACGTGAGTGTAAATCATCGTGGTGCGGACGTCGGAGTGACCGAGAAGCACTTGAACGGTGCGAATGTCGGCGCCCGATTCGAGGAGATGCGTGGCGAAAGAATGGCGGAGCGAATGGCAGGTCGCTCGCTTGGTGATCCCGCTCGCGCGCACAGCGCTTCCGAACGCGCGCTGAAGCGCGGACTCGTGCAGGTGATGCCGCGCGCGTCGTCCGTCGGGCAGAGTCAGTGTCCGTGCGGCGGCGAACAGATACTGCCACCGCGAGTCCAGGGCGGCGCTCGGGAACTTTCTTTGAAGGGCGTCGCCTATGCCCGTCGTCGCCACGTTCGCTCGCCGATCGCGATCGAATCGCGCCTGCTCCTCTCGTAGCAGCGCGCGCAAGGGTGCGACGCACGATCGCGCGAGAGGAGTCCGGCGGTCTTTGGCGCCCTTTCCGTCGCGCACCACGATCTCCAGTCGCTCCAGGTCGACGTCCTTCACCCTGAGCGTCAGGCACTCCATCAACCGGAGGCCACTCCCGTACATCAGCGCCACACAAAGGCGATACGGTTCGACGAGATGCGCCATGATCGCTCGGAGCTCGCTCTGGGCGAGTACCACGGGCAGATGGCGCGAGCGATGAGCGGGCGCGATCCCGTCGATGCGCTGAAGCGGACGCCGAAGCACGTGCGTGTAGAGGAACGTGATGGCCGCGAGCGCCTGATTCTGAGTGGAGACGGCGACCTGCTCCTCGACCGCGAGTCTCGAGAGAAATCGACGAACATCTTCCTCACCCAGGTCCGCAGGATGTCGCCGACCGCTCGCGATCACGTAGCGCCTGACCCAGAAGACGTATGCCTCCTGCGTGCGTGGGCTGTATCGCCGCTCCTTCAGCGTACGCCGCACGATCTCGAGCAACCGGAATCGCCGCTCCGGTGCCGGTGCGCCCACGAGATGATCGGCGGGTATCAGAGGATGAGGCGACACGGGGACGGGAGAGTGAGCTCAAAAGCTCGACCCTGCCGCCCCCGTGCGAGACATCGTTCGACCGCGGCGCGAAGCTATGCCGCCGTCGTCACCTCGCCGACCAACCGCGCCAGAATCTCGTCCGCCACGCTGACCGTCGTCGCGCTCCCGCCGAGATCCTTCGTCCGCGCGCCAGCCGCCACCGCATCGAACACCGCCTTCTCCACTGCCTTCGCCTCGGCTTCGAGCCCGAGCGAATGCCGCAGCAGCATCGCGACGCTCAGGATCGTTCCGACAGGATTCGCGATCCCCTTCCCCGCGATGTCCGGCGCCGAGCCGTGAATCGGTTCGTAGAGACCCACGCGTGTTCCGCCGTCGGCGTTCGGCGCGCCAAGCGACGCCGACGGCAGCAGACCGATCGAGCCCGTGAGCACCGCGGCTTCGTCAGTGAGGATGTCGCCGAACATGTTCTCGGTGACGATCACGTCGAACCGCGCCGGGTTCGTCACGAGCACCATCGCGCACGAGTCCACCAGCACGTGCTCCACCTGAACATCGGGAAACTCTTCAGCAAGAACCTTCGTCGCGACGCGGCGCCAGAGCCGCGAGGTCTCGAGCACGTTCGCCTTGTCCACCGACGTCAACTTCTTGCGCCGACCACGCGCGAGCTCGCCCGCCATCCGCACGATCCGCGTCACTTCCTCGGTGTCGTAGGTGCACAGGTCGCGCGCACGCTCGCCGCCGCCCGGCAACTGATCCAGTCCCTTCTCACCGAAGTAGATCCCGCCCGTGAGCTCGCGCACGACCAGCAGATCCACACCTTCCAATCGCTCGGGCCGCAGCGGCGACGCGTCGATCAGCGACGGATGCGGAGCGACCGGACGCAGGTTCGCATACAAGCCGAGCGCTTTCCGAATCGCCAACAGACCCTGCTCCGGCCGCACCTTCGCGCTCGGATTGTCCCACTTCGGCCCGCCCACCGCGCCCAACAACACGGCGTCGGCACGCTTGCACAAGGCGGTCGTCTCGTCGGGAAGGGCGGTGCCGGTCGCGTCGATCGCCGCGCCCCCGATCAGTCCCTCCTCGAACGACATCGTTACTCCCGCCGACTCGGCCGCCGCGACGAGCACGCGCCTGGCCTGCGTGACGATTTCCGGACCGATGCCGTCGCCCGGCAGCAGCGCGATGGAATAGCTCGATTGACGTTCCGCGCTCATGCCGCGACTCCGGCGTCGAGCGTCGAGAACGTCGAAGGATGCGCGGACTCGTAGGTCGCCACGTCAACCGCCGTCTTCAACAAGAAGCCCATCTCGTCGATCCCATTCAACAGGCAGTACTTCGAGAACGGCGGCACGGGGAAGGTCACGCATTCACCGTCGGGCAGCACGAGCTCGGACCGCTCGAGGTTGACGCTAACCCTCGCGGCCGGCGTGTGCGACGCCATCAACTTCGCCAACACCTCCGGCGTCACCTGGATCGGCAGCAATCCATTCCCGAGCGCGTTGCCGCGGAAGATGTCGGCGAACGCGCTGCTCACCACGGCGCGGAACCCCGCACCCGCCAACGCCCACACCGCATGCTCGCGCGACGAGCCGCAGCCGAAGTTGTGTCCCGCCACCAACACCTCCGCCCCTTTCGACTCCGGCTTGTTCAGCACGAAGTCCGGGTTCGGGGAGCCGTCGGCGAGATAGCGCCAATCATTGAAGGCGTTGGGGCCGAGGCCGACGCGATCCGTCGTGGTGAGAAAGCGCGCCGGGATGATCTGATCGGTATCCACGTTCTCCGAAGGCAGCACCACGTACGTCGAGCTGAAATCCCACTGCGTATCCGTCATACGGCGACTTCCATGAGAGTGCGTGGATCGGTGATGACGCCGGTGACGGCGGCGGCGGCGGCGGTGAGCGGACTGGCGAGCAGCGTACGCCCGCCGCTCCCCTGCCGGCCCTCGAAATTCCTGTTGCTCGTCGACACGGCAAGCTGGCCAGGCTTGAGCTGGTCGCCGTTCATCGCGATGCACATCGAGCAGCCGGCCTCGCGCCACTCCGCGCCCGCATCCTTGAACACGACGTCCAATCCCTCCGCCTCGGCCTGACGCTTCACCTGTTGCGAGCCCGGCACGACGAGCACGCGAACCCCTGGCGCGACGTGCCGCCCACGCAGCACCGACGCCGCGTCGCGCAGATCGGAGATGCGCGCGTTGGTGCAGCTCCCGAAGAACACGACGTCCACCGATGTCCCCGCCAGGGCCTGACCCGCGGTGAGCCCCATGTACGCGAGCGCCTTCACCGCGCTGTCACGCTCGCTGCGATCGGTCAACGAAGCGGGATCGGGCACGGGCTGGTTGATCGACATCCCCATCCCGGGGTTCGTGCCGTAGGTGATCCACGGATCGAGCGTGCTGCCATCGAGCACGATCGTCTGATCGAACGTCGCGCCCTCGTCCGACTTCAACGTCTTCCAATCGGCGACGGCGGCATCCCACGCCGCGCCCTTCGGCGCATGCGGACGACCCTTCAGATACTCGAACGTCTTCTCGTCCGGCGCGATCATGCCGGCGCGCGCGCCCGCCTCGATCGACATGTTGCACACGGTCATGCGCTCTTCCATCGAGAGTGCGCGGATCACCTCGCCCGTATACTCGATCACGTGGCCGGTAGCCCCACCGACTCCCAGTCGTGTACATACAGCAAGGATCACGTCCTTCGCCTGCACGCCCGGCCGCAACTTTCCGTCCACGCGCACTTCCAGCGTCTTCGGACGGGTTTGCAGCAGACACTGCGACGCGAGCACGTGCGCCACCTGCGACGTCCCGATCCCGAATGCCAGCGCGCCGAACGCGCCGTGGGTGCTGGTGTGGCTATCGCCGCACACGACCGTCATGCCCGGTTGGGTGAGACCAAGCTCGGGTCCGATCACGTGCACGATTCCCTGCCGCTTGTCGCCGAGCGCCAGCAGCGGAATGCCGAAATCGGCGCAGTTCTTGGTGAGCTGTTCCGTCTGACGGCGGCGCGCGTTCACGCCGTCGTCGAACATTGGCAGCGCGGCGAACCCGCCCGGCGTGGTCGGCGTGGAGTGATCCATCGTCGCGATCGTGTGATGCGGCGCACGCACCGGCAACCCGCGCGTGCGCAGCTCCGAGAACGCCTGCGCCGAGGTCACCTCGTGCACGAGATGCAGATCGATGTACAGCACGGCGGGCGTCGACTCGGTCTCGGGACGAACGATGTGCCGCTCCCAGAGCTTGTCGAACAACGTGCGCGGCGCACTCATGCCGACACCCGCGTCTTCTGCGCACTCACGAACGCGTACTCGACGCTCGCCGCACCCGTGGTCTCGACGCTGTCGCGCGACGCGAGCAACCGGTTCACGCCATCGAGATACGCTTCGGCCGACGCCGTGACGACGTCCGTATGAGTGCCATGGCCGACGAACGTCCGGCCAGTCTGGAATTCCTTCACGCGTACCGTCACCTCCGCTAGCGCGCCTGTCCCCTCGGACACACTGCGCGTCGTGAATCCCTGCAGCTCGGCGAACTCGCCGATCACCGCGTTGATCGCGCTGCACGTGGCGTCCACCGTCCCATCGCCCGTGCCCGATCCCACCGCCGTCGTGCCGTCCGCCGCACGCACCTTCACCGTGGCCGTCGGAATGAGATGCGTCCCCGACGCGACCTGAAGCTGTACGAGCGTCCACCGAGCCGGCGCATGCTCCTGCGCCGCAGTCACGAGCGCCGTGATGTCGCGGTCGTCCACGACCTTCTTGCGATCGCACAACTCCTTGAAACGGGCGAACACCTCGAGAAAACGATCGTCGTCGACGTCGTGCCCCATCTCGCCCAGCCGCTGACGCAGCGCATGCCGCCCCGAATGCTTGCCGAGCACCAGCATGCTGCCGTTCGCGCCGACCGACTCCGGCGTCATGATCTCGTACGTCGCGCGGTGCTTCAACACCCCGTCCTGATGGATGCCGGCTTCATGCGAGAATGCATTCGCTCCCACAATGGCCTTGTTCGGCGCAACGTACGTGCTGGTGCACTGCTGCACGAGCCGCGACGCCTGGGTCAGCTGCGTCGTGTCGATCCGCGTGCCGATGCCGAACAGCTCGGGGCGCGTGTGCAGCGCCATCACCACTTCCTCGAGCGACGCATTGCCCGCCCGCTCACCGATGCCGTTGAGCGTGACCTCCACCTGGCGCGCGCCGCCCCGGATGCCCGCCAGCGTATTCGCCACGGCGAGACCCAGATCGTCGTGACAGTGCGTGGACACCTCGACGCCCGGATGCTTCGCCGCGAGCTGGCACACCCGTCGGATCGTCGCCTCGTACTCCCACGGCGTCGTGAAGCCGACGGTGTCAGGGATGTTCAACGTCGTCGCGCCACACTCGATCACCGCCGCCAGCACGTCCATCAGATACTCAGGATCGGTGCGCGCGGCGTCCTCGGGTGAGAACTCCACTTCGTCCACCAGTCCCTTCGCCAGCAGCACCGCCTCTCGGCCACGCGTGATCACTTCGTCGCGCGAGCAGCGCAGCTTGTGCTTGAGATGAATGTCCGACGTCGCCAGGAAGATGTGGATCCGCCCGCGCGCCGCGGGAGCGACCGACGCCGCGCAGGTACGGACATCGTGCTCGGTGGCGCGAGCGAGACCACAGATGGTCGGGCCATTCTTCCCCCCGACCTCCTCGGCCACGGCACGCACCGCGTCCGCGTCACCAGGCGACGCGGCGGGATAACCCGCCTCGATCACGTCCACGCCGAGCCTGGTGAGCATGTGCGCCACCTCGAGCTTCTCGGACAGGGTCATGGTGCACCCGGGCGACTGCTCCCCGTCGCGCAGGGTGGTGTCGAAGACCCGGATGCGTTCTACGTCGCCTTCCGGCCCCTTCGCTACCGGGCTCACGGCTCGCCGTCCGCTTGTGGGAAGGCGCGTTGGTGGCTCGGCTCGACAGGAGCCGTGGCCGGCGTACTCGGCGACGCCGGATGTGTGCCGGACGGTGCGCTCGGCTGCGACACTCCCGTCCGGACGAATCGGCGGGAGCCGTCACCGGTCGGAGAGCTGTGGAGGGACTGACGGTCTGGAGAGAAGGCAAACATTGGACGGACGGTGACGAGAGGGGCGGTGGCGGGCCCATGCGAAAACGGCCCCTCCACCGTATGCCGGGGAGGGGCCGTTCGCGACACATGCGCCGCGTTACTCGGTACGTCCTCCCAAGCAAGAAATTCCGCGACCGATAATAATAATTCGGCCGAGGACGCTGCTGAGAAGGAGGACGTTCTGGGATGGCATGGTCAGTCTAGTATACGCGTGTCGGGGCTGACGTCAAGGGTATGACGCACGCACCCTGTACCCCGCAACCCACGGGACTAGACGCCGTTGCGCGTGAGCACGATCTCGATCCGCGCGCTTCCGTCGTTCGTATCGGTGGCGATCGTCCCTCCTCCCGCCAGCCAGCCGAATGTCCGCACGAAGGTGTCGGCGGTCTGGTGGAACCCGACGGAATAGCCGGACTTGAACGCCACGCCCGCCATGCTCGCGTTCACGGCTGAGCCGAACACGTCCTGCGGAATGACGAGGGAGCCGGTCGTCGTGTTGTCGGTGGCGATCGCGATCGTCATCGAGCCGCCCCGCGCCAGCACGTCGATCGCCGGCTTGCCTGTTGGGGTCACCTTGAAAGTCGTCGCGACGTAGGCGCCGGCGATGTCGATCGTTGGCTGGATGATCGCCTCGCCGGCGTTGCAGCCAGCGGCGGAGATGGCGAGCGCGGAGACGAACGCGAGCCGGCGAAGGCGCGTGGCAGGACGGAGCATGGACGGGGAAACGGGTTGAACGGTGCGGAACGGGCGACGGACGAGAGTTACCCTGCCGAGGCCTGAAGGAGCCCGAGCTTCAAGGCCAGCTTCACATAGTCCGCGCGGTGCGTCAAGCCGAGTTTGTCGTTCACCCGCTGCTTGTACGTGTCCACCGTCTTGGGGCTGATCGCGAGTTGCTCGCCGATCTCCGGCGCCGTGTAGCCTTCGGCGATCAACCGCATCACGGCGCGCTCGCGCTCGGTGAGCTTCTCGTAGCGCGCGCGGTCGGTCGCCTGCTCGTCGCGCCGTCGCGCGCCCTGGGCCAGCACCCGCGCCGCCGACGGCTGCACGAAGACCTCTCCCGCCGCCACAGCCCGAATCGCCTCGACGAGCTCGCGATCCGCCGTGCTCTTCACGAGATACCCCGACGCTCCCGCCTCGAGCACCGCCTCGAGATACGCCTCCTCGGCGTGCATGGTCAGCACGAGCACACGCGGCCTGGGCTCCTTCCCCGCCGTGATCGACCGGGTCGCCATCATCCCGTCGCCGTCGCTCATCGAGAGATCCATCACCACGACGTCGGCGGGCACGCGCGCGAGCAGCGCGACCGCCTCGTGACCGCCCGCCGCTTCGCCGACCACCTCGATCTCGCTCGCGTCGCCCAGCACCGCCTTGAGCCCGGTGCGCACGATGGCGTGATCGTCCACCAGCACGACGCGAATGGTCGTCATCCCTGCTCCCGTAGCTCGAGGTCGGAGAGCGGCACCATCGCCACCACCCGGGTGCCACGTCCAGGTGTGCTCTCCACGGTGAGCGTTCCGTTCACGAGCCCCACGCGCTCCCGCATGGAGAACAGTCCCATGCCGGGTCTTCGTTCCTCGGCACCACGCACATTGAAGCCGCGGCCGTCGTCGGTCACCTCGAGAGTGGCCTTGCCGGGCAGCCGCCGCAGGAAGATCTCGACGCGGGTTGCCGACGCGTGGCGCGCCGCGTTGCGCAGGGCTTCCTGCGCCACCCGGTACAGTACCGACGCGAGCGGCGCGGGGATCGGCGCGCCCTCCTCGGCGATCACCTCCACGTCGAACGTCTCCTTGTCGCGTGTCTGCCGGGCGATCCACTCGAGCGCGGCGGCGAGCCCGAGGTCGTCGAGCACGCGGGGATGCATCATGTGCGAGAGCGAGCGCACCTCCTCCAGCGCCTCGGCGGCGAGCTCGCGCAGGGTCGCGATGCGCGCGTCGAGCGCGGGCGACGAGCTCTCGCGCGCGGCGACGCCGAGCTGGAGCATTATTGCTGCGAGAATCTGCGCCGTGGAATCGTGCAGCTCGCGGGCGACGCGCGCGCGCTCCTCGTCCTGCACGCTGATCACCTGCGCGGCGAGGCGCCTGACGCGCGCCCGGTCTTCCGTGAGCCGGTCCAGCAGGGCGTTGAGGGTCGTTCCAACGCGCGCCATGTCGCGGTCGGCGAGGATGCTCGACGCCACGCGTGCCTCGGTGTCGCCGTTGGACACGCGTCGCGCCGCGGCCTCGAGATCGCTCAACGGCCGCAACGCGACGTACACGAGGACGAGGTTCACGATCAGGCTCAATCCGAGCGCCATCCCCAGGATCGACACGGCCGTGCCCGGCAGAACGCTCCGTCGCTCGGCGACGACGCCAACCAGCGCCGCCACGACGATGACGAGGTTGGCGCCGGCGAGCTTCCCGAGGAGCGGCACCTGCAGCGCGCGCTCGGCCATGGCCCGCAACACGGGCGGGCGGCCTGGCAAGGGCGCGCTGACGCGCGCCACGCGGGTGGGCGTATCGACCGCGATTCGGGGAAGGGCTGGCGCGTCGGGCATGTCCGAAAGGTGCGTGGTTGCCCGACCGGCTGCGAGAGGAAAATCCTCACGTTTCGTCGGGAGGATCACCTAATTTTGGCGCGACGAGTGAGCCGGCGACTAGGCGGTCGCTGACCCGAATGCGCGCAGCAAGGCATCGTCGCTGCGGGCGATCGCGCGCGCGGCGGCGCGGCCGAGCAGCGCGCCGATCACGTTGCCCGTGCCGCAGTAGCCCCCGATGGCCCACACGTTGGCGCGGACCCGTTCCGCGATCGGGAGCCCATCGGCGGTGTAGCCGACGCTCGCCGCCCACCGGTGCGTCACCGGCGCTCGCACGCCGAGCCGGTCGCGCAGCTTGACCTCGAGCGCGCGCTGCACGGGCTCGGTGGGGACGACGTCGTCCGTCCACTCGGTTTCACCGCCCACGTCACGCGCGCCACCGAGCGCGATCGTGCGATCGGGCCGCTGCTGCCAGTAGTCGTAGCCCCAGCGCGCGTAGACTGGCCGCGGAAAGTTCACCTCCGGCGCCGGCGCAGTGGCGAGCATCTGAAGGCGCGCCGTGCGCACTCGGCCCGACAGCTCGGGGAGCAGTCGCTCGAGCCGGCCGTCCACCGCGACGACGATGGAGCGGCAGTGAACCCAGCCGTCGTTCGTGTGCACGCCGGACGCATCGATGCCGATCACGCGCGACTGCTCGTGCAGCACCGCGCCGCGACTCGTGGCGAGCGAGGCGAGCGCGCGGCAGCGGGCGAGCGGATTGAAGATGCCGTCGCCGGTGACGAGGATACCGACTCCCTCCGGTCCGTCGTACCACTCCGCGGGCAGCCCGTCGGCCTGCATCGTTTGGAGCTGGTGCCGACAGTCGGCGCGCTCCTCGGGCGAGTCGGCGATGCGCAATGAGCCCGTGCGGTCGACCAGCTCCGGCGTGAGCGCGGCGATGCGGTCGATCTCGACGAGCGTCAGGCGGTAGAGCGATGCGGCTCGCTCGCGCCCGTACCGCACGACGGCGTCATGATGGAACGCGGCGAGGCCGGCAAGGAGGAAGCCCCCGTTGCGGCCGGCCGCTCCGGCACCGATCGAGCCTGCGTCCAACCCGATGACGGTGAGCCCGAGCCGGCGCAGCTCGATGATGCACGTGAGCCCGGAGCCGCCGAGCCCCACGACGCAGACGTCGCACGACACGTCGCCGCGCAGCGCGCCGAACGTGGCGGCCGGGGAGTCGTCCCAGATTGGAACGTGCGGGCCGGACAGGCGCCTACTCGAAGTCGAGAGCGATATCCAATGCGGGCGCGGAGTGGGTGAGCGCACCAACGCTTATCCAATCCACTCCCGCTTCGGCGATCGCGCGCACCGAGTCCAGCTTCACACCGCCGGATGCTTCCGTGATCGCGCGACCCGCCACCAGCGCGACGCACTCCGCCATCTGCGCCGGCGTCATGTTGTCGAACATGATGATGTCCGCGTTCGCCTCGCAGGAGGCGAGCACCTGCTCCATCCGGTCGCACTCGACTTCGATCTTCGTCCCCGTGGGAGCGAGATCGCGCGCGCGGCGCACCGCGAGCCCGACGTCGCCGTCCACCGCGGCGAGGTGGTTGTCCTTGATCAGCACCGCGGCCGAGAGGTTGAGCCGGTGGTTCGTGCCGCCGCCGGCACGGACCGCGTACTTCTCGAGGAGCCGCCATCCGGGTGTCGTCTTCCGCGTGTCGAGGATCTTCGCCTTGGTTCCCTTCACCGCGCGAACGTACTGCGCCGTGAGCGACGCGATGCCGGAGAGCCGCTGCATGAAGTTGAGCGCGACCCGCTCGGCGGCGAGCAGCGCGCGCGCGTGGCCGGAGAGGTACAGCACGTTGGATCCTGGCGCGAGTCGAGCGCCGTCCTCGAGATCGACGCGGATCGTGACTTTCGGATCGAGCTGCCGGAACGCTTCGACGCCGAGGGCGACGCCGCACAGGACGCCGTCGTCGCGCGCGACGAGCCGCCCGCGCGCGTGCCGGTCGGAGACCACCGTGGCGATCGTCGTGAGGTCGTTGAACGCGTCGTCCTCGTCGAGAGCGGCACGCACCATGATGCGCAGGTCTTCCTGATGATACGGAAAGCGGAGCAGTCCCATCCCGCCGAGCGCCGCCGGCGTCGTCATTGGCGTGATCGTGCGCGGAAACGGACGTCGATCCTGCTCGGATGGCTGCATTTCCATGATGGCTCCGGCACGCGGGGCGGCCCGGCGATCTATTCGCCTGGATCCACCGTATTCCCAGGTACGGGGCTCAGCGGCTGCTGGCCCCCGATGGCGATCATCCGCTCGATAGCACGACGAGCCCGATTCGCGATCTCGTCCGGCACCGTGATGCGATGTTCGAGACGCTCGAGCGCGCGCTTGACCTTCGGCAGCGTGGTGACCTTCATGTATGCGCACGAGGCCCGCTCGTTGGCCGCGAAGAATCGCTTCGACGGATTCTCGCGTCGTAGCCGATGCAAGATGCCGACCTCGGTCGCCACGATGAACTCGCCAGCATCGGAGATCGACGGGCGCTTGATCATCCCTTCCGTCGACAGGATCTGCACCCCCTCCGGATCGATGTCGCCCGCCGACATGGCCTCGAGCACACTGGTGGAGCAACCGCACTCGGGATGAATGAGGAACTCCGCCTCCGGATGCAGCGACCGCTGCAGACTGATGTGCTCAGGGTCGATGCCGGCGTGCACGTGACACTCGCCCATCCAGATGTGGATGTTGTCTCGCCCCGAGAGCCGCTTCACGTGCGCGCCGAGGAACATGTCGGGGCAGAAGAGGATCTCGGTGTCCGCGGGGATGGCGTTCACCACTTCGACCGCGTTGCCCGACGTGCAGCAGTAGTCGCTCTCCGCCTTCACCTCGGCCGTCGTGTTGACGTACGACACGACGACGGCGCCAGGATGCTCGGCCTTCCACTCGCGCAGCTGGTCGGCGTTGATCATCGAGGCGAGCGAGCAGCCGGCCGCGAGGTCGGGCAGTAGCACGGTCTTTTGTGGCGAGAGCACGGCTGCGGTTTCCGCCATGAAGTGCACGCCGCAGAAGACGATGACGTCCGCCTCCGTCTTGGCGGCCTCGCGCGAGAGCCCGAGCGAGTCACCGACATAGTCGGCGACGTCCTGCACCTCGGCGCGCTCGTAGTTGTGCGCGAGGATGACCGCGTTCCTCCGCTTCGCGAGCGCCTTGATCTCACCCTGGAGCGTGGCGATCAGCTCCTCGCGGGGGATGATGCCGGTGTCCGTCGTTGCCATGAACGAATGGTAACCGGTGCCGTCGGCTTCGTCAGGTCGCGCGCGCGGCGTGCGGGACGGGGCTACGCTTCCTCGTTGTGCAGGAGCCCGAGCCGGCGCGCCTCGTTTGCCGCGGCGACGCGGGTGCGGATGCCCAGCTTGGCGTACACCCCCTTCACGTGCGACTTTGCGGTGTTCCCGGTGATCCCCAACAGCGCGGCCGTCTCCTGGATCGTCGCGCCACGTCCGACGGCGCCGAGCACCTCGGCCTCGCGCGCCGTGAGCGGCGAGGCGGACGCGGTCGGACGCGCGAACGCCGCATTGCCACGGAAGTAGCCGAGCACCTTGCGGGCGATCGCCGGTGAGATCACCGGCTCGCCCCGCGCCGCGGCGAGAAGCTGCGAGCGCAGCTCGGCCATCTCGCCGCCCTTGAGCAGATAGCCTCCCGCGCCGGCGGCGAGCGCCGCGAACAGTGTCTCGTCGTCGTCGAACACGGTGCGCGCCACGCACGTCATCGCTGGATGCTGGGACGTGAACTGGCCGATCAGGGTCACGCCGGAGCCGTCGGGGAGGCCCAGGTCGACGAGCGCGAGATCGAAGCTGCGCGTTCGCACGAGCCGGCCCGCCTCGACGAGCGTTCCGGCGACGATCACCGTGGCGCGCGGAAAGACGAGCAGCGCCTCGAGCGCCTCGTCGCGCATCGCGATGTCGTCCTCCACGAGGAGAACAGCTCGCACGCGCACCGGCTCTCCGCTCACCCGATCAGCGTCGTCAGCGCGACGGGCACGTCGAGCTCGACGACGGTGCCGCGCCCGTTCGCATCGGAGCCGATGGCGACCGTCCCACCGAGCGTCGTCGCACGCGCCTCGAGGTTGGCGAGCCCCTGGCCGCGCCGCACCTGCGTGCGTGCGAACCCGATCCCGTCGTCGGCGATGCGCGAGCGGATGCGATCATGATGAACGGAGATGCGAACGATCACGCGACTCGCGCCGGCGTGCTTGATGATGTTGGTGACGGTCTCCTGATGCAACATCGCGAGGTCGCGCGCCTGTGCGCCGTCGAGCATCACGTTGCGGAACGCGGGTAGCGGCCAGTCGACGGCGATCCGGTGCTCGCTCAGCCGCTTCACCGCGTCGAACCGGATGTCGGCGATGCAGTCGTCGAGCGACATCGGCATGGTGGCCGTTCCCGTGACGATGGAACGCATCTGGGTGAGCGCCGAGCGGATGTCCGCGCGCACCTGATCGTTCGACGCGGTACCGAGTCCGGCGAGGAGGGGCGAGCTCACATCGTCGTGCAGGTCGCGCGCGATACGCGATCGCTCGCGCAGCACGCCCTGCGCGAACGCATCGCGTCCTTCGTCGGCCGAGCGCATGAGTCGCACGAGCGTCTCGGCGAGCCGCACATGACGCGTGGCGAAGAGGCGGCGTCCGCCCCAGGGATGACTCAGGCGAAGCGCCTGGGACGAGGCGACGGCGGGGACGGTGAGCACGAGTCCGTCGTCGCACAGCGTGACACGTGAGACGTGGGTCGCCTCGACGGTCACGTGCAGCGGCTCGAACACGCGCTCGAGCAGTGCGCGCCAGCGCGTCGTGCGCTCGACGTCCGAACCGGCGAAGCCGACGAGCAACGCTTCATCGAAGAGCAGCTCAGGTGCGATGCGCTCGCGGCGGAGCAGCCGGTCCCAGAGCCATTGCCGCAGCGGGAGATACGCGAGCGCGAGCAGCAGCGTGAGTCCGAGCGATCGCGTGCGTCCGAGGCGCGCGAGCGCGATCAGGTCGAATGCGACGAGCAGCACCGCGGCGAACCCCCACAGCAGGATGCGCAGCGCCCATTCGTCGAGGTCGAACAGGCGGTGACGTCGCAGACCGACGGCGAGGCCGGCGTACATGAGCGTGAAGAAGCCGAACGCGTAGCCCTGCGGAAGTACGGGGATCACGCCCGAGTACGCCGTGACGACGTTCAGCGTGACGAACAGGCCGCAGCCCACCAGCACGCAGAGCGCGAACCAGCGGAGCACGCTGCGCGCGGCGGGATCGCCTTTGGCGCGTCGCCACTGGACACCCGCGAGCACGATCGCACCGGCCATCTCGATCATCACCGGTAATCGTGATGCCCAATTCTGATCCGGCGCGACGCGTGTCACGTCGAGCAGCCACCAGATGAACGCCAGACCGAACAGCGCGCCGAGCACGCGCGGTCGGACGATCGGCTCGGGATAGGTGAGGAAGATGCCGCAGAGCGCTGCGCCGAAGAGCGTTGCGCCGAGGTGGTTGACCAGATCGAGCGCCCCGAAGAGTCCACCTGGCAGCGCCAGCTCGCGCGCGCTGTAGATCGCCGCGGTGTAGGTGAAGACGACGAACATCGCGCCCGTCGCGGCGTACATGCGCGTCGCCCAATCCGTGGGGCGGAGCGACCAGACCCAGACGCCGATGAGACAGCCGGTCATCCCGAACGCGAGCTGCATCCAGAAGACGAAGGGCAGGCTCGAGAGCGGCCGCGCGTGCGGCGTGATCACGACGTCGCGCTCACGGGCATCGGCGTCGCGAAGTGTGAGGGTGACGGGTCCACTCGCCAGCACACGCGTGAGCGCGGACTGGCGCGCGTAGAACGTCGTCATCTCCGGCCACGTGTCGAGCAGGTCGGGCTCCTCGAGCAAGTCGCTTCCGACGAGCGCGACGACACCTCCGGCCGAGGAGACGCGCAGCAGCTGCTCACCCTCTCTGACCGTGGAGGCGGCCGCGCCGACGCGATGGACGCGGTTGACGACGACGATTCGTGCGGAGTCGGCCGGCGCGAGCCGTAGACCCAGCCAGGGCGCGCTCGTCGCGACGATGGCGCACACGGCGGCGAGGAAGAGGCAGACCGCGATCGCGGCGCCAAGCCGTGCGGCGGGCGCTGCGCTGGATGGAGAGTCTGATGGCTCGACGGGCACCGGGCCGTCGTCGGCACAGGTCGCGAGGGCAGGCAGGGACATCGACAGCCGTCTGAGGTGAGTTTGCCACGCTGCGACATCGGGCATGCTCGCCCACGGGCGCTGCTACATCTCGATGTGCCGTCCTCGCCAGACGCTCTTCGCGCGTGGGAAGTCACTGCGATAGTGACCACCGCGCGACTCCTTGCGCATCAATGCCGCCTCGGTGATGAGGCGCGCCGTCTGCACGAGGTTGAGCTCTTCGGTGGCGCCGGCGGGCAGCCGCTGTTCGATCTGGATCAGATCGGCGAGACCAGTGCGCAGCCCCTTCGCCGTCCGCGCGATGGCGGCGTGCTGCCACATGATGGCACGCACGCGTTCGGCCGCGACGTGCGCGGCGCCGCGGTCGGGAAGCGGTGGTACCTGCCACGCCTTCTCCGCCGGCGCGCGGCCGAGCGCCGCCACGCTGGCCAGATCGCGCGCGACGCGCTCGGCGAAGACGAGCCCTTCGAGCAGTGAGTTGGACGCGAGCCGGTTCGCACCATGCACGCCGGTGCGCGCCACCTCGCCGACGGCGTAGAGCCGCGGCATGCTCGACTTGCCGGTCAGGTCCGTGACCACGCCGCCCATCATGTAGTGCGCGGCCGGCGTCACCGGTATCAGGTCCTTGCGGGGGTCGATGCCGCGCGCGGCGCAGATCGCGAGGATTCCCGGAAAGCGCTTGGCGAAGCCCCGGCCGAGCTTGCGCGCGTCGAGGTAGACCCGGCTCTTCTTCTGTTGTCGGAAGATCGCGCGGGCGACCACGTCGCGCGGCGCGAGCTCGGCGAGACGGTGCTCCTTGAGCATGAAACGGACGCCCTTGTCGTTGACGAGGATCGCGCCCTCGCCGCGCACCGCTTCGGAGATGAGCGAGAGCGGATTTTCCGGCGTGTCGAGCGCGGTCGGGTGGAACTGGACGAACTCCATGTCGGCGAGCGTGACGCCGGCGCGATGCGCGATCGCGTAACCGTCGCCGGTAGCCACCATGGGATTCGTCGTGTACCGATACACCTGGCCGCATCCACCCGTCGCGAATACCGTGGCGTCGGCGATGATCTCCACCGGCTTGCCGGCGATGCTCGCGCGCACGCCGACGCACGCGCCCCGCTGGACGACGAGATCGAGCACGCGCGCGCGCTCGATCACGCTGATCCGCTTGCTCGCCCGCACTCGCGCGATGAGTGTCCGCGCCACCTCGGCTCCGGTCTGATCGCCGTGGGCGTGGACGATGCGGTTGGTGGAGTGCGCCGCCTCAAGGCCGAGGAGGAGCTTGCCGCTCGGGTCGAGATCGAACTGCGCGCCCGCGGTCTGGAGCTCGCGCACTCGTGCCGGGCCCTCTTCCACGAGCACCTCGACCGCGGCCGCGTCACACAGCGCCGCCCCGGCGGCGAGGGTGTCCTGCCGGTGCAGCGTCGGCGAATCGCCCGCACCGAGCGCGGCGGCGATGCCACCCTGCGCGTACGCCGTGGCGCTGTCGAAGAGTGAGCGCTTGGTGAGGAGGAGCACGTCGCCATGCTGCGATGCGCGCCACGCCGTGTGCAGGCCGGCCACGCCGCTACCGACCACGAGAAACCGCGTGCGCATGCGTTGGGGCATGCGAGGAAATCAAGACCGTGCGCGCGGGGTACGGTAGTCGCCGAGGTGCTCAGCGACCGCTCCTTGTAGGTGGTAGCGCGTAGCGGTCGTGGGACGCGGTAGGTGGTCGCGAGTAGCGGGACGGGCGTGCCACCCCCGCCGCGGGGGTCAGAGTCGGGACTCTGACCCCGGACTCTGACCCCAGGGTCGCAAGACGCGCTACCGCTACCAACGACCGCCTACAGGGAGTGGTAGTCAGGGAGTGGTAGTCAGTCGAACCCTTTGTACCGTTGGGCGATCCAATGGCTCACGCCGTGCACGCTCCGTAATTTTCACTCTTCGTCTCGCGGCGCGGTCAACGCTCTGCGCCATGTCGGCCGTAGACGTGCAGGCGTCCGTTCGACGATTTCCCGCACCGATGATTCCGTGCTGCTGAACGCTTCCGCCCGCGCGCCCTCGTGCGCCGGGCTTCTGTTCGCCGGACTGCTGCTCGCCGGCTGTCATGCCACTTCGCCTGCACCTGCTCCGGCGACCCAGGCCGCGAGCGGCAGACCTGCGCCCACCGCGCGCCCCAACGACGCGACACCGTCGATCCCGACGACGACCGCGACGATGCCGCTCGACAGCGCGGCACTCACGGGTGGCTCCGAGATCACTCCGGTGCATACCGCGGCAGCCGAGCAGGCGCTGTTCAAGGTCGCCGACGGCTACCGGCTCGAGCTCGTCGCCGCCGAGCCGCTCGTGCAGGATCCAGTCGCGATCGACTTCGACGCCGACGGCCGGATGTACGTCGTGGAGATGCGCGGGTTCATGCCGAATCTGCAGGGCACCGGCGAGGATCGTCCGAACGGACGCATCGTCGTGCTCGAGGACACCGATGGCGACGGCAAGATGGACAAGAAGACCCTTTTCCTCGACAGTCTCGTGCTGCCGCGCTCCATCAAGGTGCTCGAGCACGGCGTGCTCGTGGCAGAGACGCCGAACCTGTGGCTGGTGCACGATACGAACGGCGACCTGCACGCCGACTCGAAGGAGCTCGTGCGCAGCGACTACGGCACGAAGCAGTCGAACCCCGAGCACAACGCGAACGGGCTGCTGTGGGGCATCGACAACTGGATCCACAACGCCAACTACGGCGGCCAGTTCCGGCTCGGCGCGGACGGCAAGATCGTCTTCCGCAAGACCCAGAGCGAAGGGCAGTGGCAGGTTGCGAGCGACGAGCACGGGCGGCTGTACCGCAACAGCAACGAGGATCCGCTCCGCACCGATCTGGTGCCGTCGCACTACGCCATGCGCAACCCGAGTCTCGCGTCGCCGCGCGGCGTCTACGAACAGGTCACGCGCAACGTGCCGGTCTGGCCCGGCCACAAGACGCCGGCGGTGAACCGCGGCTATCGCGAGGAGACGCTGCGCACGGCGGACAGCACGCTCGCGCACTACACGTCGGCCGGCAGTCCGACGCCGTACGTCGGCGACCGACTGCCAGCGGAGCTGCGGAAGAGCGTGTTCATCACCGAGCCGGCGGGCAATCTCGTCGGGCGGATGATCATCGACGACGATGCGAGCGGGATGCCGCGGGCGCGGCCGGCCTATGATCACGCGGAGTTCATCACAAATGAGGATCAGCGCTTCCGCCCCGTGAACGTCGCGACCGCGCCTGACGGGACGATGTACGTCGTGGACATGTATCGCGGCATCATCCAGCATCGCGTGTTCATCACGGGCTATCTCGAGCAGAAGATCATCGAGCGCGGGATGGAACAGCCGGTCGGGCTCGGGCGCATCTGGCGAGTGGTGCACACGACGACGAAGCGCGGCGAGCGCCCGCAATTGTCGAAGAAGAGCGCGGCGGAGCTGGTGCCAGTGCTCGAACATCCCAACGGCTGGTGGCGCATCACGGCGCAGCGGCTGCTCGTCGAGCGGGGCGACCGCTCGGTGGCCCCGGCGCTGCGCGAGATGCTGCGGACCAGCACCGACGACCGCGCGCGTCTGCACGCAGTCTGGACGCTCGACGGACTCGGCGAGGCGGACGTCGCGACCGTGCAGGCGGCGCTCGGCGACCGCTCGCGCTTCGTGCGCGCCGCGGCGATCAGGATCGCCGAGCCGTGGCTCGCGCAGACATCGCATCCGATCCAGGCGAGAGTGCTCGCGCTCGTGACGGACCGCGCACCCGAGGTGCGGCGCCAGCTCGCGGCGTCGCTCGGCGAGCTCCCCGTGGCGACGCGCGACGCGGCGCTGGAGAAGGTGATCGCGAGCAGCGGCGACGATCCGGTTGTGGCCGATATGGTCGTCACCGGGCTGGCCGGTCGCGAGATGGCCTTCCTCGATCGGCTGCTCTCATCGAAGTCGCTCGACGCGCGGCGTACCGAACCAGTGGTGCGCTCGCTCTCGGGTGCGGTCGTCGCGTCGCGCGACACGGCGGCGGTGCGGCGTCTCGTGGCGATGCTGGAGCAGACAACGCGTCCGCGCTGGCAGCGGATCGCGCTGATGGGTGGCGGTGGTCGGCCGAGCCCGGGCGCGTTCGGCGCGGTCGGCGCGGTCGGCGCGGTCGGCGCGGTCGGCGCGGTGGAGGGTGCGCCGCCGCGCGCACCGCGTGGTGGCCGGGGCGGGTTCGCCGTCGCGCTGTCCGCGGCGCCGCACGAGCTAGTGGCGGCGATGGCGAGCAAGGACTCGCTCCTGAACTCGAGCGCGACGCGGTTCGCGAGTGGACTCACCTGGCCCGGCAAGAGCGCGCCGCAGCCGCGTGCGCGCGAGCTCACGGCAGAGGAGCAGGCGCGCTTCGTGGCGGGAGGGCAGCAATACGCGGCGACGTGCTCGGCGTGTCACCAGGCGCAGGGCACCGGGCTCGCCGGCGTCGCCAAGCCGCTCGTCGGCTCACCGTGGGTGCTCGGGGTCCCCGTGCGCCTGATCCGGATCGTACTGCACGGCAAGGAGGGCGAGATGCTCATGCCTCCGATCGGCGGCTCGATGACGAACGACCAGATCGCGAACGTGCTGACCTACGTACGTCGCTCGTGGGGCAACTCGGCGTCGCCGATCACGCCGCTGGACGTACAGGAGGTACGAGGCGCGACAGCGGGCAGGAAAAAGCCATGGACGGAGGCGGAGCTGGGGGCAGTGTCACGATGAGCAGTCTCTTCGACTACCACGTCCAGTAGGTGGTAGCGCGTAGCGGTAGCGGGACGTCGTAGCGGGTAGCGAGGAGAGGGACCGGCGTGCCAGCCACGGACTCGGGCTCTGACCCCGGGCTCTGACCCCGGGTCGCAATAGACGCTACCCGCTACCACATCCCCCTACCGCTATCACCGACCGCCTACAGGGAGTGGCAGTTCAACCGCGCTTCACCGCATGTCGAATACGTACGAATTGAGATGCTGGATCGCCGTCTCCTGCTCGGAGACCCGGTGCGCGAGCAGATCGCCGATCGTCACCACGCCGTGCAGGCCGCGTGCATCCACCACGGGAAGGTGACGGACCCGACGCGTTGACATGATCTCGCCGCACTCCTCCACGGACGTCTCGGGGACGCAGGTCACGATCCCCTGTGTGAACACGGCGCTGACTTGGGTCGTCGACGGTGGCAAATCCGCCGCCACCACACGTCGAAGGATGTCGCGCTCGGTGAAGATGCCGAGCAGCTGGTTGTCCGAATCCACCACGAGCACGCCGCCGACACTGCGGTCGTTCATGAGGCGCGCGGCATCGAGCACCGTGGCGGTGGGCGCGATGGAGACCACGTCGGTCCCCTTGCGGGCGAGGAGGTCGCGAACGACAGCCATGAGCCGCTCCTGTGGGAGATCGGGCGATACTAGCCCGGGGTCTCGCGAGGCGCCAGACGGACACTGGTCGCGAGACCCATCGTTCCACTGCAGCATGCCGCGTTCCCACGCGGCGGCGCGCGCTTGACATGGCCCGGAGCCCCAGTCACACTCTCCGAGCGTTCGACTCGCTGATCATTCATCCCCAGGATCGCTCTCAATGGGAACTCGACTCTCCTCGCTCCTGGCGCTTCCGGCGTTCGGCGCGCTCGCCCTGGCCGGCTGCTCGTCGCAGCCCGCACCCCAGACCACGCCGGCCCCCGCTTCCACCGCGGCGGCCCGGCAGCCGAAGCCCGAGGACACCGAGTACTACACACCCGTGCCGGCCATCGTGACGCCAGCCTCGACCGCTGGCGCCGCGCCCTCCGACGCGATCGTCCTGCTCGGTGGCAGCGACATGAGCGAGTGGGTGCAGAGCAAGGACCGGAGCCCGGCGCTCTGGCCCGTCGCCGACGGGGTCATGACGGTCGACAAGAAGGCGGGCGGCATCGAGACGAAGCGCAGCTTCAGCAACTACCAGCTCCATCTCGAGTGGCGCATCCCGGAAGGGATCACGGGGAAGGGGCAGGCGCGCGGCAACAGCGGCGTCTTCCTCGCCTCGCAGGGACCAGGCGACGACGGCTACGAGCTGCAGGTCCTCGACTCCTACCAGAACACCACCTACGTCAACGGTCAGGCGGGGAGCATGTACAAGCAGTCGCCGCCACTCGTCAACGCGATGCGGAAGCCAGGCGAGTGGCAGGTGTACGACGTCGTGTGGACCGCGCCGCAGTTCAACGCCGACGGTTCCGTCAAGCGTCCCGCCTACGTGACCGCATTCCACAACGGCGTGCTCGTGCAGAACCACTACGAGCTCAAGGGGAATACGCCGTACATTGGCCAGCCGCAGTGGAAGGCGCATGGCCCGACGCCGATCAAGCTCCAGGCGCACGGTGATCCGAGCCCGCCGATCAGCTTCCGCAACATCTGGATCCGACCACTGTCCTGAGCGAGGAGGCGCCATCGGCGTCCACATGTCTGCATTCGACCCGGACGTCGATCGGCCAGCAACGGAAGCACTGTATCCGCTGGTCTATGAGGAGCTGAAGCGCATCGCGCGCCGGCAGCGCCGCGACGTCGGCGCCAGCGCGACGCTTCGCACGACCGAGCTGGTGCACGAGGCGTTCTTCAAGCTCGGCGGCACGATCGGCTCGACCTGGGAGGGCCGCGCGCACTTCTTCGGCGCGGCCAGTCGCGCGATGCGCCAGGTGCTGGTCGACTTCGCGCGCAAGCGCAACGCGGCCAAGCGCGGCGGCGGCGCACAGATGGTGTCGCTCAGCCAGGCCGGCGCCGGAGTCGAGATGGAGCTCGACGAGATCCTCGAGCTGCACGAGGCGCTCGAGAAGCTCAACGCGGTCGACGAGCGACTGCGCCTCCTCGTCGAGCTGCGCTTCTTCGGCGGGCTCCCCGACGACGAGATCGCCCGCATGCTCGACATCTCCACGCGCACCGTCGGCCGGGACTGGCTCAAGGCGAAGCTGTTCCTGCTGCACGAGCTGCAGTCCGGCGACGCTCGGTTGGACTGACGTGGACGCCGACCGCTGGCGCAGGGTTGAACGGGTGCTCGACGCCGCGCTGAGCCGCCCTCGGAGCGAATGGCCGACGGTGCTGGACGAGGCGTGCGATGGCGACGAGGAGCTGCATCACGAGCTCGGCGCGATCCTCGACCGGATCACTACCGCGCGCGCCGAGCTTGGCTCGCCCCCCACCACGATCGACGGCGCGTCGGTCACCCCGTCCGCCGACGACGAGACCGTCGCCAGGATGGAAGGGCGCCGCATCGGTGCCTGGCGCATCGTGCGCGAGATCGGGCGCGGCGGCATGGCGCGCGTGTTCCTCGCCGAGCGCGCCGACGGCGTGTATGCGCAGACGGTGGCGATCAAGCTGCTCCGGTCCAGCCTCGACACCGAGATCGACCGCAACAGGTTCCGCGTCGAGCGCCAGATCCTCGCGAAGCTGAATCATCCGAACATCGCGCGGCTGCTCGACGGCGGCGTCACCGACGACGGCCTGTCCTATCTGGTGCTCGAGCATGTCGACGGGCAACCGCTCGATCGCTACTGCGATTCGCACGACGCCTCGCTCGCGACGCGGCTCGAGCTCTTCGCGACGGTCGCGCAGGCGACGCAGTACGCGCACAGCAACCTCGTCGTGCACCGTGATCTCAAGCCGTCGAACATCTTCGTCTCCGCCGACGGGACGGTGAAGCTGCTCGACTTCGGGCTCGCCAAGCTGCTCGAGTCGGGTTTGTCGCCCGACGCGCCGGCAACCCGCGCCGGCCAGATCTGGCTGACCCCGGAGTACGCCGCGCCGGAGCAGATCTTCGGAGAGGCGGTGACGACGCTGACCGACGTGTATCAGCTCGGCGCCGTCCTCTACGAGCTGCTCGCCGGCCGACGGCCGTTCGACGACAGGTCGGACAGCTCGCATGCGCTGGCGGAGGCGGTGATGCACGAGGATCCTCCCCTGCCCTCCACCTTCCGTCCCGAGCTGCGCGGCGACCTGGACGCGATCGTGATGACGGCGCTGCGGAAGGAGCCGCAACGCCGCTATGCCTCGCCGGCGGCGATGATCGAGGATCTCCACCGGTATCGCGACCACATGCCGGTGCGCGCCCGGCGTGCCACACTCGGCTATCGCACGCAGCGGTTCATCACCCGACATCGCGCCGGCGTGGCGATCGCCGCGGTCGCCCTGGTCGGCCTCATCGCCGCCGGCGTGCGCGAGCGCACGCTCCGCGCGCGAGCCGAGGGGGAGGCGCGCAAAGCGATCGCGGTGGAAGACTATCTGATCCGCGTGTTCGACGTCGCCGATCCGTTCGCGCCGCCGGACCGCCGCGGTGAGAACCTCACCGCGCGCGCCATCGTCGACCGCGGCGCCGCGCGCATCGACTCGGTGCTCGCCGGACAGCCGGAGGTGCAGTCGGAGCTGCGGCGCGTCATCGCACGCGTGTACTCCAACCTCGGCCTGTTCGACCGCGCCGCGCCGATGTTGCGGATACAGCTCGCACAGCGGCGCGCCCTCTACGGTGCGACGCATCCCGCCGTTGCGCAGACGCTCGACGAGCTCGGCGTCGTGCTGCAGCAGCAGGACGACTTCGCCGGCGCGGAGCCGCTGCTGCGCGAGGCCGTCGCACAGCGACGTGCCCTGCTGGGCTCCGCCGACTCGTCCACCGCGGAGAGCATCGATCATCTCGCGGTGCTGCTCGAGGAACGCGATCGCTACGATCAGGCCGAGCCGATGCTGCGCGAAGCGCTCGCGACGCGACGCGCGCTGTTCGGCGAGAGCGACGCACGCGTGGCGGAGAGCATCGATCACCTCGCCCACGTGCTCTGGTCCAAGGGCGCCTACGACGACGCGGAGCCTCTCTATCGTCAGGCCCTCGCCATCCGCGAGCGGCTGCTCGGACCCGACCACCCGATCACCGCGCAGACGGTGCACAACCTGGCGCAGGTGCAGCAGCTCCGCGGAAAGCTGGACGACTCGGAGGCGCTGTTTCGGCGCGCACTCGCGTCCAAGCGCAAGTCGCTCGGCAATGCGCACCCGAGCGTGACGGTGAACCTGAACAACCTCGCCAACCTGCTCCGTCAACGCGGCCGGTTGGCGGAGGCGGAGACGCTCGCCCGCGAGGCGCTCGCGCTCGATCGCAAGATCTTCGGTGAACGGCACACCTATGTCGCGGCGAGCCTCGACAACCTCGCGACGATTTTGCGCATGAAGGGCGAGTTCCCCGAAGCGACGCGCATGTACCAGCAGTCGCTCGACGTCAACCGCGCGCTATATGGCGCCGAGCACCGGAGCGTTGCGCTCAACCTGAACAACCTCGGTTCCGTCGCGCAGCTCACGGGCGACTATGCGACCGCCATCCCGCTGCTACGCGAATCGCTCGTGCAGTACGGGCATCTCGTGGGAGCACGACACACCAGCTACGCGGTCGTCAGCACCAACCTGGCGCGCGCGCTGCGCGAGTCGGGGCAGCTCGCCGAGGCGGAGCGGATCTACCGTGCGGTCATGGCGACGGTGGACACGACCAAAGCGGCCGAGCGCAATCCGTTCTTCCAGTCGCAGGTGGGGCTCGGCCAGATCCTCGTGAGCGAGCGCCGACCGGCCGAGGCGCGGCCGATGCTCGAAGTCGCTCTGGCCGAGACGCGCAAACAATACGGGGACACGAGCTGGCGCACGCTCGAGCCGCGCCTCGCGCTCGGCCGCTGCCTCGCGGCCCTTGGCGACCGCGCCGGCGCCGAGCCGTTGCTGCGCGAGGCCGCGGCTCTCGCGGAGAAGACCGTCCGCACCCAGCCCGTCTTGTCGCGCCACGCGCGCGAGGAGCTCGCGCGGTTCAGCGCGTCGTCACGCTGAGCGCGCGCGGGCGTGGCGTCAGCGACCGTCGACCTTGCGCCTGCTCGGCACGCGCTCGGGAATCGTTCGCGACAGATCGCGCGCCGCGTCGTCGGTGAGCGCGCTCATGTAGTCCATCAGCTTGGTCACGAGATCCGGTGTCAGCACCACGCCGGCGAGCAGCGTGTCACGATGCTGGAGGATCGCGGCCTGATTGTTCACGAGCGACAGACGGAGCAGTGGCTCGAGCTTCGTCGGATCGAAGGCGAGCAGCTTGAGGTCCGACTCGCTGTAGTGATCGACGAACGCGCGCAGCTCGCCGATCGCGCCATCGTGACCGTATGGGCCGGTGAGCTCCACGTTGCGGAGCGGCGTCGTGCGAAAACGGAACCGATCGTCCTCCTTGCCGGTCACTCTCATGCGGCCGAAGTCGTCGTTCAGTGCCGATCCGTCTCCTTCGCCCGGCCCGATCTGCGCGACGGCGACGTCGTGGAAATCCTCGTCGCTGAACGTCGCGCCGGTGTGGCAGATGGAGCACTTGAGCGTGAGGAAGGTCTGCGCGCCCTCGAGCTGGCGCACGGTGAGCGCCGCGTCGTTGCCGGCGAGAAAGCGATCCCACGGTGTCCCGTCGAAGGTGTACTTGTCCACGATGAAGCCGCCGATCGCGTTCGACGCGTGGGCGAACGTCATGCTCTCGAGCTTCGTCCCGGGGTACGCCGCCTGGAACATCGCGCGATACTCGGGGATCGCGGCGAGGCGGCGCATCTCGGCCGCCCAGATCCCCCGCAGGTCGCTGTCCGGGATGAGTGCCAGCTCGTTGCCGGCGCCGGAGCGCATCTCGGCGCGGTTGGTGACGGGGAACATCCCAAGCGCGGAGATGGGGCCGAACTCGAACGCACTCGCCATGTCCGATGTGATCTGCGTACCGGCCGGCGTCGAGAGCTTGCCGTGCGCGTCGACCTCGACGCGTCCGTCCCAGAACAGGTGGCGCATCGCCGCAAGGTTGAACAGCGGCGGCGCGTTGCGAGGGATGAAGGCGCCGCCTGGATGTCTGCGCACGCGACCCAACCCTTCCGCGCCCTGTCCGAGGGAGAGGCTGCGTCCGTCGCCGGTGCCGAACGATGTCAGATGACAGGTGGAGCATGCGATGTCGCGGTTGCCGCTGAGCTCCCGGTCGAAGAACAGCGCCTGGCCGAGGCGGGAGAGCGCGGAGCGCACCACGGGGCGTGCGGGGAGTGCGACGACACCGCGTGATGCGGCGAGCTGCCGGACGATCTGCGGAAGCGTGCCCGTCGGTGCGGACGTGCGACTCGCCGACGTGGGGGCGGTGAGCGCCGAAGGCTCTGAGGCGGAGGTGCGGTCGGTGCATGCGCCGAGGGTCAGCGCGGTGACTGCAACGGCGGCACTCGCCAGCGAGGAGCGGGAATGCATGGGTATCTCCGGTGGGGATCCGGTCTGCCTGCACGAGGAGGACTCCGACTGCGGAGGCTCCGATCAGAACATACGAAGTTCCTGCGCGCGATCGGACATCACCTCTCTGGTAGCTGAGAGGCGGTTCAGAATGGGACGGCTCGGACCGAGGGGCTGGCCCTAGTCAGGTAGAGCCGTGGGCGGAGCAGCGGGCTGAAGGTCCGCGTGTCGGCGGTTCGACTCCGCCCTGGCCACTACGTAGAGCAACGACTTACAAGCAGGCGCGGTCACCCGCGCGGCCCCGAGCGGGAGAATGTGCGGAAGTCGCTGGCGAGGGCCGCGCGCGACGTCGAGGTGGGCTGAGTCGCTGGCCTCTGCCTATTTGATCGGTATGAGGTCGCCGCCACGCGCGAAACATGACAGCTACGGCTCGTCAGGCGGGGACCGCGACACGGCGGATCCGCTTCTTGATCTCCGCGGCCGCCGGCGAGTGCATCTGCGCGTAGAGGTCGGACGCGAGCTGCGCGTTCAGCCAAAACTGCGCGCTGGCGCCGAGTGCGGCCTCGAGCCGCAGGGCCGTATCAGGCGTGATCCCCCGCTTGCCCTTGATGATCTCGTTCACGCGCTGTATCGGCACCTCGATCCGCTCGGCCAGCTGTACCTGGGTCATGCCGAGTGGCTTCAGGTACTCCTCGAGGAGGATCTCGCCCGGGGACGTCGGGGGGCGGTGCGTTGGAATGCGAACCATGGTGTTGCTCCGTCGTGAGTACTTGGTCGTGCTTGGGTCACTGGTCGTGCTGTGGCTACGGGTCGTGCTGGGTAGGGAGTATCAGGTCGTGTCCCACGCTCGGGCCGTGATCCAGTCGCGAGCGCTCAGTGATAGTCGACGATCTCCACGTGCGCAGCGCCGTCGCCGGTCCAGGTGAAGCACACGCGATACTGGTCGTTGATGCGGATCGCGTGCTGTTCCCTGCGATCACGCCTGAGCTTCTCGAGCCGGTTCCCCGGCGGCGACCTGAGGTCGTCGAGCTGCGCTGCGAAGTCGATCATGCTGAGCTTACGAGCGGCGATCGACCAGATCGACTCCGGACACGTCTTCCGCGCCGCTTTCGAGCGCACGCCATTGAAGATGTCCTGGGTGCCCTGCGTCCTGAACGAGTGGATCACGAATCTTCCCCACGGGGCCCCTGCGGATGATTGACGACGAAGAAATATACACGAATACACGGTATCCATGCAAGAGGCGCAGTCGTACCTGCTTCCTCGCCCGATCATTGTGCGGTGGGGTTTCGACGCCCACTCTCCGTCCCCAATCAGAAGAGCAGCTTGTACACCAATGCGATGTTGCGCCCGGGGTTCATCGCGAACGTCTTGATCCGGCTCGTGGCGTCGACGTACTTCTCGTCGAGAGCGTTGTCCATGCGGAGCACGATGGAGTTGAGCCGGCCTCCCGCCGGAATCGTGAAGCCCACGCTCAGGTCGAGTAGATCGTAGGCCGCCGTGGCGAGCGCTGCGGGATCATCCTCGGACACCGAGGGCGGCACCCGATCCTGCGCGAACGCGTGGCGGTACTCGGTGCTGGCGGAAAAGCCCCCGTTCGACCAGCGCGCCAATCCGCCAAGGCGAGAAGCCGGGATGAAGGGAAGCGGTGTGTTCGTGGCCGTCAGCTGCCCGTATACGAGATCGCCCATCCCTCCCAACACGAGATGTGGGAGAACCTCGAGTGTGACGTTCGTGCGTCCCGCACGCGTCCGGGCCAGCAGGTCGAGCGTCTGCGTCTCGAGATCGAAGCTCGTGTTCGTGCTGCCGTTCTCCTGGTTGATCTCGGCATGCGAATACCACTGGCCCGTGGCACTCACACGCAACGAGCTCAGCGGACCGGCGTTGAGCGTGAAGTCGCCTCCTTCAAACGCTCAGATGTCTCGTGCCCACATGCACATGGGGACGCGATCGGTCGCATAATTCGCCCGGTGTATGCATGATGATCCTACCACGCACCCCACGGCGGAGCAGATCTGGCCGGGAGTGCCGTAGTCGCACTGACATCCATCGTGTTCGATATCAAAGGGGAGACCGAATTATGAAAATCCGAATCTTCGTTACCGCATTGGCAGCAACGCTGCTTGTCGCTGGAGCGGCCCTCGCGGCCCCGCGGCTTGTCGCTGGGGCGGCCCTCGCGGCCCCGCCGTTGATGCAGAAGGATGTCATCGGCATGCCGGGTAAAGAGGTGCGGGTCCTGCTCGTTGACTCACCACCTGGCGCCTCGTCGCCCGTCCACCGTCACAATGCGCAGGTGTTCGTCTACGTGCTAACCGGCAAGATGATCATGCAAGTGGCGGGATCGCCCCCCGTCACCCTTGGACCCGGCCAGACCTTCTACGAAGGACCAGAGGACATCCACAGCATGAGCAAGAATGCGAGCGACAAGGAGCCGGCCCGGTTGCTGGTATTCTTGATCATGGACAAAGAGGCGCCAGTGTCGGTTCCGGTGAAATAAGCAAGCATCGTCGCGACGCCGGTGTGATCACGGAACGCGACGGTCCCCGTTTGGAATAGCGAAGGATGCGAGCTGGTGTCAGATCACGTTGCCATTCGGATCTGTTCGAAGACGTACCAGTATGCGCGCGCACTCTCGGTGAACGATCGCTTGCCAGTCGCCTTTCTCGGGCGGCCCATACAGCGCGGTTCCAAAGATGCTGTCGAACGCTTGAGAGAGACGATCTACGCTCATGAGAAGATCCTCTTGCGGCAACGCTCGCAAGAAGGCAAGAATCTCTTCCACGCGTGCAGCCAACGCTGGCCCAGGATAGCCGGCGCGCGAATCCGCGATCTGCTGCAACTCAGCCAGTTTCCCCTTCACCTCTCGTTCGGTAAGCGCCATCAGCAATCGAGCGACAGGTCTGAAGGTCGACGGCCGATCCAATCTGCCGGCATACGTCTGATCGAATCCGCAAAGCTAGGCGCGCTACCTTACGGCAGAATGACAAGAGGCGTCTGTCGCGCTCGACTGGAAATGCGCAGGCAGCGGCGCATCCGTACGAGTACCAGATAGCATCGCAGGGGCACCGAACATGCTCCTGGCACACGTCGCTCGCTTCACCTACGCCTCCACCGCCTCGTGACGATGCCGACCAGCGCAGCTATTCCCATCTCGCGCGTCTGGACAAGAGACTGGCGCGTGCTCGAAGTGAGAGCGTGTCATTCTCAACCGAGCGCGCCCGCATGATTCCGCACGGGCGCGCCTGGTTCGGCGTGGGAGCACTCGCCGTCGGAGTGATGCTGGCTCTCGTCAGCGTGGTGTTCTTCCTTGTAACGGCACGAACGCCGCGGGGCGGCCGTGACCCGGTACCGGACAATCCGCCAGAGGAAGAGGATCCGTTGCCGTGACCCGAAACCGCCGGCCGCCGCGAGATACATCGTTGCGACTGGCGCTCTCGGACCCGGCAGCGCAGGAGTGGCATCACCCTACCAGATCTTCGCCCGATCCGACTCGGCGCGCACCATCGGATCGCCCGGCTTGCAGCCGAACGCTTTCGCGAACTCCGGGATGTTCGAGAGCGGACCGTTCACCCGGAACTTCCCTGGCGAGTGCGGGTCGGTGGCCTGAAACAATCTTGCCTGCTCCGGCCGCAGCACCGTCAGCCGCGCCTGTGCGTAGGCGAGGAAGAAGCGTTGCTCCGGCGTGAACCCGTCAATCGATTGACGTCGCGTGCCGTCGAGGACACGTTCGAGTGCGTCGTAGGCCAGCGACACGCCGACGACATCCGCGAGGTTCTCGCCGAGCGTGAGCCGGCCATTCAGGTGCAGCGTGTCGATCACGACGTAGGCGCCGTACTGGCGCTCGACCATGCTCGCGCGCATCGAATAGCGTCGCGCGTCCTCCGCAGTCCACCAGTCCCGCAGATTGCCCTGCGCGTCGTACTGGCGGCCGGAGTCGTCGAAGCCGTGCGACATCTCGTGACCGATCGTGCCGCCGATGCCGCCGTAGTTGGCCGCGTCGTCGTACGACGGCGAGAAGAACGGGGGCTGGAGCCGGCCGGCGGGAAAGACGATCTCGTTGAGCGACGGGCTGTAGTACGCGTTCACCGTGGGCGGTGTCATCAGCCACGGGGAGCGGTCCACCGGCTTCCCGATCCGATTCATGTCACGCCGCGCCTCGGCCGCGCGCACGCGCAGCACGTTCGCCGCGGGCGGCCCACGCCGGATCTCGACCTCGGCGTAGTCGCGCCACGTGTCCGGATAACCGATCTTCTGCGAGAAGGAGTCGAGCTTCTTCAACGCCTGCACGCGCGTGGTGTCGCTCATCCAGTCGGCGCGCTGGATCCGTTCGCGGAGCATGCCGCGAAGGTTCCGCACGATCTCCTCCATCTTGGACTTCGCCTCAGGCGTGAAGGCGGTCTTCACGTACTCGCGCCCGAGCGCGTCGCCGAGCGACTGGTCAGTGGTGACGAGGCAGCGCTTCCAGCGTGGCTGCTGGACGCGCGCACCCGACAGCATGGACGACAGCTTGAACGCCTCGTCGACGAACGGCGTGCTGAGGTGCGCTGCGGTGCGTGACAGCACGACCCAGCGCAGGTACGACTGCCAGTCGTCCAGCGATCGGGTTTCCAGCTCCAGACCGACGGTCTTGAAGAACGACCGCGAGCTGATGTTGACGGTCGTGACGCTCGGCACGCCGACCGCGCTGAGGTAGCTCGCCCAGTCGAAGCCCGGCACGGCGGAATCCGCCTCGGCGAGCCGCATCGGATTGTAGCGGCTGCGCGGATCGCGCAGCGCGACGCGCGACTGCTGCGCTTTCGCGAGCGCGGTCTCGAGATCGAGCACGCGCGCCGCGCGCGCGGTGGCGCGCGCGGCGGGATCGCCGGCGAGGGTGAACATCGTCGCCATGCTGCGCAGATAGCGGTCGCGGAGCGACTGCGCTCCGGTGTCGGCGCGCAGGTAGTAGTCGCGATCGGGGAGACCGAGTCCGCCCTGGGTCGCGTTGGCCATGACCATGGTGGCGTTGCGCGCATCGGGCGCGGCGCCGAACCCGAACGCGCCGCCGAAGCCGAGCGCGTGCATGTGCGCCAGCTCGGCGCGAAGCTGGGCGCGATCGGCGATGCGGTCGATGCGGCGCAGCTCGTCGGCGACCGGCTCGACGCCGGCGCGATCGGCGGCGGTGGAGTCCATGCAGCTCGCGTAGAACGTGCCGAGCTTCTTCGTGCTCTGATCGCTCGTCCGCTCGGCCACGGCGGCCGCGCGCTCGACGATTCCCTTGAGGACGAGAGTGTTGCGTTCGCTCAGCTCGGTGAACGTGCCCCAGCCGGAGAAGGCGTCGGGGATCGGGTTCTTGGCGATCCAGCCATTGTTCGCGAACATGAAGAAGTCCTGGCATGCGCCATAGGCGCGGTCGATGTTCGCCGGGTCGAGGGCTCGGGTGGGGGCGGATTGCGCGGCGAGCGGTGCGGCGGTGGCGAGCAGGACGACGAGGGCGAGGCGCATGAGACCAGAGAAGGGCGGTGAGTTGGTGAGTTCGATAGTTAGCTCGTTGGTCGGTTGATTGGTGAGTCCACCGCAAATGCCACAACCAGCGTGAAAGCCCTGGTGAGGGATCTCCACGCTGGTTGTGATTCGGGCCGTCGACTCACCAATCAACCGACCAACTATCCAACTATCCAACTATCCAACTATCCAACTCACCGTCTTACTGGAACGCCGACTGGCTCGCCTGGTTCTCGTCTGGCCGCGGCTGACGAATCCTCGGCGTCTGGCCGTAGTTGTACTGGAACGTCATGTAGGCCGCGCGATTGCCGAAGTTGCGTTCGGTGATCTGCGTGAGCTTCGCGTCGCCGGCCTGCACGCGGAACTTGCCCGTGTTGAACGGATCCGAGAAGCGGACACTGAGGCTCGACTTGTCACCGTCGAGCTTCTTCTTCACCGAGAAGTTGGTCATCTGCATCGCGCCCATCTGGCCGCCTTCGATCTTCATGCCGGCGCGATAGAAGTAGAAGCCCTGCAGCGACAGTGTCGGCGTGACGTCCGTCGTCACGTTCATGCGCGTCGACCAGGTCACGGCGTCCGTGCCGGCGACCGAGGACGTCGAGCCTGCCTCGGTCACGAGCTTGAACACGTTGCCGCCGACGAAGCCGCTCACGCGCTTGCCGAGTCGGAACGAGCCGTTGACGTCCGAGCCCCACGAGTTGCTGACCGCGAGGTTCTTGAAGCTGATCGTCGTCACGTCGCGGCCATCCACCACGTCCGACGTGTTGAGGATGAAGCGGATGACGTTCGTCGTGTGACGGTAGAACGGAGAGATCTGGAGCGATCCCAGCTTCCCGCTCTTCGTGAAGCCCAGCTCGTACGCGTCGGTGTACTCCGGGTTGAGCGCCGGGTTGCCGATGAAGACGTTCTGCACGTCGAAGAAGTTCGGGAACGGGTTGAGCTCCTGCGTGCCAGGGCGCCGGATGCGGCGCGAGTAGCTGACCTTCGCCTGCGTGCTCGCGTTGATGTTGTAGTTCACGATGCCGCTCGGGAACAGGCTCGTGTAGTGATACGGATAGCTCTTCACCGGTGTCGCGAGGCTGAAGTCGCGGTTGGCGTACTCGGCTCGCAGTCCGCCCTGGAGCTCGAGCGCGCCGACCGGGCGGCTGACCACGCCGTACACCGCCTGCACCTGCTCGTCGAACTCGAACGCGTTGCTCAGGGTGCTCGGCACCCACTGGCCGTTGCCGAGCGAATCCTTCACGACGCGATAGTCGCGGTCGAGGAAGCGCGCGTTGCCCTTGTAGCCGGTCTCCAGCTTGAGCTTGCCCATCGTGCGTACGTAGTCGAGCTGCGCGGTGGCGTTCTTCGTGACGGCGTCGACGTCGTCGTGCTGCGCCTGGATGTGGAGCGCGTCGGGAACACCCGACGCGCCGATCGTCTGGCGCCAGAGCGACGTGACGTCCTGGTCGTGCGAGTAGTTGAAGCGCACTTCGCCCGAGAGCTCGTGCTTCCGCTGCTCGAAGGTTCGCTTGAGCGCGCTGGTGTAGTCGATGCTCAGCCCTTTTGAATCGATGTCCTGCGGGCGGGTGAAGTGGTCGACGACCGCGCGCGAGCCATTGAGCTCCGAGTACGTGTTGACGGAGCTGTTGAGTGCGTCGCGATGGTTGACCGAGATCGAGTTCGAGAAGAGGTCGCGCGCGGTGAGCTTGTAGTCGACGTTCGTGTTGAAGTTCTGACCCTGGAAGCCATTGTTGCCGGCGATGTCCTGCTCGGTCACGCCGATGAGCGACTTGACCGCGTCGAAGCGCAGGCGATCGTTGATGCCGATGACGTTTCGCGCCTCGTTGAAGATGCCGAGGTTCGAGAAGGTGGTGAGCTTCCCGACCTGGTAGCCCAGATTGCCGGACAGGTTGTATCGGTCCGCGTTGGCCGCGCCCGCAGTCAGGCCGGCGCTGATGCCGAGGTCGACGTTCTGCTTGAGCACGATGTTGATGATGCCGGCCATCCCTTCCGGGTCGTACTTGGCGGAGGGGTTCGGCACCACTTCGACGCGATCGAGCAGGTTGGCGGGCAGGCTCTTGAGGTAGGCACCGAGTTGCGCGCCGGAGATCGGCGCGGGACGACCGTTGATCTGGATCGCGACGCTCTCGTTGCCGCGCAGGCTGACCTTGCCGTCGCCGTCGACCGTCACGGCGGGAGTGGCCTCGAGCACCTCGCTCGCATTCGTTGCCGTCGGCGCGATCTGCTTGGCGCGATAGGTGTTGCGGTCCGGCTCGATCGTCACGGCGTCCTGCTTGTCGACCACGGCCACACCCTCGAGCTGCGTGGCGACACGCGCGAGCTTGACGGTGCCGACGTCGACCAGCGGCGCGGCCGGCGTGATCGCGACGTCCTGGATCTTGAGACCGAAGCCGAGATAGGTGATGCGCAGCGAGTAGGCGCCGGGTCGCAGGCCCTGAACGCGGAACGAGCCGTCGGAACCGGCGATCGCGCCGGCGGCCAGCGCGCCGTTCGACTTCGCACGCACGGCGACGGAGGCACGCGCCACCGGCGTGCTGCTGGTCGCCTCGACGATGACGCCCTTGATCTCGCCGGGAGCAGACGGCGGAGGTCCGCCGCGGCCTGCAGGGCCCCCCGGGCCACCGGGACCCGTTGCGGGGGTCTGGGCCGACAGGGGAGCGGCGGCGAGCAAGACGCCGACGACGAGCGCGAGGGTGGACCTCATGACGGGACTCTCAGGCGGACTGTGAAGAGCGGACTTCGAGGGAGATGCAGGGGGACCCTCTAGTGTCGGCAATACGACCGGCCTTCCGAGAGGTTTCAGAGGTGAGATGGTTGCATCGGTAGACTGCCGTAGAAACGCCGAATTCGATTGAACATCGCTGCGCTGTTCCTACTGGCGACTCGAATAGCCGAGGTAGTACTCGAGTACCGAGGACGGGCCACCGAAGTACGCGGGTAGCACGAGTACCGGATATCCAGATTGGCAGACGGCCCCCCAGAATGCCTGGAGGGCCGTCCGTGGATATCGGCACTGCCCGTCGCAGCGCGTGGAAAGCCGGGGTCAGAGTCGCAGTTCGACGCTGACCCCATGCCACACTGATCCTGGGTCAGCGTCGCACTTGGACTCTGACCCCTAACGCAGCGATCTCTCCAAAGGAGGACCACATCGGGATGGCCAGTATGCCAATCCGAGTGTCCCGATACTCGTTCTACCCGCGTACTTCAGTGGTAGGCCCTCGGTACTCCCGTACTTCAGCGGCAGTGCGGTTTCAGCGAGTCAGGGCGTAGTACACCACATAGAACCACGAGAAGAAGCCTTGCACGATCGCCCAGAGGATCGAGTGGTGCTCGCTCCACGAGATCGCGATCGCGAGCGCGGAGCCGAAGCTCGCGCCGGCCTTCACCACCTGCGTCGATCGCTGCCGCACCGTGGGGCGAACGGGAAGGCCGTCGAACACGGGGCCCGAGTGTGTCATGTGTCACCTGAGTGAGGAAATGGTGGCCAGGCGCGCTACATCTTCGGCTCGAACATGATGTGCGCTTTCGGCGTGCCGGGGAACATGATCCACGGCATTCCGTCGGCCGGCTGCGCCGAGAGGCCGGTGGATGCGGACGTCGCGCCCGGCATGTAGACGACGATGAGAGGCTTCGCCTTCCGCGCCGTGCCGTGCACCGCATCGTAACTCCCCTTCGGACCGAAGAGCTGGTACAGCGTGGCGGGATGCGCCGGCATCGCCAGCGTTCCGGCTCGTACCTCGGCGAAGCGCGCGCTGTCCACCTGCTCGCCTTTCACGATGCCGCTCGCTCGCAGCGCACGACCACGTGCCATGAACGGCTCCAACGATTCGTGATAGCAGGAGACGTGGAACTCCGGCCCCGCAGCGTTGTTCGCGAGGCAGATGAACGGCCCCTTGCCCTGCCGAATCGTCGTGAGCTCGCGAGCGGATCCCGCGTAGCCCAGAACGCGGGCGTCGGCGCGGAACTCCTTCGGGAGGGGCAGCACGGCCGCGGCAATCTGCTGCGACGCCGGAACGACCGGCATGCTCGCCGGCGTGGGCGCTTGCGCGTCGACACAGAGTGGAGTGAGCCAGCAGGCCATGAGAGCAAAGCCGGTACGCATGTCGTTGTCCGCGTGCGGGTGAAGTGCGACGGAGGAGTACGTCTCAGTGAGCGACGCGAATCGTGCGGCGATGCGACAAGATCAATAGTGGTGCGAGTAGCAGAGCGACGGTCCCGTCGCCCGCCTTCCGGCGTCGCCAGATGACCCATGCTACGAGCACGCTTGCTTCGTAGAGCGCGTAGAGAGGCACGGACAGCGCGATGGTAGACATCACGGCGTCGCCGGGGGAAAGGAACGCCGAGAGTCCCACAATCAGCACGACTGCGTGACGGCGGAAGCGACGAAGCATCTGCGGCGTGACGAGGCCCGCCGCCGCGAGCAGCAGCACGACTACGGGCAGCTCGAATGCGAGACCGAACGTCAGCACCATGCCGAAGACGAAGCCGAAATAGTTCTCGGCAGTGATCAGCGTTTCCAACGAGCCCAGGAAATTGAATAGCCAAGGCAGTGACATCGGCAGCATCACGAGAAAGGCGAACAATGCTCCTGTCACGAACAACGCGATTCCGCCGACCAGCGCAGCGACGAGCAGGCGTTTCTCGCGGCGATAGAGCGCGGGCGAAAGAAAGAGCCACGCCTGATAGAGAACCACAGGAAAGGCGAGGACCACGCCGATCCACATCGCTGCCGAGATGGTGAGCTGGAGCCCGTCAGTCGGATGCGTTGCGGCGACGTGGTGACCGTGTAGATATGGAAGGATCGGCGCCTCGAGCCGCCCCAGCAGATCGAAGTGCAGCACGAGGTAGAAGCCGAGCGCCATGCTCACGAAGATCGCGGCGAGCGACCAGATGATCCGCCAACGAAGCTCCTCGAGATGGTCGAGGAATGGCATCTCGTGACCGTGCTCGTCAATCGTGCCCATGTGCTCCTCTCCCTTCAGTTAGTGATCGGAAACATCCATCGCTTCGGCGCATGTCACTTGCTCCGACTTGGCCGCAGTCCACGAATGCTGTCCAGCTGCACCAGATAGGGCCAATACTTTCCCGTCACGAGCACCGCGCCGGCGACGGAATCGTACGCGATCCCGTTCGCCACGCCACCTCGCGCCGTGACGGCGCTGCGCTCCTCGGGCGAGAGCAGCCGAGCGAGATCGATCCAGCCGACGACGTGGCCAGAGACGGGATCGATGCGCGCGACGAGATCGGTCTGATACACGTTGGCCCACAGCTCACCGCGAACCCATTCGAGCTCGTTCAACGCCCAGACGGGCCTTCCTCCCTCCGTCACCTGAATCGTGTGCAGCACGCGGAAGCCGGCGGCATCGATCACGCGAATGCGACTCGTGCCGTCGCTCAGGTACAGCGAGACCCCGTCGCTGGCGAGGCCCCATCCCTCTCCCTCGTACGCGAACGAATCGATCGGCGCGAGCGTGCGCGCGTCGTACACTCGGCCGCGCCCTGACTTCCAGGTGAGCTGATACATGCGCTCGCCGAGCACGGCGATGCCTTCGCCAAACTCGGAGCCCGGCAGATCGGTGCGGCGCAGCACGCGGCCGGTGCGCGCCTCCACCTCGCGCACGCCGGAGTGTCCTTCGATGCCCGTGCTCTCGAGGAGACGTCCGTCATGAACGACAAGGCCCTGCGTGAACGCCACCGAGTCGTGCGGCCAGCGCCGGACGGCGCGCGCGAGCTGCCTCGGCGTGCCCGGCGAAAAGGGAACGCTCGGTGGATTCGCGTCGGCGTTCGTCTGCTGCTGCATCATGCTCGGCAGGA
Organism: bacterium; assembly: GCA_039933415.1. Classification (GTDB taxonomy): domain Bacteria; phylum Gemmatimonadota; class Gemmatimonadetes; order Gemmatimonadales; family Gemmatimonadaceae; genus AG11. The sequence continues at coordinate 37,519 of JBDTOD010000023.1, forward strand.
GCGCGGGATGCGCGTTGCGCTCGCTCTCGCCGTTGTCGCCACACGCGAGCGCGACGAGCGCGACGGCGGCGACGGCGCGAGCGATCATCGTGCTCCACCGGCCGGAAGCGCATACGCCGCGACGACGTCCGACTGATCGCGACTGAACGATCCGCCACCTCCCGCCGCGACGACGACGAACTGCCGTCCCGAGCGAGGGCCACGATAGGTGATCGGCGTGGCATGCGCGCTGGCCTCGAGTGCCGCGACCCAGAGCTCCTCACCGGTCTTCGCGTCGAACGCGCGGAAGCGATGGTCGTTGGTGCTGCCGATGAACACGAGCCCTCCCGCGGTGACGATGGAGCCGCCGATGTTCGGCGCACCCGTCCTGTCCACGCCGCGCGCGAGCAGGCTGTCATTCACGCCGAGTGGCACGCTCCACACGAAGTCACCCGTGGCGAGGTTGATCGCGTGAAGCTTGCCCCACGGCGGACGCTGGCACGGAAGATCGTGATCGTCCCAGAAGCGCGCATAGTTGCCGGAGGGAGACCAGCGTTCGTAGGCCGGCTCGGCTCCGGGCGCACGACGACGAAGCATGCCGATCGCGCCGATGTCGTTCACGTTGACATATGCGTAGCCCGTCGTCGGATCGATCGACACGCCCGACCAGGTCGCGCCACCGAGGGTGCCGGGAAACCAGAGGCCGACCGTCGTGTCGCCGGGAGAGTAGAGCCCATCGCTGTGCGTCGCCTGCTTGAAGAGCGCGGTGCAGTACGCCCGCGATTCCGGGGTGACGTCGGTGAGATCGGCCTCCGTGACGGCGCTCTGTCGCGACAGCGGACCTGGTTTCGATGGGAAGGGCTGCGTGGGCCACGCCGATTCGCCAGGGACGTGGCTCGGAGGAACGGGACGCTCCGTTATCTGATGTACAGGTTCTCCGGTACGCCGGTCGAACACGAACATGAGCCCCGTCTTCATCACCTGCACCACGGCGGGAATGTCTCTGCCATCGCGGTGGAGCGTGACGAGCGCGGGTGGTGCGGGGAGATCGTAGTCCCAGATGTCGTGGTGCACGAGCTGGCGATGCCAGCGACGCTCACCCGTCGCCGCGTCGAGCGCGACGAGGGAGCTCGCGTAGAGGTCCTGGCCCACGCGGTCCCCACCATAGAAGTCGGACGACGCGGAGCCGATGGGGAGGAAGACGAGGCCGCGCTCGACGTCCACCGTCATGATGGACCAGACATTGGCGCCGGTGCGGTCGCGGCCCGCGCCTGGCGCCCACGTCTCGAAGCCGGGCTCGCCCTCGCGCGGCACCGTATGGAAGCGCCAGACGAGTGCACCCGTTCGCACGTCGAACGCGCGCACGTCGCCGCTGGGGCCGCGCGAGGCGCCCTCGGGAACGATCGAGCCCGTGATGACCAGGTCGCGGTAGATCGCCGGCGGTGAGCTGACGCCGTATGCGCCGGCGACGGCGGTCATCCCGGCGCGCAGGTCAATCGAGCCGCTGCGACCGAAGGTCGTGGCGGGCATTCCCGTGCTCGCGTCCAGCGCGATGAGACGTCCGTCGAGCGTGCCGAAGATGATGCGGCGCTCGGTGGCGCCCTGCGCGCCGCGTCCTTCCCAGTACGCGACGCCGCGATGCGATGCCGATGTCCGCTCCCGCTCGCGGCCGGCGTACGGATCGAACGCCCACAGCTCTCGCCCGGTCTCGGCGTCGAGGGCGACGATGCGCGTGGAGGGCGTGGAGAAGTAGAGGACTCCGTCCACCATGAGGGGCGTCGTCTCGAACGCGGCGCGGCGGCTCGAGTTCACGCGAAGCGAGTCGCGCGTGCCGCGCAGCTCGCCAGTGTGGTAGGTCCACGCGCGCGTGAGCTGCGCGACGTTGCTGCGGTCGATCTGCGTGAGCGGCGAGTAGCGCATCCCGCCCGCGTCGTTGCCGTAGGCTCTCCAATCAGCTACCGGGCCGGCTTCAACGCGTGGCGACGCGGAGTGCGAGGCGCAGGCCGCGAGCGCGCAACTCCAGAGTGTCGCGTACGATCTCATCAGACCAATAACCGGCGCCTGCGTGGCGCCGTCAACCTCGCGCCCGATTCCATGCCGCGTTCTTGCCGGTCCGCCGACCGCGCGCGCATGTTCGTCGGCCCGGGTCCCGATGCTCACGATCGCTCCGCCCGCCGGAGCAGCTCCAGAGGCCAGTCCGTCATGCCCGTACTCGCGCTCGACGCAGGCACCACCAGCACACGCGCCATGATCTTCGCCGACGACGGCGCCGTGCTGGCGCAGGTTCAGAAGCCGTTCGAGCAGCACTTCCCTCACGACGGCTGGGTGGAGCATGACGCCGACGAGATCTTCGCCACCACGGTCGCGTGCGCGCGCGAAGCGCTTGGTGCGGCGGGGCTGACGGCGCGCGACATCGCCGGCATCGGCATCGCCGTGCAGCGTGAGACGGTCGTCGTGTGGGAGCGTGCGACGGGACGCCCCGTGCAGCGCGCCATCGTGTGGCAGGACCGGCGCACGGCCGACACGTGCCGCGCGCTCGCGGCCGATCCGGCGGCGGTGGCGCTCGTGGCGCGAACGGGACTGTTGCTCGACTCGTATTTCTCGGCGACGAAGATCGCCTGGATCCTCGCGAACGTGCCCGGCACGCGCGCAGCGGCGGAGCGTGGCGAGCTGCTCGCCGGCACGATCGACACGTGGCTTCTCTGGAAGCTCACAGGTGGGCGTGTGCATGCGACCGACGCGACGAACGCCTCGCGCACACTGCTGTTCGACATCCACCGACAGCAGTGGGACGACGAGCTCTGCGCGCTGTTCGGCGTGCCGCGCGCGCTGCTTCCACACGTTCACGACAGCGCGGACGAGTACGGCCAGACGGACCCAGAGTGGTTCGGCGGGCCGATTCACGTGCGTGCGCTCATCGGAGACCAACAGGCGGGCGCGGTGGGCCAGGACTGCTGCCGCCCGGGCGAGGCGAAGGCGACCTATGGCACCGGATGTTTCGTCCTCGTGCACACCGGCACGACGGCGCTCGTCTCGCGTCACCGGCTGCTGGCGACGGTCGCGCTCCGGCTCGCCGGTCAGACGACCTACGCGCTCGAGGGGAGCATCTTCAACGCGGGCACCGTGGTGCAGTGGCTCCGCGACGAGATGAAGCTGATCGCCTCGGCGGGCGAGAGCTCGAGCGTCGCGGCGAGTGTCGCGTCGTCCGAAGGCGTCTACTGCGTGCCCGCCTTCACCGGGCTCGGTGCGCCGTGGTGGGATCCCGACGCGCGAGGCGCGCTGATCGGGCTCACGCGCGATAGTGGACGTGCGCAGATCGTGCGCGCCGCGCTCGAGTCGGTCGCGCTGCAGACGCGCGACCTGGCCGAAGCGTTCGCCGAGGATGGCGTGCCGCTCGCGGCGCTCCGCGTCGATGGCGGCATGGCGGCGAACGAGTGGCTCATGCAGACGCTCGCCGATCAGCTTCAGGTGGCGGTCGAGCGGCCGGCGGTGCTTGAGACGACGGCGTGGGGCGCGGCGCGTCTCGCCGGGCTACACGCGGGGATCTACCCGATGCTTGGCGAGCCCGGTGCTCGGCGCGTCGAGAAGACGTTTGCGCCGAGCGTGGCGCGGGCGGAGAGCGACACGCTGCATCAAGGGTGGCTGCGGGCGGTGCGGCGGGTGAGGTCGTAAGCAGGTTCAGTTTTCGGTGGTCGATGATCGGCCCACTCAGGGAAGCTCCTGTGTCCCGCGTCGATTGGGCTCTGACCCCAATTCAGTCCCTGAGCGCCAGCTCCTCAACGGCACCGCCCGCGTCCACCGCCCTCGCATACACGATTGGTGCGAACCCCGGGAAGCCCAGATAGACCTTCTTCCCCGCCTCGGCGCGGTACACGTAGATGATCAAGCCACTGCCGGTGCGTTCGTCGGGAGCGCCGAACGCTGCCTCGGCGGAGGCGGGGGTGAGAGAGCGCGTGAGCCTGGAAGCCGGCCGCGAGTTCAAGTCGTGCCAAACCGCGCTGCCAATCCCTCCAGCGTCATGTTCTCGGCAACGGCGTCGTGCGGAATGAGGAGATAGGTCCACGGCTTGCCGTGATACGTCTCCGCGTGGTCGCTCGCCTGCTTGCACCATCGCACCGCTACGTCACGCTTGGCGAGCACGATCGGATCGTCCATCTCGCCGCGCGCTTTCGGCTCCAACATATAGATCGTGCTTTCCGCTTCGGCCACGAAGTCGGGCTGATACTCGAGGTGATCGGCGCCCGATTTGTAGTAGATCTGGAACTGGCCTTTGGCGGGCTTGAACCACTTCGACGCCTCGCGCTCCAGAATCACCCCCAGCTTGCGCTCGGTGTCTGACTGGAACTTCTGCACGGGGTACAGGCAGCGCTTGAAGCCCCCGAAGAGGTACTTCGCCATGTTGCTCTTGTCTGCTGGCGGCTGGCGATAGTCGATCGCCGGCCCACCGGACAACGCAGTGTATGCGCTCGGCTTCAGCTCCGTGAAGCCCTTGCTGATCTTCACCTCGTAGCCGGTCGCCTTCTCCCAGTAGTGCTCCTGCATCTGCACGTGGACGAATCGGGCGATGTCGCGCTGATAGGAACTGAGCACCTTGCGCACTTCGTGCTCGTCGGACAGGTAGGTGCGAAGATGATTGACAACCTGGCCCGCCAGATCGTAGAGGAGATCGGCATGTGAGTCGTAGGAGACGTCATCAAAATCGACGAGACCGCTCACGACGTAGTCTTCCAGTCGCGATTCGGCTCTGCTGCCACTGCCCATCGCGATCACGTCCACCTGATCGGTCCGCAGGTGCTTGGCCCACAACTCCTCCGACACCGGCGGATAGTTCAACGTCTCCAGCTCGAGCGCGAACGGATTGAAGCCCGACTGAACGTTGCCGGTGGGCACGACGAGGATGCGCGGAATGTCGATCGTCTGCTGAATCACCAGCTCCGCCGTCCTCGCGACGATGGCCGCGATGTCGGGCTGCGCCGTCACGCCCTCGATCTCGAGCTGCGTCGGTCGATACTGAGCGCTGACGAGCTTCACGGCGGCCGCCTGTACGTCGGCCCTCGTCAGGTAGCTGACACCCGGGAGGAGCTCCGGCTGGTTCTCGAAACCGCGGATCACCTGATACGTGATCTGCGCGACGGCCTGATCCTCCGGCGTCTCGAAGGCGGGCGGTGCGACTCCGGACGGAGCCGTCGTACTCGGCGTTGCCCGATCGGGTTGAAAGCCCAACAAGCTCGCCAACTGAGACTGTGATACCACCGTCTCGGTTTTCTCGCCGAGCTGTTCGGGCTCCAGAATCACTCGCTGCAAGCGGATTGCGGAGTCCGGTTTGTTCGCCTCGTCAACGATCTCCTGAAACTTGTCGTGCGCGATGATGTTCAGGCGATCCACCGCCGTGACGCCGGTGCGTTTCCCATAGGGCAGGCGCAGCCCGCGACCAATTGACTGCTCGATGAGCGTACGCGCATTTGCCGCTCGCAAGGGGACGATCGTGTAGAGGTTAGTGACGTCCCATCCTTCTTTGAGCATGTTGACGTGGATCACGATCTCGGTGGGCTCGTCGGTGTGTTCCACCTTGAGCAACCGCTCGACCATCTCGTCTTCCTCCGCGCCGGTCTTGCTGGAATCCACCTGAATGACCTTGCTCGCGTAGCGTCCCTCGAAGAACGCACTCGACTGAATCAGATCGATCAGTTGCTTCGCGTGCGTCGTATCGCGTGCGATGACGAGTACGAAGGGCTTCACGATCTCGTTGCCGCTTTCGCGAGCGTAGGTCTCCAGCTCGACCTTCACCTGTTCGTGCAGCCG
>JBDTOD010000024.1:0-41702 GCA_039933415.1 bacterium
TCACGCCGGCGTCGAGGATCCGCCCGATCCCCGGGTGCGAGAGCCGCGCGAGCACGGACCCCTCTCGGCGGAACCGGGCCTCGCCCGCAGGGCTGAGCTGCGCCAGGTTGAGCAGCTTCACGGCGGCGCGCCCTTCGAACCGTCCATCGGTCCGTCGGGCCAGCCAGACCGAGCCCATCCCGCCGTGGCCGAGTGGCCCCTCGATGCTGTAGGCGCCGAGCTGTAGACCGACGAGCGGCGACGCCATCCCTTCGTCGAACGCGCTCGTGAGCGGCGACGCGAGAAACCCGTCCTGGCTCGCGCGCGACTCGCCCGACAGCAGCGCGAGAAGCTCGTCGACGATGTCGGGCGACTCGGTGCGCAACTTGGCGATCCACGGCTCGCGTTCCTCCGTGGACATCTCCAGCGCACGATCGAGATACGGCTCGAGCTGCTGCCAGCGAGCGCGATCGATGGACACGCCTCGGCTCCGGTGAAAGGTTCGACGATGCCACTCTATGCCATACGGCATTTCACCGCCACCGTCGCCAGTCGCGCGGGGGGCGGAAGCGACGTCCGTCGTTGACTTGCCGCCCCCTGCGAGCAACTTCGAGCCGTATGAAATCTCTGCTCCTCATCCTTCCGATACTCCTGGCGACCGCACCGCTCGCCATCGCTCAGCGATCAGCGCCCCTGCGACTCGGCGTCGTCGGGCTCTCGCACTCCCACGTGCACGGGCTGCTCGGCAGGAAGAAGAAGGGCGACATCGAGATCGTCGGCATCGTCGAGTCGAACCGGGACGTCGCCCGCCGCTACGCCCAGCAGTACGGCTTCAGCATGGATCTCGTGTTCGGCTCGATCGGCGAGATGCTGGACAAGACGAAGCCGACGGCGATCGCCGCGTTCGGCAGTACGTACGAGCATCTGGCGGCGGTGCAGGCCGCTGCTCCGCGCGGCATCCACGTCATGGTCGAGAAGCCGCTCGCCGTGAGTCTCGACCACGCGCGGCAGATGAAGGCGCTCGCCGACCGACATCACATCGTCCTGATGGTGAACTACGAGACGACCTGGTACCCCACGCTGTATCGCGCCTTCGACCTCGTGCGCGACGACAGCATCGGACCGCTGCGCAAGGTCGTCGTGCGCGACGGGCACCGAGGGCCGGCGAAGATCAACGGCGTCGACCCCGAGTTCCTCGAGTGGTTGAAAGATCCCGTGAAGAACGGCGCCGGCGCGCTGATGGACTTCGGGTGCTATGGCGCGAACCTCATGACGTACCTCATGCAGGGCAAGCGTCCGACGTCGGTCACGGCGGTCACCCAACAGCTCCAGCCCGGCGAATACCCTCGCGTCGATGACGAGGCGACCATCGTCGTCGCCTATCCTCATGCCCAGGCAATAATCCAGGCGTCCTGGAACTGGCCCATCGGTCGCAAGGACATGGAGCTTTACGGAACTCGCGGCTACGTGATGACCGACAATCGCAGTGTCATGCGGATGCGTGCTTCCGAGTCGGCCAAGGAGAGCTCGCAGTCGCTGCCCGAGCTGGACGCTCCGCGCGACGATCCGTTCAGCTACTTCAAGGCGCTCGTCGACAAGACGGTCGTGGCCGGCGAATATGATCCGTCGTCGCTGGCCAACAACATGATCGTCATGGAGATCCTCGACGCGGCGAAGCGCAGCGCGCGGCTCGGACAGACGATCAAGCTGTAGACATGATCGAACCGACGTCACGCGACGCCGCCGTCCGCCTCGAGCGGCAGCTGCAGTTCGTCCGCGAGCTCGACCGGCTCAAGTCCGTGCTCAGGCGCACCTCGCTCATCGACCGCTCTCGCTACGAGAACACCGCCGAGCACTCGTGGCATCTCGCGACGATGGCCGTGGTGCTCGCGGAATACGCGCCGGCCGGCGCCGACCTCGCGCACGTCGTCGAGATGCTGCTCGTACACGACGTCGTCGAGATCGACGCGGGTGACACCTTCGCGTTCGACGTCGCCGGAAACGTCGGGAAGCTGGCGCGGGAGCAGACCGCAGCGGCGCGCCTGTTCGGACTTCTGCCCGACGACAGCGCGCTCCGGCTTCGCGTCCTGTGGGAGGAGTTCGAGGCCAACGAGACACCGGACGCGCGGTTCGCCAACGCGCTCGACCGGCTCCAGGGCCTGGTGCAGAACGACGCCGGCGGCGACGGCGGGAGCTGGCGGCAGCACGGCGTGACTCGCACCCAGGTGCTGGCACGCATGGCGCCGATCGAGGACGCGGCGCCGCGGCTGTGGCCCGTCGTGCTCGACGCCGTCGCCCGCGCGGTGTCGGCCGGCCATGTACGCGACGACGCGGCGGGAGTCGAGCGACATGGTTAGCGGCGCTCCACTCCTCGTCCTCGCCGCTCTCGCGATCGTCACGCTCGTCGTGCTGATCGCGCAGTTCAAGCTCAACCCGTTCGTCACGCTCGTCGTCGTCTCGCTCGCGCTCGGTGTCGCCGTCGGCATGCCGATGGCCGGCATCGTCAAGGCATTCGAGACGGGGGTCGGCAACACGCTCGGCCACATCGCGCTCGTCGTCGCGCTCGGCACGATGCTCGGGAAGATGATGGCGGAATCGGGAGGCGCCGAGCGGATCGCGCATACCGTGATCGACGCATTCGGGGAGAAGCGCGTGCACTGGGCGATGGCGGTGATCGCCTTTCTCGTCGGCCTGCCCGTGTTCTTCGAGGTCGGCTTCGTGCTGTTGGTGCCCATTGCGTTCACCGTGGCCAAGCGGACCGGCACGTCGATGGTGCTCGTCGGGATTCCGATGGTGGCGGGGTTGAGTGTGGTGCACGGGCTCGTGCCGCCGCACCCCGCGGCGCTGGTGGCGGTGACGGCGTACAACGCCGACATCGGCCGCACGATCATGTACGCGCTCATCGTCGGCATCCCGACCGCGGCGCTGGCGGGACCGATCTTCGGCAAGCTCGTGTCGCGCTACGTGATTCCCGCGCCGAACAATCCGTTGATGGAGGAGATGGCGGAGCAGGGGACCGCGCGCGATCTGCCGAGCTTCGGGGTCACGGTGTTCACCATCCTGCTTCCGGTCGCGTTGATGCTGCTGGGAAGCTGGGCCAACGTCTTCACCGCGCCGAAGACGACGCCGAACGATCTGCTCAAGCTCGCCGGCAACTCCGTCGTCGCGCTGCTCATCGCATTGCTCGTGAGCTTCTACACGCTCGGCTTCGCGCGCGGCTTCGATCGCAAGCAGATCTTGAAGTTCACGAACGAATGCCTGGGACCAATCGCACTCGTCACGCTCGTCGTGGGCGCGGGCGCAGGGTTCGGCCGTGTCTTGATGGAGAGCGGCATCTCTGCCGCGGTCGTCGACCTTGCGATGGGCGCGCACGTGTCGCCGCTGCTGCTGGGATGGCTCGTCGCGGCGCTGATCCGCGTCGCGACCGGCTCGGCGACAGTCGCGATGACGACCGCGTGCGGCATCGTCGCGCCGATCGTCGCGAAGGCGGCGGGCGTGTCGCCCGAGCTCATGGTGCTGGCGACCGGCGCTGGATCGCTCGTGTTGTCACACGTGAACGACGGCGGCTTCTGGCTCGTGCAGGAGTACTTTGGGCTGACCGTGCCGCAGACGTTCAAGACGTGGACGGTGTGCGAGACGTTGATCTCGGTCGTCGCGCTGGCGCTGACCTTCGGGTTGGCAGCCGTGGTGTAGTCGCGAGGCGCGCGGATCGGCGTCGCTGCGCAACGGATTGTCACGCGGAGGCACGGAGGACCGCGGAGACGCGGAGCACTGCCGAGGCTTGCTACGGACGCGTAGATGGCGTCGATGATTCGGCCTTGCTTATTGCGTGTGCGGCGGAGAGGTCCGAGCGCCGGAGTTGCAAAAGCAGTCTCAGGTGCCATGCAGTTGCAAAACGGGTGCGATGCACTTGCAGTCCTCCGCCCCCCCGCGCAACTCCGCGCCTCCGCGTGCAAACCGTTGCGCAACGATCTCTCCGCGCGAAAAGTCGTTGCGCCACAATCTCCGAGGTCCATCGACGGTCGCGAGACAGGCACGAATCGCGACCCCCGCTACGCGCTCCGCCTCGCCATCACCAGCAGCGCGATCCCAGCGATGGCCGCGACCGTCCCCCACATCGCCCACTTCATCTGCCCCGTCATGAAGCTCCCCGGCAGCACGTTGATCCCCTGAAGGATCCACACGCAGCCGATGAGGAGAAGCAGGACGCCGGCGATGGTCATCGCGATTCGCATGATTCGAGTGTGACGAGGATGGTCTGTCCGGCTGACGAACGGTACCGACGGCCGCCTCGTTCCACCTTATCGAGACCCGTTGCCAACCGCCAGCGGTGAGAGTCGAGCATGCGACGGAACATTTCTCACGACCGCCTCGCGACTCCGCGCCACTTCGCGCGCCAGGACAGGGACTGTCTGCATAACAGGACACAACGCAGGGCATTCCGCCCTGGCCGATGTCCACAAGTCCTGACACCGCAAAGGGTTAGCGTTCCGCGTGATTTAGGCCCTGCTCATGCCTTTCACGGTGGTGCCCGGACGGTCCACGGGCGGATGACGAGATCATCGAGGAGGACCGGACCGCGAGGATCGTGAGCCATCGCGGTCACTGCCTCTCTCACGTGACAGGAGCACACCATGACGCAGCTTCGTCTTCTCTCGCTCGCCTCGCTCGGTCTCGCCGTGGCGACCACCATCGCGCCGAGCGTCGGTGCGCAGCAGCGCCGCGTCACCGCGATCACCGTCTGCCGCGACGGCACGCGCATCGCCAACAACGACGCCCGCGTCTGCGAACGCCGCGGCGGCATCGACGTCCGCGCGACCGAGAACGCTCGGCGCTATGAGGCCGATCGCGTGGCGAACGGAGACCGGGACGACCGCCGCGATCAGCGCGACGACCGCCGCGATGCGCGTGAGGACCGGCGCGACCGCCGCGACGCCGCCCAGTCGAGCGATCCGCGCTACGACGGCCGCGGCAACAACGGCAACAACAACGGTGGCTACGGCAACAACGGTGGCTACGGCAACAACGGTGGCTACGGCAACAACGGCGGCTACGACAACGGCCGCAACGTCGCGTTCGAGTTTCAGGGCACGGTGGACAAGGAGATCCAGATCCAGCTTCGCGGCAACCGTGGCGTCGTCCAGCCGATCGGCGCCGGTGACACGCGCGCGAACCGCGGCCTCCGCGTCGTGAACGGCATTCCGAACCGGGAGGGCACGCTCGTTGTCGAGCGACTGGCTGGCCGCGGCGACGTCGACATCATTCAGCAGCCCAGCTCGCGCAATGGCTACACGGCCACGCTGCGCGTGCGCGATCGGCAAGGTGGCGCGGACAACTACCGCATCGTCGCGTACTTCCAGCCGAGCGGGAACGGCCGATACGGCTACGGCCGCAACTAGCGCGCAGACGGAACACGAGGGGGCGGGCGTCCACCGGACGCCCGCCCCTTTCGTGCATGCGCCGCGCTACCGCTCCGCGACGCGCAACTTCAGCACGCGCTGCATCGCCTCGCCCGTCGCGAGCGAAAGAGTTCCGAACTCCAGGCGCAACTCTCCGTCGCGCTCCGGCGTGAGCTCGAAGTCCGCCGTCTCGCCACTGGCCAGTGGAGAGGTGCTCGGCCCTGGTACTGCCCGCGCCCTGGACAGATCGAAGCCGTCCTTCGCGATTGGGCGCCACACGAGCGGCGATGCCGAGTCGCGAGCGACGCGCACGAACAGCGTCGGCCGGAACACCGCGACGTTGGCGAAGCGCAACCGGTAGGTCGTGCCAACCTCGAGCTTGGGGGTCGGCGGTATGGGTGATCCGTTGATCAGGAGGCTGCCGTCGTCCGCCTCCGAGATGAGAAAAAGCAGGTCGCGCGAGGGATTCCATCGCTGTCCTGGCTCGAGCACGAGCAGTGCGCCCACCAGCCCGCCATACTGCTGGCGCATCTCGTTGAAGTGAGTGTGGTACATGAATGTCCCCGCGCGCTTGGGCGTGATGCGCACCTCGAATGTCGACTCGGGGCGGATCGCCGGCGCCGTGCGTGAACCTGGTCGTCCGCTCCATCCGGGCGCGCCGTCGTAGTAGCTCTCCAGCTCGATGCCGTGCCAGTGAACAGCGGTCGGCTCCGTCGCGCGGTTCACCACCTCGATGCTCGTCGGCTCGCCGCGCGTGAGCAGCAGCACCGGTCCGGGATTCTCCACGGAATCGCGCTTTGGTGGCGCACCGCGCTGCAACACGTACCCGAAGCGCCGCGTCTTGTCACTCGGCGCGGAATCCGATTGCACATAGAGGCGCATCCGCTTCCCTGGACGCCACGTCGCCACAGTTCGCTCGCGTCCCATCACCGTGATCCCGAGGATAGCGCCGTTCATCCCCTGGACGGTGTGGTGATCGGGATCGGCGTGGTCGTGCGACTCGGGATAGTCGATCTCCTCCATGTTGTCGACGCGCGGCAGCATCGCGGCGTGCTGCGTGAGGTGGCAATGGAAGATCCAACCGCCAGGGCGATCGGGTGACCAGGTGATCGAAGCGGTTTCGCCGACTCTCACCAGCTCCGTGACTGCCATGCGCCGCTGCGCCGCCGTGTAGACGGAGTCATCGCCGCGACGTGCGCTGCCGTGCGAATCGACCCGGAAATAGAACCCATGCAGGTGCATCGGATGCGCCTGGATGGTGGGGTTGACGATTCGCCAGCGGATCGTGTCGCCAAGGGCGTACGTCATTCGCTCGGTGTGAGGCCACGCTCTTCCGTTGATCGCCACGAACTCGCGGCCGAGGATCTGATGCCGGTCTCGCTTGCTGGGAGGAACCTGATCTGCCCGTTCCGTGATGACGAGAACGCGATCCTGCGGAACCGGACCAGGCGCGTCGACGATGTACGCGCCGGCGAGCTGTGAGTCGTATCGCGGGCGAACGAGCCCTCGATCGCGTCCTGCGAGCGCGACCTTGCGCTGCTCCGTCGCGAGTGCACCCCAGTACATGAACGTTCCCGCCTGCGTCGCGACGAATCGCGCGTCCCCCGAGTCATTCGGCAGCACGAGGAGCGAGTCACTCCAGGAACGACGCGCGGTCAATCCGCGGAAGATGAGCGTATCGCCGAGCGGATTGTGAATGACGACGTGAATCGGCGTGCCGACGCGTATTCGCACGAGCGGCCCCGGGATCAGCGGCGCCTTGCCCTCCTCGGCGAACGCCGCCGCTTTGAACCCAGGCAGCGTGTCGCCGTAGATGCGCCACGTCGCCTGCACGACAGTGAGTTTCAGCACGAGCGTGTCGCCAACGCGCGTGCCGGCTGGCGTGCGGTTGTCGTTGGCGAGCGCGTTGGGCTCGTCGGCGACGTGGTGGACGAATGCCGCCGGAGCGAGCATCGCCGCGCTGAGGACGGCTACGACTGGACGCATTGTTGCGGCCTCTCCGAGCGGTGCGCGGATCGTCGTGGCGGCGGTACGTCCGACGCGCACCGGCGCGCGGCGAGAGGCACCTGTCGCCTGATCCCGATGCCCAGTATGAGGACGTCAACTACGAACGCAAGTGTTTCGCAAACGACTCTCGAGTCGCCGAGAGGCAGTAATTGGGGTCAGAGCCCGGGGTCAGAGCCCGGGCTCGTTTCCCCGCACGCGACATCCCCGTTCAACGATGCTGACCCCCTCAGTCCCTCTCAGACGTCCTTCGGGACCTGCCGCCCCACGATGATCGTGATGTTGTCCGTCCCGCCCTCGTCCAGCGCGTCCTGCAGCAGCGCCTCGCACACCTGCCGCGAGCTCGTCATCGTCGCCAGCCGCTCGGCGATCCGCTCATCGCTCACATGCTTGGTGAGCCCGTCGCTGCATAGCAGATGCACGTACGGCCACTCGGCCGTGAGCCGAGTCACCACCGGCTCCGCCGCGTCCGCGCCGAGCGCGCTCGAGAGCACGTGCGCGAACCGCGTGTGCGGCGCCTGCGCGCGCGACAGAATCCCGCGGTCCACCAGCTCCTGCGCGAGCGTCTGATCGCGCGTCACCTGCGTGAGCTCCGCGCCGTTCCACAGGTAGTAGCGCGAGTCGCCGAGCTGCAGCAGGTAGTACGCCGGCCACACGCCCATGAACAGGGTGAGCGTCGTCGCCATCTGCCCGTGCCGCTCGTCTGCGCGCCCGCGCGAGAGGATCGCCTCATGCGACTTGATCGCGCACTTCTGGAGCGCCTCGGTGAACGCGCTCTCCGTGACGTCGCGATCATAGAGGCACGACATGCTGTCGTTGACGTATTGCATCACCGCCTCGAGCGCCGTCGCGCTCGCCTCGGCGCCTCCTTCTTCTCCACCGACGCCGTCCGCCACCATCGCGAGAAACGCGACGCGCTGATCGCCCAGCGGCAGATGCTCCTGCTGGCCGAGGTTGGTGGCGAGGACGTTGACGCGCTTGTGGACCGTGGCGAGGAGGAAGTGGTCCTGGTTCTCCGCTCGGACCTTCCCGACGTGCGTCAGGCCGTGGACGTCGATCTCGTCGTCCCGCGGCTTGCGGACGGAGGAGGGGATTGTGGCCTGGATGGGGGTCGTCATGCGGCCGTGCCCTGATCGGGAAGAGTGGGTCAATCTGGCGTCGAGACCCAGCCTTGTCGAATGCATCTTGCCGGCCGGCCGCGACTTCCTATGTTGGACCGAGAGCCGCCGACGCCGGTCGCCTGGAGGGCGCATGATTCGACGAACATCAACTCGCAGCCTGACCGCGATCGCGGCGCTGTGGAGTGCTGCCTGCGCCGGGCCGATCACGCAGATCGGGTCGGTGTCGCTGGAGGACGTACGCGCGGAGCAGCTGCACCAGCAGACGCTCGCGTCGCAGACCTCGCTGCTGAGTCAGCAGCGTGTCGCCCGCCTCGCGTATCCGCTGCTTCGCGCCGCGGCGCCACTGTGCGGGAGAGACGTGCGCGTCGCGGTGCGCCCATTGGTCTCGGACGCCTCCGACGTGACCTCGGGGGCCACGCTCGATACGCTCTGCGCGTTCGCTGTCACCGTTCAGCGGGACGACGCCGTCAACGCCAGCGCGGACGGACGCACCATCGTGCTGTCGTCGGCGCTGCTGCGCTTCGCCAACGACGATGAGCTGTCGGTCGTCCTCGCGCACGAGCTGGCGCACAACGCGATGCGCCACATGGATGCCGTGAAGAAGAACGCGATGGCCGGCGGTCTCCTCGGCGCCGTCGCCGATCTGGCAATCGCGGCGGCCGGCGGTGGGAACACCGGTGGCCAGCTCGCCAAGCAGGGCGCTGCCGCGGGCGCGATGGCCTTCTCACAGGACTTCGAGCGCGAGGCCGACTACGTCGGGCTCTACATCCTCGCGTGGGCCGGACAGCCGACCGACAACGCCGCGCAGCTCTGGCGTCGCCTCGCCATCGAGCATCCGGCCGAGATCACCTTCGCGACCACGCACCCGACCACGGCCGAACGCTTCGTGCGGCTGGAGCAGTGGCAGGGGGAGATCAACCGAAAGATCGTCTCGGGCTCGGCGTTCGGACCCGACGTGAAAGATCGGCAGGTCGCCGTCGTCAGCCGAGCGGCCTCGCCGCTGCTCTCTGTGCCGAGCTCAGTGGCCAGCGTCGATCCCACCCCCTCGAGTGTGGCGAGCCGCGCACTGGTGCCAGTGAGGAGCGCGAGGACGGATGTGACAGCACCTCGCGCGTCGGGTGCCGTCGAGCTGCAGGGCGCGTTGCCCGCTCGAGTCACCATCGGCGTTGCGCTGTCCGCCGCCGATCGCCGCACCGCGTTCCTCGCCTACGAGCAGGGTAAGGAATTTCTCGGCTCGCATCACTGGGGCTACGCCAAGGCCAGGTTCCGCGAAGCGCTGCGCATCGACGGTTCGGTCGCCGCGTATCACGCCGGCCTCGGCGAGGTCTTCATGGTCGAGCACGACTGGGCCGGCGCCGCGGCGGAGTACAACACGGCGCTCCGGCTCGACGCCGACAACCTGACGTACCGTGCGCGACTCAACGAGGCCCGCGCGACGATGAGCTACTAGCTCGGCGGGCTCCCTCCGATCATCCGCGCTCAGATCGCCCGCATCCGATTGTTCTTCGCGTTGTGCTCCAGCTCGCACAGGCCGAGCGCTTCCATCAGCGGTGGGACGTAGACGCCGAACCGTCCGCGCAGCCCCTTCTTCAGGCCGTACCAGCCGCCGACGGGATTCGCTGCGGAGCGGCCCCACGCCTCCACCGTCCCCTCCTTCGCCGGCTTCTGCTCGTCGGCTCCTCCGAGATCCACCCATCCGACCGCTGCGCGGAGCATTGCGTGCAGGTCGTCGATGCAGCGCGCGTCGTAGAGGAGCACGGTCTTGCCCACGGTGCACACGAGCACCTTCACGCCGTCCTTCTCCGCGACGTGCATCGTGTACTCCGCCGTGCCCGGCGGCGTCTTGAGCTGCCAGGGGTCGTCCTTGGTGCGATCGAGGGAGGTCATGCGGACCGGTATGCGAGGAGTGAAGGGGCGCGTCCTCTCGTCGCGCGAGGTCGCCGCGGACACCGATCATGCATCGGATGCGCAGCGGTGGCAATCGCCGCGCGGCGGCATCCGCTGAAACCTGTCGGGCTCGGCCTCCGAAGGATGAGAGCGTCCGCTGTCAGCTCACCGAGGCCGAGCCCCGCCTGAAGAAGCCATGACCGAATCCCAGTCCGATCTCCTCCACCAGCGCGTCGCCGCCGCGCTCCGGCCTCAATACCAGATCGAGGAGGAGATCGGACGCGGAGGGATGTCGGTCGTCTATCGCGCGCGCGACCTCAGGCTCGATCGCGACGTCGCCGTCAAGGTCCTTCCGCCCGAGCTCGCGCACGACGCGGCGGTCGGGTCGCGCTTCACGCGCGAGGCACAGACATCGGCCCAGCTCGCGCATCCGCACATCGTACCGATCTTCGACGTCGGTGAGCGCGACGGCATCGCGTACTTCGTCATGGCGCTCATCGGCGGAGGGAGCATTGCGGCAAAGCTCGAGCACCAGCCGCTCCGCGCGGTGGACGAAGTGAGACGTCTGCTCAGCGAGACCGCCGACGCGCTCGCCTACGCGCACCTGCGCGGCGTGATCCATCGCGACATCAAAGCCGACAACATCCTCATCGACGCCGACAGTGGCCGCGCGCTGGTCACCGACTTCGGCATCGCGCGCGCGATGGAGAGCGGCACTCGGCTCACGCTCACCGGCGTTGCCGTCGGCACGCCGACTTACATGTCGCCCGAGCAGGCAATGGGCGAGCGCGACATCGACGGCCGCAGTGACATCTACTCGCTCGGGGTACTCGGCTATCAGATGCTCACCGGGCGCGTGCCGTTCCAGGCGAGCAACTCGATGGCGCTGCTGCTCAAGCACGTGAGCGAGCGCCCGCGCCCGATCGCCGAGCTGCGCCCCGAAGTGCCGAAGCAGCTGTGCGACGCCGTCGAGCGCGCGCTCAAGAAGGCGCCGGAGGATCGATGGCCGACCGCCTCGGCGTTCCGCGACGCGTTGACGACGAACGTCGATCCCGCGCCGTCGTGGCGCGTCGACCGGCGCGAGCCGGTGCGGTACACATCGCCCCTTCCGCGAGGCCGACGTGGTGCGTCGCCGATCCCGCGATCTTCGAGTGGTGACTCGGGCGGTGTAGCGATGTCGCCGGCGGAGCGCGGGACATTCGTGCTCGAGCCTCCGCACCTCGCGTCGCTCACGACGGAACAGCGCGCGGACCTCCGCCTCTGGCACGGACGCGTCAACCTGCTCGACCGAGTGAAGTCCATCCGCCGGTACGGACTCGTCGTCTTCGGCATGTGGATACTGGGCATGATCGGCTTCGGTTTCGGCATCGGCGTCGCGCCGCCGCTGATCTTCTCGCCGCTCGTGCCGATGTTCATGACCCGGAGGCTGTGGCGCCGCACGAAGTCGCTGCGCGGCGTCGGGCTCCGCGCGCGCCGCATATTTCTCTCGCGACGCTCGCGCAACGTGCTCGAGACGGTGCCGCTGCCGAGCAGTCGTCAGATCCTGAAGCTCGCGCCACGCGACGTGCTGGAGAGCCCGCGCGGCGCGGCGGTGCGTCGCGCGGCCGAGGATAGAGCGGCGATTCTCGCCATCGTCGCGGGCCTGTCGAAGGCGGACCGCGCGCTGCTCCCCGAGATCGCGCCTACAGTCAACGGCCTCGTCGGCCGCGTGGCCAATCTGGCGAAGGCGCTGCACCGCCTGGATACCGACTACGATTCCGGCGCGATCGCCGCGCTCGACACGCGCATCCAGGACGCCGAGCGCGAGCCCGATCCGGACGCCACGGACGCCCTTCGCCAGCTCGCGCTGCTGAGGCGCCAGCGCGTGTCGATGGAGCACATGGGGCGCCAGCGCGACAAGCTGGCGCGCCAGATCGAGAGCGCGGCGCTCGCCCTGGCGAACCTCCGCCTCGATCTCGTCAGGCTCAAGGGCTCGGGTCTGGAGGCGGGGCTCGGCGACGTGACGAGCGCGACTCGAGAGGCACGCGCCTTGTCGCGCGACATCGGGTTGGCGCTCGAGGCCGTGGCCGAGGTGCGCGACATCTAGTCTCGCCCGCGAGATTTGCGCGCGATTCGACCGGGCGGCACATTGGGGAGCCTCTCACCCGATGACCGTGACGTATCAGCCCGACCCGGTCGACACGACGCGCGTCGCTTTGCCCGACGAGATCCTCGCGCTCACGGAACCCCTCGCTCAGAACGTCCACGCCGTGTGGGCGCGGCAGCGCCAGCGCGACGGGTGGGTCTGGGGACCCGCGCGCGACGACGCCGCGAAGCGGCATCCGTCCCTCGTCGAGTACGACGCGCTGAGCGAAGGCGAAAAGGAATACGACCGCCAGGTCGCGCTCGAGACGCTCCGAACGGTGCTCGCCCTCGGCTTCAGGATCGTGAAGCCGTGACTGCTCCCACGGCGACGATGCCGGTCGTGAGCGACGACATGCACGACTCGGGGGAGGATCTGTCGGGCCTCGCGCGTTGGCCGTCGCTGCACAAGGCGGTCATGCAACTCGACGATCTGCTCACGCCGACCTTCGATGCGCTCGACGCCAGCGCGATCGCGCACCAGCGGCGCTATCGCTGGGTGATCTTCGTGACCGCGTTCGGTGGCTCGCTCGCGGTGCTCGCCTCGCTGGCGCAGCTCACCCTCGAGCGATTGAGCTACGACGCCGAGTGGGCGGCGACCACCGAGGTCGTCGCCATCGTGGTCACGGTCGTCGCGATCGGCTTCGGGTATTACTTCGGCTGGCTCAAGCACTGGCTCCATGACCGGTTCCGGGCCGAGCAGCTTCGCCTGCTCAAGTTCAGCTCCCTGCTCGATCCGCGGATGTGGGGCTCGGCGACGCGCCAGACCGCATGGCAGGCAGACGTCCTCAACGCGCGAGATCGCATCGTCGCGCTGACGGAGGACGACCTCAAGATCCAGTCGGAGCGAGGATCCATCCCGAGGCTGCCGACGCACGACGACTGCTGCGATCTCGCATCGGATGCGTTCGACGCGCTGCTCGTCTTCTATCGCCGCAAGCGGATCATCAACCAGCGCGACTACTTCGGCGACGCATGCGCGCGCGGCGTCTCCTTTCTCGACGAGCCGAAGCTCCTGCCCATCTTCTTCGTCGCCAGTGTGCTGATGGTGGCGGCGCACGTCGTCGTCGCTCACTTCATCGCTGGTGAGAGTGCAGCGAAGGTGAGCACGATATTCAGCGCCGCGTCGGCCGGCCTGCCCGTCACGTGGGCGGGCATTCGCACTTACCGCTCGGCTCGTGAGTTCTCGCGGAACCTTGCGCGCTCGGCCGCTCGACGGGAGATGCTCGACGAGGTGGCGCGCCGTCTCGACGAGGACGCGCGCTCCGACCCGACGGCCCTGCTCGGCGAGCTCCAGATCTGCGAGCTCGTGCTCGACTCCGATCAACGCGAGTGGCTGCGCCTCATGCGCGAGGTCGAGTGGTATGGCTGACGGGAGCGAGCGGGACGTCTTCATCAGCCACGAGAAGACCGACGCCGACGTCGCCCTGGAGCTCGCGGCGCAGCTTCGCGCTTCTGGCTACTCGACCTGGTGCTACGAGGAAGACAGCACGGCGGGCGGCAGCTACCTCGTGCAGATCGATCGCGCCATCGAGGCGGCGCACTCGATGGTCGTCATCATCTCGAAGCATTCGCTACGGTCACCGCACGTGCGGAACGAGATCATCCGGGCGTACGAGAGCCAGAAGCGATTCATCCCGATTCGGCGAGGCATGTCGCACGACGACGTGCTCAGGGCACAGGACGAGGGCGACGACGATCGCCGCCGCGAATGGCGCATGGCGTTCGGCGCGGCGGTCTCCGTCGCCTGGGATCCAGACAACTCCGAGCGCGTCGCCGCGAAGGTGGCCGAAGGACTGAAGCGCGTTGGCGTCCCGCCAACCTCGGCGGCGAGCCCGTATGCGCCACCGCGAATCAGCACCGTTCCGCGCACGGCGCCGCCGGCGTTCGCCACCTCGCAGACGACCTCCGCGCAGCAGTTCGACGCGCGCGAAGCCGGTGCGCGATTCGTCGCCGATCTCGGCCTGCCGACCGATGCCGCGTCGATCCAGAAGGCGTTCGAGACGCCGATCGCCCGCGTCATCGTCGCGGGGCTCGTCGGGGCGCTCGGCGTGATCGGCAATCTGCAGACCCTGTTCGGCGCGATCGCGCCCGGTCCGCAGGACTTCGGCTACATCATCGTTCCGTTGACGCGCCTCATCAACATCGTCGCCGCGCTGCTGGGACTCTGGCTCAGCGTCCGGCTGGTGCGCGGCGCGTGGGCGCTCTTTCAGGGTGACGCGAGCGCCGAGAACGCGATTCGTCGCACCGCGAGTCAGGAGCTGTTCCTGATCTTTTCGTGGTTCGCGGTGACGCTGCTCGTGATCATGTTCGGTGTTCCGCAGGAGGCGGCGACCGCTCGGAGCCCGATGCTGTCGTACATGATCCGCGGAACGCTGATGGCGAGCGTCCCCGTCGCGATCTGCCGCTACATGTTCACCCGTGCGCGGACGGGAGCGCAGCATCCAGCGTAAGCCCGTGGTGTTCCTGGCGGCGGACGCCACGCTCCTTGACACCGTCTCCGGACCCCCTATCGTCCTGCCCGCTATACCTCGCCCCTTCCCGCCGTCCCGAACTTCGCGGAGATCGCCATGCAGACGCTCACTCGAGTTGCACTCGCCTTTTCGACCACCCTGATCGTCGCCAGCTGTGCCAAGAGCGACAAGGCTGCCACAGACTCCGCGGCAGCGGCGGCGGCTGCCGCCACCGCGGCACCCGCTCCTGCACCGGCTCCGGCGATGCCCGCTCCACTCGCGCTGGCCGACGTCGCCGGCAAGTGGAACATGACCGCGAGACCCGCGTCCGGAACCGACACCACCGCGACGCTGGTCACGCTCACGGCGACCGCGGATACGACCGGCTGGACGATGACGATGCCCAATGGGGCGAAGGTCCCCCTTCACACGATGGTGTCGGGCGACAGTGTCGTGAACACCTCGGATGTGTACTCCAGCGCGCGACGCAAGGGGATGAAGGTGCACACGGTGAGCACGATGAGAATGCAGAACGGCGGGCTTACCGGGACCACCGTGGCACACTACCACACGAAAGGCTCGGACTCCGTGCTCGTCCTGCACTCTGAAGCGGTGAAGCAGCCGTAACACCGCGCACGTCGGGGTGGCTCGCATCGAGCCACCCCGTCCGTGCCGTTGCGCTGGCTGGCCACTACTACGGCACGGGCACGAACTCCATGTAGTCGAAGTTCAGCACCGGCTGATCGATGAAGTGGAGCGTCAGCACCTGCGTGCCCACGGCCAGATGAAATCGTCCCAGTCCGCTCAGTCTGTTCCAGTGGTGCGCTTGCCGCCACTCGATCGTATCCGCCGCGACGAAGGTCGGCGGAATCGTGAGTGGTCCCGTCACATCCGTGCCGTTCACGTCGAGCGAGATGTGCCCGCCGAACTTCGACGTGTACATCGTCGTGAGCGAGTAGTCGCCATCGCGTGCGACCTGCACGGTGTAGTTGACCCACTCGCCAGGCGCGATCCAGCCCAGATACGCCGAGTTGGAGTCGGGCCTCACGAAATTGTGCGGACTGTCGTCGATCGCGACGCCCGGATGATTCAGCTTCGTGTACGAGATGTCGGCGCTCTCGAACATGCGCAGCTCGTTCAGGTAGCTGCCGGTGCCGTTGAGTGATCCGGCGCCGCTCCCGCTGTTCTTGTTGTCCGTGTCGTGATAGCAGGCGCCCTCCTCGGCGCCCGCACGCTTCTGTGCGTCCGGGACGTCCATCACGTCGTAGTACTCGTTCTGAAGCCGGCCGGGAATCACCTGCGGGCCGGCATGGTAGACGGCGTCGTGGTATGGCACGCATCGGTAGCCGGCGGGAACGCGTGTCGTCGCGCTTCGGCCCGCGCATGCGGCAGCGAACAGCAGCGCGACGAGCACGCGTGGGGCGACAGGAAGCTTCATCGTGTGATCGTCCGTGGTGTGTGGTGAGGAGCGGCACTCAGCGTTCGCGCGGTGCCTGCGCCGCGCGAACGACGCGCTCGACGAATGCGGACTTCCCGTCGATGTAGGCGTGACGATCGGTGGGGAACTGCCCGGCCAGTGCACGCTTCAACGCGGCATACTCCGCTGCCACGTCGCCGTGCGCGCGGAGCCAGTCTCGAAAGAGCTGGTGCTCGCGCCAGAAGTCGCTGTCGAGCCGAGTGAGGTGCAGGTGGTACTGCCGAGGATCGCCACGGCGAAGGAAGTCCCGCCCCGCGATGCCCTGCTCGCCGCGGTGCACGTAACCCGCTGATTGGAACGCTGCGATGACGACAGGTCGATCGTCGTCCGCGTCGAGTCCCGCGAGGATGTCGATGATCGGCTTCGCCGCGAGGCCGGGGACCGCGGTGCTGCCGGTGTGCTCGAATGCGACCTCGATGCCACTGCCGGCAAGCGCCGCCGTCAGTCGAACGATCTCGGCGTCGCACAGCGCTGGCCACGACGCGCTGTACGGAACGAGATGCACCCGGCCGGACTCGAGCCCGAGGTCGCTCATCCGGTCGTCAGCCGATCGCCGAGCTGAGCACGCTCGCGAGCTCGTCGTCCGTGAGCGCGATGGGATTGCCGCCCATGCTGCTCGCCTTCCGCGCTTGTGCGACGACTCCCTCGACGTCCGCTGCTGCGACGCCGAACTGCGAGAGTGGCGGAATCCCCAGCTCGTCGACGAGCGCACGCAACCACTCCACCCCATCCTCGGCACGGGCGCCCGGCTTTCCGGTGAGCATGTGCGCCACCTCGGCGTAGCGCGAAAGCGCCGGCGACGTTGGCGCCCGCCCCCGGAGCGCCCGCACGTTCGCCTCGACGACGATCGGCAGCAACCGGGCACAGACGGCGCCGTGTGGGGCGGGGAACATCCCACCGAGTGGCGCGGCGAAGCCATGCACCGCACCGAGCTTCGCGTTGGCGAGTGCGAGACCGCCGCACAGGCTCGTGATGCACATGTCGCGGCGTGCCTCGACGTCGCCGCCGTCATGGAACGCACGACGCAGCGCGCTCGCCGCGCGCCGGATCCCTTCGCGCGCGACGGCGTCGGTGAGCGGGTTCGCCTGTGGTGAGACGAACGGCTCGATGCACTGCGTCAGCGCGTCGAGCCCGGAGCTGGCCGTGACCGACGGGGGCAGCGAGTACGTGAGCGCCGGATCGACGAGCGCGATGGTGGGCAGCATCAGCGCGCTCCGCAAGCTGACCTTCACGCGCTCCTCCTCCATCATCAGGACGGCGTTGCGCGTCACTTCGGCACCCGTGCCCGCGGTGGTGGGAATCGCGATGAAGGGCGCTGCGCGCTCGGTGAGCGGCCGCCCCTTACCGACGACCTCGAGATAGTCGCGCAGCGGCGCACGGTTGGTGAGCAGCGCGGAGATCGCCTTGCCGGCGTCGATCACGCTG
Source organism: bacterium (assembly GCA_039933415.1). Classification (GTDB taxonomy): domain Bacteria; phylum Gemmatimonadota; class Gemmatimonadetes; order Gemmatimonadales; family Gemmatimonadaceae; genus AG11. The sequence goes on from JBDTOD010000024.1 coordinate 17,867, forward strand.
CCGCCACCGAACGCGATCACGACGTCGCAGCCGGCGTGGCGTGCGAGCTCCGCGCCACGCTCCACGAGTGTAGCGGTCGGCTCGCCGCGAACCTGAAATGAAGTCGCGGCGATGGTCTGCGCTCGCAACAACGCGAGCAGCGGATCGACGCGGCCGCTCCCGCTCTCCACGACCATCGCGTGCCGCCCCATCGCGGCCGCGAGAGCGCCAACCTCGCGCAGCTTCCCGACGCCGAAGATGATCCGCGACGGCGCGGCGAACTCGAAGCTCACCGCGGATACTCCCACTCGCCGTCCGCAGGAAACAGCGCATGGTACTTCACACTTCGTCGCGGCTCGCCCATCATCGACTCGACCGTGTCGCGCCAGGTGGCGTAGTGCGCCGTCTCCTTGTGTTTCACCGGATCCGCCGCCGTTCGATAGATCTCGATCAGCAGGAAGCGCGTCGGATCGTCGTCCTGCTGCACGACGTCGAAGCGGATCACGCCGGGTTCCTGCACACTGGTGCGCGCGTTGGTGAGCGTGGCTGCCTTGAAGGCATCCACCGACTCCGCCTTCACGTTGACGAAGACGTGCACGATCAGCATTCGTTGCTCCGTTGCGGTCCGAACTGAATGCACTGCCAGAACGAGATCATCAATATGGAAGTGAGAGGCGCGGAGGAAGGGGAGGTCGATCGTCTGTCGATCATCTGGTACCAGGGCTGGCAGGACGCGCATGCGCACCTGCTCCCCGAGGAGCTGGCGCGGGCGCGCACGCTCGAGAGCCTGCGCGCCAGGATGGCCGCCGCGCTGCCGGGTGTCCGCGCGATCGGCGTGTCCGGGACGCCGCTCGGCTTCTGCATGATCAAGGACGACCAGCTCTATCAGCTCTATGTCTCGGCCGAGGCACGCGGAACAGGCGTAGCCGCGGCGTTGGTCGCCGATGCGGAGGCGCGAATGCGCGACGCGGGCGTGCGCGTCGCATGGCTCGCATGCGCGATCGGCAACGCGCGCGCGTCGCGGTTCTACGAGAAGTGCGGCTGGCGTCTGGCAGGCACTGTCATCGAGCATCTCGAGCTCCCGACGGGCACGCTCGACCTCGAGGTGTGGCGGTACGAGAAGGATCTCGGCGCGCGTTAGCGTGTGGAAGGACCACCGCCCTGCTCGCGTCCAGGTGGGCCAACCGCTAGTCTTGGAGTCCTTCCACTCGTCCGCGATCAGAGCGTCAATCGAATGTCCTTCTCCAGCGCGTACGACGTCGTGCAGAAGGTCATTCACGACGGGAACCGCCTCGCGGCCGTGCGGGCCACCGGCCTGCTCGACACGGAGGTGGAGGAGGCGTTCGATCGCCTCACGCGCCTGGCGGTTCGGCTCGTCAAGATCCCCGCCGCGTTCGTTTCGCTCGTGGACGAGAACAGGGATTTCTACAAGTCGGCATGCGGGTTCGGCGAGTCGCTCACCACCGCGCGGCAGCTCGAGGGCCCGACGTTCTGCCACTTCACTGTGCAGGCGGCCGAGCCCCTGATCATCCCCGATACGCGGGCCGACCCCGTCTACCGCGATGTCCCCACCGTGCAGTCGCTCGGCGTCGCCGCGTATGTCGGCATTCCGATCGTCGTCAACGGTCACGTCATCGGCGCCTTCTGCGCGATCGACTTCGTCCCGCACGCCTGGACGGACGACGAAGTGGCCTCCCTGAAGGAGCTCGCCGAGGTCGCGGTGAGTGAGATCTCACTTCGCGCGTCGCGCGCCGAGGCCGAGCGGTTCCGCGAGGAGGCGGAGCAGCTCGCGGATGCGAGCCTCGCGTCGCAGCACGAGCTCCAGGATCAGGCGAAGGTGTTGACGCGCCAGGCGGAGGAGCTCGAGCTGGCGCGCGCCGAGGCGGATCGTGCCAACCGCGCCAAGAGCGATTTCCTGGCGGCGATGAGCCACGACCTGCGCACTCCGCTCACCGCGATCGGCGGGTATGCGCAGCTCATCGAGCTGGGCGTGCACGGCCCCGTCACGGACGGACAGCGCGATGCTGCCGCGCGCATTCACAGGGCGCAGCGTCACCTGCACACGATCATTGGCGACATCCTGCAGTTCGCCAAGCTGGAGGGAGGCGACATCGTCATCGAGCCGCGCGCGGTGTCGCTGTCTGAGCTCGGCGACGCGCTCGACTCGCTGGTGCGCCAGCAGGCAGCGGAGAAGGGGATCGCCTTCGAATGCGACCTCGGTGGCGGCAACGGAGACGGAAACGACGCGATGGCGGTGCTCGCCGATCACGAACGCGCCCTGCAGATCCTCGTCAATCTGACCACCAACGCGATCAAGTTCACGGACACGGGCGGGCGCGTCTCACTCACCGCACGCCGCGCGGGCGAGTGGGCCGCCATCGCCGTGAGCGACAGCGGCAAGGGCATCACGAAGGAGCAGATGGGACGGATCTTCGAGCCATTTGTGCAACTCGGCAGTGCGGCCGGCAACCGCGCGGGGGTAGGCCTCGGGCTAGCGACGAGCCGAACGCTGGCGCGCCGCATGGGCGGCGAGATCGACGTCGAGAGCGAAGAGGGCGTGGGCTCGACGTTCACGCTGCGCCTGCCGTCGGCGCTATCTTCGAGGGATGTCCAGTCCTCATGACGTCGCCATCACCGACGCCTCCAGCCTCGATGCTCTGCGCGACGAGATCCGCTCCGCCGCCGAACTGCTCGAGCGAGTCATCGCCGACCGCGGGCTCCTCGCTGCCTTGCCTCGCGAGGAGCGCGCCCGCTTCCTCGACGCGGTCGCGCTCGTCTACCATCCCGACGCCAAGGCGCGACGGATGATGGTCAAGGCGACCATCCGTCAACGGAAGGCCGCCGCGGTGCGCAAGGAGGAGGAGATGCTGGAGGTGCGCGGCATCCGCTCGCTGCGTCGACAGTCCGTGTTCAACACGCCCAACGTCTTTCCGCCGGAGAACTTCGAGCAGAGCGATGTCGACGAACCGGACTTCCGCGACGAGGTCGAGGAGCGGCACTGCTACGTGTGCAAGGAGCAGTTCACGACGCTCCATCACTTCTACGATCAGCTCTGTCCCTCCTGTGGCGACTTCAACTTCGCGAAGCGTACCGAGCTCGCCGACCTGAGCGGACGCACCGCGCTGCTCACCGGCGGTCGCGTGAAGATCGGCTACCAGTCCGGCCTCAAGCTGCTTCGCGCCGGTGCGCGCCTCATCGTCACCACGCGCTTCCCGCGCGACTCGGCCGCGCGCTACTCGTGCGAGCCCGACTTCGAGCAGTGGGCGCACCGCCTCGAGATCTTCGGGCTCGATCTGCGCCACACGCCGAGCGTCGACGCATTCTGCCACGAGCTCCTCACGAGCCACGACCGGCTCGACTTCATCATCAACAACGCCTGTCAGACCGTGCGTCGTCCGCCGGCGTTCTACGAGCACATGATGGACGGGGAGCGCGCGTCGGTGCACTCGCTGCCGGAGACGGCGCGCAAGCTGCTCGGCCGCTACGAAGGGCTGCGCGGTGAGAGCCTCATCGGGCCGGCGAGCGCGGGCGCGCTCACGGCTGGATCACTGCCGGCGAACGCCGAGTCGATGGGCCTCGTCCACGCGGCGGCGCTGTCGCAGGTGTCGCTGCTCGCCGAGGACGTCGATCACGAGCCGCATCTCTTTCCGCAGGGGCGGCTCGACCAGGATCTCCAGCAGATCGATCTGCGTGAGCGCAACTCGTGGCGCATGCTGCTCTCGGACGTGCCGACGGTCGAGCTGCTCGAGGTGCAGCTCGTCAACGCCATCGCGCCCTTCCTCCTCAACGCGCGCCTCAAGCCGCTCATGCTACGCACGCCCGAGCGCGACAAGCACATCGTCAACGTCTCGGCGATGGAAGGACAGTTCTATCGCAATCAGAAGACGACGCGCCACCCGCACACGAACATGGCGAAAGCGGCGCTCAACATGATGACGCGCACGTCGGCGACCGAGTGCCATCATCAGGGCATCCACATGAACAGCGTGGACACCGGCTGGGTGACGGACGAGGATCCGGCGGAGCTCGCGGCGCGGAAGGTCAAGGAGCATCGCTTCCATCCGCCGCTCGACATCGTGGATGGAGCAGCGCGCATCGTCGATCCGATCATCGACGGGATCAACACGGGGAAGCACGTGTGGGGGCAGTTCCTCAAGGACTACAAGCCGACGGACTGGTAGGCCTCAGCGCTCAACGGTCGCCGGCTGCGCCGCGGCTCACGAGCCGACGGCTTGCCGTCGACGGAGTCGCAGAACATCGAGGGCGATCAATTCTCCTTCCCCTTGCCCGCTGCCGCCGTCAGCATCTCGATGATCGCGGGGTCTCCGCGACGCCTCGCGTAGTCGAGCGCCGTCTGCCTGTCCTCGTCGGGGATGTCGATGCGCGCCCCCCGCGAGAGCAGCAGCTCGACGATCGCCGCATGACCGCCAAACGCGGCCACGCTCAGGGCGCGCGTCGAGCCCTTGTAGCCGGCGCCCGCGTTGACGTCGACGCCGCGATCGACGAGCGTGCGAACATCGGCGAGATATCCGCCCGCTGCTGCGGCCACGAGCGACGCCGAATTCGGTGGCAGATATGCACCCGCCGAACGGAGCAGCGTCACGAGGGAGTCGTGTCTCGCCGCCATTGCGTCCGCGAGCGCGGAGCCGCCATGGGTGCCCGGCGCATTGGGATGCGCTCCGGCGCGCAGCAGCATGCGAACGATCTTCGTACGTCCGGCAAGCACCGCGACGGACAGAGCCGAGACGCGTGACGAGAACGCATTGCGTGTCTGCGTGGAGATGCTGTTGGGATTGACGCCGGACGCAAGCAGGGCATCCAGCTTCTTCTCGTCGCCCACTTCGGCGGCGTTCACCAGCTCCTCAACGGACGGTTCGATGGAAGCGACGCTGCCGTCGGCGAACTGGGTGAGGGTGGGTTCGGGATCGCGTGCCGCGCCGACGAGGAAGGCCGCGAGCGCGCCGACCACGGCGGCGGCACCGAATGAGGCGGTGATTGCCTTGCGTCCGGGATTGCGACGCGACGGCCGGGATCCCCGCGCGGGCGGTGGCCGCCGCGACGACGGCGGTGCAGACGTCGAACGCTCCGGCACGAAGACGTCCCGCGATTCGGCGAGCGTGCTGTCGTACTTCGTCCGGCTTTTCCTGTCCGACAGCACCGTGTACGCCTCGAGCACCTGACGAAACTTCTCGAGCGCGTCACGTCCGATGCGACGCGCTCGTAGGTCGGGCGGCAGCCGGTCGGGATGGTACTCGTTGGCGAGCTGACGATACGCCGACGTGATCTCGGCTTCGGTCGCCGATTCCAGGACTTCGAGCACCTCGTAGTGCGTCAGTCCGTGACTGGGCGGCATGCCTACCTCGCCCGTCTGTCAAAGATGAACATCCCCATCGCACCCGTGTCCATTCGATCCCCGCCGTCGAGGTAGAACAATTACGCAGGAACCGGCACGAACTTTCTGCGCTTACCGCGGCGCCGCGCCCTTCTGTGCGGCGAGCTGCCGCAGCGCCTCGCCCAATCGCTTCATCTCCGCGCCGTAGGTTGCCCAGTCGTCCGCCCGCTGCGCGGCGCGCGCCCGGTCGTAGTGCTCGCTCGCGCGATGCGCCAGCTCCGCCACCGTACCAGTGCCCGTGTCGGCCGCGGCGCTGCTCGCCGTCGCCGGCGTCACCGGCGTCGCCGCGACGGCATCCTGTCTCGCGGGCGCACGCGTTCCCTGCCCGAACAGCGCCACGAGCGCCGCGTCCAACGTCTCCCCCATGGCGACGCGCCCCTCCTGCACGACGATCACCCGCTTCAGCTCGGGGATCCGTCCGCCTTCCGCGCGCAGATACAACGGCTGCACGTAGAGCAGGGAGCCTTCGATCGGCAGCACGAGGAGCTCGCCACGCAGCACCTCCGACCCGCGTTGATCCCACAGCGAGATCTGCCGTGAGATGTCGGTGTCCTGATTGATCCGGTTCGCGATCTGATTGGGACCGTATACGAGGGTCTGCTGTGGAAAGCGGTACACGGCGAGTGTGCCGTAGTGCTCCCCGTCGTTTCGCGCGACCATCCAGGCGGCGAGGTTGTCCTTCTGCCGCGGTGTGAACGGCCGCATGAGGATGAACTCCGGCGTCTTCTCGCCAGGCAGCCGCATCACCATGTGTCGCAGGAACGACTCGCCGGCCACGCGCCCGCCACCGGGACGTTCGGTGTTGGTTGGCGGCGCACCGGGTACCTGCCACTGATCCTCGCGATGGTAGAACGTCTCGGCGTTGCCCATGTGATAGGTGGCGTACAGCTCCGTCTGCACCCTGAACAGATCCTCCGGATAGCGCAGATGCGCGCGCAGGTCCGCCGACATCTCGGAGAGCGGCCGGAGCAATCCGGGATAGATCTTCGACAGCGTCTTCACGATCGGATCGTCGGGCGTCGAGACGTACGCGGCCACGTCGCCATCGTAGGCGTCGATGACGACCTTCACCGCGTTGCGCATGTAGTTCACGCCTGGTGACACGGGCTGCGAGTACGGATAGCGATCCGTACTCGTGTAGCCGTCCACGAGCCACTTCAAGCGGCCGTCCTTCGTGACGACGATGTACGGGTCGCGATCGAAGGTCAGGAAGGGCAGCGCACGCTGCGCACGCTCCCGAACGTTCCGGTAGTAGAGAATGCGCGTGCGATCGGTGATGTCGCGCGACAGCAGGATGTTGAACGAGCCGAACTGCAGGGCGAACAGCAGCCGCCGAGCGAACGACGCCACCGGCACGCCGCCGCGCCCATCGTACTTCGAGTAGACGGCGGCGTCACCCTCGCCGGCCGGATAGTCGAACTCCCGCTGCCCGCTCGGCGCGAGCACGAAGTCGTTCGACTGCTCGCCGTAATAGATCTGCGGCCGCGCGATGCGCAGGTCGATGCTCGACACCGGCGGCAGATCCTTCACGAACAGCACGGGCAGCCCCTCCGCCGTCACCTCGTTCGACGGGCCGAGCGTGGCGCCCATGCCGTGCGTGTAGGTGAGATGCTCGTTGATGAATCCTTTCGTCGGCAGCGCGTCGGTGTTGAGCTCGCGCGCCGAGAGCATCACCTGGCGGAGCTGTCCGCCGATGCGATAGCGGTCGTCGTCGACCGAGACGAAGTCGTAGTAGGTGCGGATGGACTGGATCTGCCCGAACGTCTGGAGCAGCGGCTCGCGATCCCAGAGCCGCACGTTGTCCACCGTGGCGCGGTTGGCGGCGATCGTCGCCGGTGTCATCTCCGTGGCCGCCCCGAGCTCGTGCATCTCGATCTTGCTGAGCCCCCACGCGTCGCGCGTGGCCGCGATGTGATGCGCGATCTGCGGCGACTCGCGCGACAGCTCGTTGGCCTGCACCACGAGCCGCTGGTAGGCCGACGGGATGAGGATCGCGAGAATGGCGACGATGGCGTACGCCGCGACCACACGCGCCGCGACGTACACGAGCCGGCCGCGCACGCCGCTCCAGGCGATGAGCGCGGCGCCGACGAGCGCGACGACACTCAACACGTGCATGGCGGGCACGCGCAGTGACAGATCGACGTAGTTCGCGCCCGAAAGCGCAAGGTGCTCGCCGAACAGCACGCCCGGAATGCTCACGAAGTGCGTGCGCAGGGCGAGCACGAAGAGCAGCAGGCCAGCAAGAATGGAGAAGTGCCGCTGGGCGTGCAGGGGAATCACCAGCTGGTCGTCGTGTCGCGCGACTTCCGCGCGCGCGAAATGAATCGGCAGCGCGACCAGCACGAGCGACAATAGCACGAGCGCGAACGCGAAGCCCACCGCGGTCTCGATCGCCGGCAGCACGAAGACGTAATAGCCGATGTCTCGACCAAAGATCGGATCGGCCTGGCCGAACGAGGTACGGTGAATCGCCTGGAGCGCCGTGTTCCATTGCGCGGCCATCCCGATCGCGACGATCAGCGAGAGGAATGCGGTCCACGGACGCGCGAGCACGCGCACCAACCGCACGGTGTGGGCACCGATCAGTGCCGCGGCGCTGCCGATGTCGGTGACCGGGCTCTGCACCGGCACATCCCCCTCGGTCAGGCCTCGCAGCGCATGGCGCGCATTTCCGTACAGCACGGAGAACGCGATCGCCCACGACAGGAGGCCGATGGTCCACTCGGCAACGAACCTGGTGGCGAAGACGCGCTCGAACCCGATCTCGTGGAACCACAACCAGTCGGCGATCGGCGTGGTGACGGCCGGCAGGAAGACGAACAGCAGAAACAGCGCGATCGCGCCGATGACGACCATGCGCGGCGGACGTGGCGGCCGGCGCGTACCTGGCGGCGGGGGCGGGCGAATGCCGGCGCGCCGCAGGTTGCGGATGAAGGGATCGTCGTCGGGGACGAGCTCGGGCATCCTTGAAGCTACAGCACCGCCGACGACTCGGCACGGACTCGGTAGGCCGCCCTCGTGCGCCGCGGGGGGCGACGTCGCATATTGTCGCCACCACCGTGACCGCCTCGCGCGACATCCCATGACCGGATCGCTCACCGTAGCCGACATCCAGCCATCGCTCGTCGATCGCTATGCGATCGAGCGCGAGCTCGGCCACGGCGGCATGGCTACCGTCTTCCTCGCACGCGATCTCAAGCACGACCGCGACGTCGCGATCAAGGTGCTCGATCCCGCGCTCGCCCGGTCGATCGCCAGCGAGCGCTTCCTGCGCGAGATCGGCATCGCCGCCAGGCTCAATCATCCGCACGTCCTGCCGTTGCTCGACTCCGGCGTCGCCGGGGCGGCATCGCTGCCCTTCTATGTGATGCCGCTGGTGACCGGCGAGTCGCTGCGCGACCGCCTGCGCCGAGATGGCCGGCTGCCGGTCGACGAGTCGCTGCGTCTCGCCGCCGAGGTCGCCGATGCGCTCGCGTACGCCCACGAGCACCACCTGGTGCACCGTGACGTGAAGCCCGACAACGTGCTCCTCTCCGGTGGGCACGCGGTCGTCATGGACTTCGGCATCGCCAAGGCCGTCGGCGAGGCGCGCGAGGACGCCACGCTCACGGGCGAGGGCATGTCGCTGGGGACGCCCGCGTACATGGCGCCGGAGCAGGCCGCTGCCGAGCCCACCGTCGATCATCGCGCCGACGTGTATTCGGTTGGCGCGATGCTCTTCGAGATGCTGAGCGGCGAGGCGCCGTTCGCCGGCTCGTGGCAGCACATCGTCATGGAGAAGATGTCGACGGATGCGCCGTCGCTCACCTCGCGCTGGCCGGCCGCGCCGGCGCCGCTCGTGCAGCTCGTGGCGCGATGCCTCTCGCGCGACGTCACCGCTCGTCCGCAGAGCGCGGTGGCGCTGCAGCAGGAGCTGCACGCGCTCGCCGCGCCGCCCGCGCCGCCGCGATGGGGCGGTCGTCTCATCGCCGCGGGTGTCCTCGCCGTCGCGGCGATCGGCATCGCGACCGGGCTCTGGCTGCGCGAGCGCCGGACCGTCTGGGTTCGCGCCACGGCGATCCCGACGATCGAACGATTGATCGAGGCCGACCAGCTCGACTCGGCGTTCGCGCTCGCGGGCGAAGCGGAAAGGCGCGCGCCACGCGACTCCGTGCTCGCGACGCTGTGGCCGCGCTTCGCGCAGTGGCAAACCTTTCTCAGCGAGCCCGCCGGGGCCATCGTCACGCGCGCCGCGCTGAGCGACACGACACGCTGGCTGCCCGTCGGCACGACGCCGACGGACACCGTGCGGATCCCGAGGAATGCGTGGTACTACCGATACGCGAAGCCGGGCTATCGCGACGTCACGGTCATCGGTGCTCGACTTGGCGGCAGCTACGTGCCGATCCCGAGCCCCATCCCGCTGCGCAAGGTGAGCGATCCGGACACGGACATGGTGCTGCTCCGCGGCAAGCATCTCGTCGGCACGCTTTACGGATTGGAGAGCACGCATCCGGTCGACCTCGCGGATTTTCTCATGGACGCTCGCGAGGTGACCAATCGCCAGTACAAGGCGTTCGTCGACGCGGGCGGCTACACCAATCGTGCGCTGTGGGACTCGACGATCATGCGCGACGGGAAGCCGCTCGCCTGGGACGCGGCGATGTCGCTGTTCGTCGATCGTTCAGGCCGCCCAGGTCCGGCGTCGTGGGAAGGAGGTGCGCCGCTGACCGATGCCGAGGAGCTGCCGGTGGGCGGCGTGAGCTGGTACGAAGCCCGCGCCTATGCGCGCTTCGCGCACAAGGAGCTGCCCACCGTGTTCGAGTGGAACGCCGCCGCGATCCCCGAAGCGGCACGGTGGGTCGTGCCGCACGGCCGCTACGACGCGACCAGTCCGGTACGCGGTGGCGACCAGCGCACCGTCAGTCCTCGCGGCGTGTACGACATGGCGGGCAACGTGCGCGAGTGGGTCGTCAATGCGGGCAACCCGGGAAGCCGCTACATCCTCGGCGGAGGCTGGAGCGATCCGGCCTATCTCTTTTCGGAGATCTACCAGCAACCGGCGCTCGACCGCTCGCTGATCAATGGAATCCGGCTCGTCCGTCGTACTGCGTCGGCGCCCGATCTCGCGCGCGCCAGCGCGCCGATCGCCGGTCTGACGCGAGACTACGCAAAGGTGCGTCCGGTGGACGACGCGACCTTTCGCGCGTTCGTCGCGCTGTACGACTACGATCACACGCCGCTCAATGCGAAAGTCGTCGCGCGCGACTCGAGCGCGGCGGACTGGGTGCGCGAGGAGATCGAGTTCGACGTGCCCGGCGACAGCCTCAAGATGGTGGCGCTCCTCTTCCTGCCTCGCCGAGTCGCGCCGCCCTTCCAGACCGTCGTGATCTTTCCGGCGTCCGATGCGCAGATCCTGCGCGACTACCACTCGCCGGGCATGTCCGTCATCGACTACCTCGTGCGCGGCGGCCGCGCCGCGCTGTATCCCATCTACGAGCACACGTATGGCCGCGGAAGCTTCGGCGATGATACCCCCGACGGCTCCATCGCGCATCGCGACCAGATGATTCGCTGGGCGCGCGAGATGCGCCGCTCGATCGACTACGCATCGACGCGCGCCGACGTCGACACGACGCGCTTCGCCTTCGCCGGCACGAGCTGGGGCGGACGAGTCGCCGGCGTGCTGCTCGCCCTCGAGCCACGCTTTCGCGTCGCCGTGCTCAACGTCCCCGGGCTCTCCATGGAGCCGTCCCGTCCGGAGGAGGATCCCGTCAACTTCCTGCCACGCGTGCGCATTCCCGTGCTCATGTTGACCGGCAAGTACGACAGCATCTTCCCGCTGGAGCTGTCGCAGCGGCCCTTCTTCCGCTTGCTCGGCACGCCGCCGGCAATGAAGAAGCACGTGATCGACGAGGGCGGCCACTTCCTGCCGCGGCCGATGATGGTGCATGAAGCGACGGCGTGGCTGGATCAGTATCTCGGACCGGTGCAGAGGCAGTGACGCGAGTAGGGTCAGAGTCTGCGACTCTGACCCCGTCTTTGCTGATCGCTACACGATGTCCGCGAACAGCTCCGCGAGCTCGACGTGCACGGACAGCTCGCCGTCCGGCGCGCTCCAGGACAGCGCATCGCGGACCACGCGCCCTGCGCCCCTCCGCACGCACACTTCGATGCTGCGGTCTCGCACGTCCACCAGCCACACCTCGCGTACGCCGAGCGCGAGATACGCGTCGCGCTTGAACTCGCGGTCGTACACGTGCGATGAGCGGCTCAGGACTTCGACCGCTAGCCAGTGCTCGGAGATCTCGGCCCACGGCGTGCCGGGCGCGAACCGGGGAGGCACGACGAGGAGATCCGGCTCGAGCTGCGTGAGAGGCGGCAGCGTCACCACCCCGGGGCTGAACAGGCCGAGCCGACGAGCGAGAATGTACGACGCGAACAGGGCCGAGAGTCGAGCGGCTATGCCTTGGTGCCCTGACCCGGACGACGGCGTCACGAGCAGCGTACCCGCGAGCACCTCGTACCGATTGCCGTCGTCCGGCAAGAGGTCGAGATCGGCGATCGTGTACTGCGGAACAGTGAGCGCCATGCCCATAGTCTATGGTCCCTCGGCTCGCGTTGTCCACTCGGCATCGGCGCAAACTGTCGCCGGCCGCCGAGCAGGACGTGACCGAAGGAGCGCGCGACTCAGCGCTTCGTCCAGATCAGGATCGCCCCACACCCTCGATCGTACTCCGGGGGGCCGAAGTCCCCCGCCCGATACGCTTCGATTGCACCGATCTCTGCCACCGGCACGTCGTTGACCGACGCGCCGTCGATCGGTGCCCCGTTCAGGACGATCCTCAACGGACACTCACCGAAGACCGAAGTCACACCGCGCCCACTGACCACTTTCGCTTGAATTCCGGTGCCCTCGATCCGGAAACCGGGGAGCTTCTCGATGATGTCGCTCGCGTAGCTCACGCGCTGCTGATGGATCTCGTCGGGACCGAAGAAGCGGCCGAAGATCGCATACTTACGATTCCGGCTGAACTCCGGATACCGCTCGCGCGTCGCCACCACCCGCATGGAGTCGAGGCTCACGATGCGCGTGAGTCGCACATCGCTCCTCGTCGTCGCGCCCTCTCGCAGCTCGACGTACGCTTCCGCGACGGCGTACCCAACGCGCCGGACGACGAGCATCTGCGTGCCGGCCGGTAGCGACGACAACGAGTAGCTGCCCTGCGCGTCCGTCCGCCCCGAGGCGATCGTTCCCACCACCCGCACCTCGGCCTGAGTCACGGGCGCACCTTCGGGTCCGAGGACGACGCCGGTCAGCTTCGCCGTGCCGGACAGCAGCGTAGCGTCGACGCCCGCGGCGCTCGACGAGACGCTGTCCCCTGCCGCGCGTGAGGACGTCGGCGAGAACGACAGATGACGCACGGCCAGCCCGAGCGTGTCGTCCACGAGCGTCCGGAGCACCGGGCCAGTGCGCCCTCCATGCTGGAGCTGCATCGTGAGCCAGCCGCCGGTCGGCACGCCGCACACGCGGTACCAGCCTGCGTCGTCGGTCACGGTGGAGACGGTGCGCTCGCCGTTGACCGGGCGAAGTTTGGCTTTGTCGAAGCCCAGCTCCTGCCACGACATCGCGATCGTGACGCCAGGCAGCGAGCCCTCTGTCTCCGCGCTCACCACGTGGCCGAGGATCACGCCGGTCTGCGGCGGAAACGACACCCCCGGACACAGCGCATCTCGCAGCTTCGCTGCGGGTGGAAGCGCCAGGTCGACCGTCGCGGTTCGCCCCGGCGTGACGACGACCTGACGGGGTGAGAGCGCGATCTCGAGGGAATCCAGCAGCGGGCTCTCGAAGCCGACCGCGTACCGGCCCGCCGGAAGCGAATCGATGCGGTATTGGCCTTTCGAGTCGGTCGTCGCGAAGCCTCGCGCGGCGACTCCGCTATCGACGCCGACCGCGACCACGCGCGCGCCGACGAGCGGTCGGGCGTAGATGCTGTCGGTCACTCGGCCCTCGAGGCTACCACCGCGACCGTCCTGCGCGAGGCCGAGGCGGGGAAGGAACAGGACCAGCGCCATGCCGACAGCGACTAGGAGACGCGGATTGGCGTTCAAGTCTCTCACCGCCACATGTGAAGAGTCGATCAAATCACCGCCAAGGGTTGCGTCGCGCATCCATTGCAACCCGGGCGACCAAGATGTAATTGTATGCAATTCCCCGCAAGTGGGTCACACGCGTCGCAGTTTAACGAGTAAGTGCGGGTCGACACCTTCCACGTGAACGGCGCCGCTGACGCTCGGTGAGCACAGCGCCTCCTTCGGCGGCGTCGTCTCCGGGTACGACGCACTGCAGCGCGCACTGGCCCGCAGCGGCCGCCCGGGCTTGATCGACGGCTACGCTCCCGAGCAACGGTACTTCCTCGGCTACGTGCAGAGCTGGCGCAGCCACGATCGTCCGGAGCGACTTCGCGCCCGCGTCACGGTCGACCCACACGTGCCTGCGCGCTGGCGCACGAACGGCCCGCTGTCGAAGTCCGACGCATTCGCGAAGGCGTTCGATTCGAGCCCGGCGACCCGATGGTCCGCGCCCCCCGGGTAGTGCCGCGCATAGAGCCGTGTTCGGTCGAGGCGTCGCGGCCCCGTGAGAGTGCCTTGCTTGCACGTCAATCGCACCCGACACAGCTTGTGCTTCCCCACTATCGATGAGGTCCCCATGCGCCCGATCCGGTTCCTTTCCACCGCGCTCGCTCTCTTGCCGTTCGTTGCCGCAGCGCCGCTCGCTGCGCAGCAACGACTCATTTCCACCGCAGCGCTGATCACCATTGTGGAGAACCACAAGGGCGCCGTGCTCCGCTACATCGACGCCGCCCCTGATTCCATGCTCGGGTATCGGCCAACCAAGGGAGTCCGCACCTTTGCCGAACAGATCGAGCATGCCGCCGGCAGCGATGCGCTCATTGCCCACGCGGCCATCACGGGGTCGATGACTGTCCCGTCGCTGGGCGATTCGGCCAAGTACCTGCACAACAAGGCGGCACTCAGGACATACGCCGCCGCCGCGATGGATCACACTCTCGAGATGCTCCGCGGTGTGAGCGATGCCGCAATGCAGGAGAACATCGTGCAGTTCGGAAACAAGGTCACGCGCGCGCGGGCGTTGATGGAATTGCTCGACCACTTTCCCTGGACGCTTGGCCAGACGGTGCCGTACCTGCGGCTCAACGGTGTCACGCCTCCGGAATACTCGCCGTTCTGACGCAATAGCTAATAGGGGACGCCTGCGAGCGGACAGCAGACGTCCCCGTCGACTTCACGTCGGCAACGTTGCGACTTGCGGTCCTTCTCCAGTCCAAGTGATCGGGCTGAAGTACGACCGTCAGAACACGAGCGTATAAATCTTGATGCCCTCGTAAGTGCGGTAATTGTCGCTGAGACCACCCGGGTTGGTGATCCCCGTCTTCGGGGTGATGTCCTCCATGCCACCGGCCCTCGTCCAGAGGAATGCGTGCACCGCGCCCCCCGTCACGGTGCTCCATCCGATGACGGCACCGGCGCTGTTGATGCCGGTGGCTGCGGAGGCCGTGCCGCCGAGCAGCGTGCCGAGATCCTTCATGCCGCCGGAAGGCGTCCAGAGAAACGCGTGCGATGCGCCCGAGCGGAGTGTGCTGCTTCCCACCACCTCATAAGCGTCGTTGATGCCGACCGCCATTGACGTCCGGCCCTCGAAGGAGCCGAGGTCGCGCATCGTGCCATCGGCAGTCTTGATGAACGCGTGCGTCCGACCGTCGGCGCGGGCGCTCCAACCAACGACCGCGCCGCGGGAATTGATCGCACGGCCGGTGCTGGTGGATCCCCCGAGCGTGCCAAGAGTGGTCCGGATATTCGACGCGCTCCATAGCGATGCGATGCCGTCGTACTCTCCTGTGACCTGACCGGCGTCGTTGATCGCGTAGGCGGCGCTCACCTTCGCGAGTGTCTTGGGACCGCCGAGGTCGACGACGCCACAGGAGCTAGAGCAGCTCCCAGTTTGGGGCTGAGTCATGCGGTAGGCATGGATGCTGACGTAATCGTCGCCGTAGCTGTCCTGGCTCAGGCCGGAGCCAACCACCTCCCCGCCCGAGTTGATGCCCAACCCCGCGCCGTAGTTGTCAGGGCCTGGCGGGTTGCCCATGTCCTCCACTCCAGCAGATGGCGACCAGCGGAAGGACGTATAGAAATCGTAGCGTTTCGAACGCGCTCTACCCGTAACCATACCGGAGCGGCCAATCCCGTAGATCTCGTGCCAGTACATAATCTGAGTGAGATCATCGAGGTCGAATTGGTAGGGCAACGTCACCACTGTGGCCGAGCTCACCGAGTAGCTCGCGTCGCTCGGGCTCAACTGGCGTCCACCGTCCACCGCCGAGGGTGGCTCCAATCCACTACATCCGACGGAGGCAGCGAGCACCAGCACGGCGGTCTGCCGCGCACTCGCAATCGATGCTGCTTCGGCCCAGCGGCGGACCCCTGCGCGTCCGTGCGTCATTCGTTCCTCTGGATGCTTAGCCGAGTTGGCCGCTGATGCGGTAGTGGGAGGAGAGGGTCGTGGCGAGGTCGGGGGCGCTCATGAGCAAACTTTGCGCGAACGTGGCGACATGGGAGTGTGCATGGCGAGCTGCCTCGGTGTCGCCAAAGTACTCACCGAAATCTCAAGGAGCTGAGCAACTGCATAACGAAGCAAGCGAAGCACTTGCCAGGAGGCTCGACTGCCTGGCCAGACGCCAGACCGGCGAACCACTCCAATGTCTACCTCATCTAGGTTCACCATAATTCAAAATCGAATCGTTCTGGCTTGGGACCCTAGTTGCCAATAGGCAAGGTCAGATGCGCTTCGAGCCCCCTCATGTACTGAAGCAGGCGTTTCGTCTTATCGGTTTGCCGTCCCTCATGATCAGTTAACACCTTGTCTGCGGCAGCTAGAAAAATTGGTCGAATGAGCGGCGGGTACTTCTGCGCTACCGCTGCCCACACATGTTCTGCCGCAAGCATCAGGCTGACGCGGCGTTCAGGATCACTGTGAACGTAAAGCGCCTCGCCGGCGGCGTCGACAAGCGCGGAGGTCCTTTCAAGGCGTAGTTCATCTGCCCGGGCGGCCCTAAGAAAGCTTGCCTGTATTAGCGGATCATGAAACGCAGTCACAATGCGTGCTACATCCCATTCCCACGCAACGCCCTGCGAAGACTCCAAGTGAGCGTACATTTGCAGACGAATTGTGTGCATCGCCGACGCGACGGCCGCGAACGTGGTCGTTTCCGTGAGGCTCTCGCCGAATAAGCTATGAGGTGTGAGGCGATCAGGCGACCGCGCCCTAATCGCACCGTCTGGCCCAGCAAGGAAAATCGAGTTGCGCAGCCCTGTTATTGCTCCCGTCTGAGGAAGAGTGAGCACATCGAGCCTTTCATCGATGCAGCTGAGAATCTCACGGTCTTCAGCTGAGAGGGCCATGCCCGTACCTAGCAATGTCGGAGCGGAGCGAATCTCTTTTTGAAGTCTCTCGAGTCTCGCGACTTCATCGCACCACGGACAGCTGCGGTCAGGCATTAACAACTTTTTGTAGCAGCCAAGCGAAAGGGAGTCCGAAGTTTGTCGCAGGGAATCCCCAAGCCGTTTCCACAAAGAATCATTGTGCGGTCGTCCAATGACCGCAAACGCACTAATCCGATAACCGTCTGCGGGTCGCTGGTCCTCGTCGAGT
The DNA here is from genome assembly GCA_039933415.1 of bacterium. Lineage (GTDB taxonomy): Bacteria > Gemmatimonadota > Gemmatimonadetes > Gemmatimonadales > Gemmatimonadaceae > AG11. The sequence goes on from JBDTOD010000024.1 coordinate 34,951, forward strand.
AGATGTATCTGGTCTTGAATTACCCGATGAATTGAACGAAGTGTCCTGCCGCTGACGACGGCATCGTCCAAGATGAGGATGCGTAACTTTCCTCGCAGCTCTGATTTGAGGCGTTCAACCCATCCGGGTTTCACCACAATACTGCAAAGGTCAGGGTACAGCGACGCCGCAAGACTGATCAGAGCGTCTGTCGCATGATGATAAGGTACGATCAGCAGGTCACATCGCCGCGAAAATGCCGACAACGACTCTCTAACTGCTTCAGCAAACCTTGCGTTGCCGAGCAACGCGACGACGTCGATCGCGATATCGCGATGTGTCACGGCGGGTGCACCCTCGCCGCCTTCGCGAACGGTTAGAGGTGAGCCCTCTGGCACATGAGCGTGCACATGAACCGCCCCACAACTATCGACTGTCTCCCAAAACTCTTTGTGTTCCTCGGCGCAGACAGGCGTAATCATCTTCCTCTCACGCCTAGCTGTGAGGACAGGGAAATACCGTTTGCGGTCGATCCCTATGAGTGGACTAACCACGCCGTCCTTACACAGAGGACATTCATCGGCAGGGTGACGTGCGATGCCTGAGACGGTGCATAGACTGTCGACATTCAGTGTAGAGTCGGTGCTTACTATCGAGACCACGTCCAATCCAACGCCCGGAAGATAGCGGTCCCACTGAAGCCGAAGATTTTCAACCAATCCTCCGGACGAAGCGGCGCTCAGGATAAATAGGACGCGTCCTTCGGGTCGTGTCACGAGGAGACCCGAGACCGTTTCAAGCAACGTGCGTACCTCGTCCGGGTCGGGGTACGAGACAAACGTAAGAACCGGTTGCGGGTCTGACGCGAGACTCGGAGTGCGGCGAGCGCGGCGTTGTTCGAGTTCTTGCAGCAGCGGAATGATTGTCCAAGTGTCCGCCACTAAGATCGTCTGCTCTGATACCCGACCGTCGAGCCAGTCGGCGACTCGCGATATTGCGCTTCCGCCGTCGAATAGATCTGCGACGCGAAGATACGCATCCGCGTGAAAGCCGGACGGGAGCGCAATGTGCGCTCCAAGCGGCCGATAGAGCGCCCCGGCCCGAGCAATCTGCGTCCGCAACTCCAGCTGTCTCAGCTCTGGAACCAGAGTTGGCTCGTCACACTTCACTCCACCCACATGAGTGTATCGCAAACCATCTCGTGATCTGGCAGGCACCAGCGCGCCCAGTTCGATGGGCCTTCCCCATCTGTCGGCAAGGAGCTCGGCTAGTTCGCGTGCTCCTTCTTCCACCATCTCCAAGCGAACGCCTCGCAATACGACGACGTCGACGTCGGCCGCAGCGGAAGGGAGACCCGGAAGAATCTTTTCCAGGGGCGTAAGAGTGGAAGGACTTCCGTAGTACGGGTCGACGAGACTCACACTCACGGCCACTGGGCCGGTAGTCTGTTCAACGTATGCGTCGAGTTTTCCGTTTGCCGTGCGTCGAACGTGAACCCATTCGCGCTTCGCGGCGACTGTCGTCACAACGCGAGCGAAATCTGCTGATCCAGGGGCAAGAGTAGTTGCCACGCCGTACCGCCAAAAAACGCACGCTCTTGCGTCTGAATTCTGTACTCAGGAATGCCGACAGTCCGTTCGGACGGCTCGACTACTCTAGCGGCCGAGAGAGACGCCGCGCAGCGGCCGGCACGTATTGAGGCAAAACCTCGAAGACGAATAATGTTTTTCGTGATAGAGGGTATCCCCTCACCAGTCACCGAGGCAGTGCTTTGCACATTTCCCCAGTGACCTTTCGTCGATATCCGCCGACTGAGGACTTCGGCAAACTGTCCGGTTTCCGCTTCGAAGCCAGCTTCATAAACATTCTTGCAACGGCTACGAAAATGTCTCGCTCGAACCAAAAATGAAGGGTACGCCAATCCCATCCCAGCGTCCACCACATTCATTTCAAGCCAGCGCGTTCTGGACCTGAATGCTTGCGAGTACTCTCGCACGTACGCGTTTGCATCGTCGGGAAGCGCCGGGCCAGGTTCATCATGCAAGCGAGCAGAAAGACACCGAAAAACAGGACGAGAATCTAGAATGCCTTCGTCGACCTGTCTCGTGGACCCGTGCTCTGCTGAATTCGTATTCGCTTCGTATCCGAGTGCCACAACTCGATCAAACTCTGCCGGGGGTAAGGCAATGGCAGCGGCGCGAAACCATTTCGCAAGATCAGATCGAAAAGTCTCTCGATCGCGGCGGTCAAGTAACTCCGTCGGTACGCAGAAGAGTCGACGTTCACGATCTACGTATCCTCCCTCAGGAACACCAACGGAGCTCGATGAGAAGGCTTCCGTTCGATCAGAGTTCGCGCCCAGTACAAGCGGTTCAAGGAGAGTTTGCTTGGATGATTCGCGAATGCTGTCGGTTGCTCCGCCGTCAGGAAGCACTACTCGAATCTGTCGCTCACGCCGACTCAACGCGGCCGCGAGCAAAAGTATCTTGCTGACGCTAGCCACGAATGAGCGGTTAAGGTTCAAAACAACTTCGTCCGCCGCCTCGATGCTCCGAAGAAGCTCGTCGGCTGGACGCGTTCCGAGCGAATGCGAGGAAAGAGACACCGCTCGTGCCGAGGTGGTCACCATGCTTTCATCCTCTGGAGATCCCACCGTAAGGGGCTCGGGTTGCCAATCCGCAAAAACTATGGTCGGCCAGCCCAGGACGTAAGGTAGCCCTTTGAATCAGGCATGAGCTGCCTTATAGCCAGCGGGCAACATCCGCACCGAGGATCTTCGCTCCGCCGATTCCTGAGCTGCGGCCTGAGGGTCCCTGTCGTCCACCCAAGAGGCTGCCAATCTGAGCCGACTGGTCGATCAAGCCGCAAGTTGGGGCGAAACGCTGACAACGAGTGCGGCCAACGCCACCTACTGCTCTCGCTCAGAGGGGGTGTCCTAATAAGAGGAGCGAACCTCCTAGGAGGTTCGCTCCGTGTTTTATGGGGCAGTGCGGCTCATTCCGATAGCCCGCTAGACCGCCGTCAACCACCCATACCGATCTTCCTCCACCCCCTTCACCGTATCGAAGAACGCCTTCTGCAACACCGCCGTCACCGGCCCCCTCTTCCCCGAACCAACAACAATCCGATCCACCGACCGCACCGGCGTGACTTCCGCCGCAGTCCCCGTAAAGAAAATCTCATCCGCCGAATACAAGGCTTCTCTTAGAATCCGCTCCTGCCGCACCTCGTACCCATGCTCCTTCGCGAGCGTCATGATCGAATCGCGCGTAATGCCTGGCAGAATCGATGAAGCAGAAGGTGGCGTGACGATCACCCCATCACGAATCACGAAGATGTTCTCGCCCGATCCCTCCGACACCGTCCCATCAGGATCGAGCGCAACGCCTTCGTGGTACCCGAGCCGCTCCGCCTCCATCGCGATGAGCTGCCCTGACAGGTAGTTCCCACCAGCCTTCGCCCCCTGCGGGATCGTGTTCGGCCCCGGCCGATTCCACGACGAGATCCCGACATCGACGCCGTTCTCGAGCGCGCCCTCGCCGAGGTACGTGCCCCACTGCATCGCCATGACCATCGTCTCGATCGGAAGCTTCGATCCGTTCACTCCCAAAGGCCCCGCGCCGCGCCACGCGAGCGGACGGAGATACGCGTCCTTGAACCCGTTCTCACGCACGACAAGCTTGCACGCCTCGATCAGCTCCTCGAGCCCGAGCATCTGCATCCGGTACACGCGCCCCGAATCGATGAACCGGCGCATGTGCTCCTTCGCGCGGAAGAGACATGGTCCCTTCGGCGTGTCATAGCACCGCATCCCCTCGAACACGCTCGACCCGTAGTGCAGCGCGTGCGTGCTCACGTGCACGGTCGCCGACGCCCACGGCACGAGCTTCCCATTCATCCACAGCAGCTCTGGATTCTTCTTCTTCTCCGGCACCTTCTCGGCCGCCGCGGCGGACCAGCCATGCTCGGCCGCCGAATCCTTCGCCGGCGCGGTCATGCCTTCGCTCCCGCGCCAGCCAACGGCCCCGTCTTCTCGGGGGGCTTCGCGGCAGAAATGGGCGCGGACGCCGACGCCTGCGCGCCACGCAGACCCGGCAGCACCTCCTTCGCATCGAGGAACGGCATCATCCGCCGCATCTCGCGACCGACGGCCTCGATCCGATGCTCGCTCTCCTTGAGACGACGGTTCTCGAACGTCGGACGGCCGTTCTTGTTCTCCGCGATCCACGCCTTCGCGAACGTCCCGTCCTTCACCTCGTCGAGCAGCTTCTGCATCGCCTTCCGCGTCTCGGCCGTCACGATCCGCGGACCGGCGACGTAATCGCCATACTCCGCCGTGTCGCTCACCGAGTGACGCATGTAGTTCATCCCGCCGCGATACATCAGATCGACGATCAGCTTGAGCTCGTGCAGGCACTCGAAGTACGCAATCTCAGGCTGGTATCCGTTCGCCACGAGCGTGTCGAAGCCCGCCTTCACGAGCTCACTCGCGCCGCCGCACAACACGGCCTGCTCGCCGAACAGATCGGTCTCGGTCTCCTCGCTGAACGTCGTCTGCAACACGCCGGCGCGCGTACAGCCAATGCCCTTCGCATACGCGAGCGCATCGGCGAGTGCGTTGCCGCTCTTGTCCTGATGAACCGCGACGAGTCCGGGCACGCCACCCCCTTCCTTGAACACTTCGCGCACGCGATGACCCGGCGCCTTCGGCGCCACCATGATCACGTCGACGTCCTTGTCGCTCGGATCGATCTCACCAAAGCGGATGTTGAAGCCGTGCGCGAACAGCAGGGTCTTTCCCTTGCTCAGATTCGGCGCGATGGACTCCTCGTACACGGCGCGCTGTGTGTGATCGGGCGTGAGGATGACGATGAAATCGGCCTCCTTCGCCGCTTCCGCCGGCGTCACGACGCGCAGCCCATCCTTCTCGGCCACGGCGCGACTCTTCGAGCCCTCGGGCAGTCCGACGCGGACGTCCACTCCGGAATCGCGAAGGCTCAGCGCGTGCGCGTGCCCCTGGCTGCCATAGCCAATGATCGCGACACGGCGGCCGGTGAGGCGGGAGAGATCGGCATCCTTGTCGTAGTAGAGCGTGGTCATCGGGCAGACTCCTGAGGGGTTGTGGCGTGCTGCGTGAGAGAAGGAATACCGACGCTCGCGTCGGCATGATTGTCATTTACTGCTGCATCGGGATCCGACTCGCGGATCACGATCGGTCCGGTCCGGGCCAACTGCTTCAGGTCGAACTCGCGCATCGCATCGACGAACGCGTCCACGCGCGTGGGATCCGCGGTGATCTCGAGCAACAACCTCGAGTGCGCCCGGTCGGTAATTCGCGCGCCGTACTCGGCGGCCGCTCCTTCGACTCGCTGTACATCAGAACCAGAAGCCTCGATCACTACGAGCGCGGTCTCGCGAATCAACGCATCACCACTGTCGCTCCGGATCTCGGCTACGCTCAATACGTCGACGAGACGCGAGAGCTGTTGCAGCACCTGGTGCACGTCCACGGCCTCGACGACGAGCACCATCCGGCTCGTCCCCGCGCGCTCGCTCGCACCCACCACGAGACTGGAGACGTTGTACGCGCGACGCCGGATCAAGCCGATCGCGCGATACAGCGCGCCCGGCCGGTCATGCAGTTGCACCACCACGGTGTGCTTCCGCGGCGCGAGCTTCACCCGCGGCGGCGGAGCGGTCACCTTGAACGGAACGGTCATCGCGTGCTCCCGCCCGCGCCGACTTCGGCATGCTGCGCCCGCGTCGTCGGATCGATCAGCATCTCACCGATGCTCTGACCCTGCGGCACGATCGGGAACACGTTTGCCTCACGCTCGACTCTGAAGTCGATCACGACGACGCCTGGATGATCCCACGCATCCGCGATCGCCGCCTCGGCCTGCTCGGTGGTCTCGGCCGTGATGCCGCGCACGCCGTACGCCTCCGCGAGCTTCGCGAAGTCGGGGCCGGTCAGCGGCGTGCCGCTGTACCGCTTCCCCTCGAACAGCTGCTGCCACTGCCGAACCATGCCGAGGTAGCCGTTGTTCATGATCGCGATCTTGACGTTGGTCAGCCCCTCCTGCGCCATCGTCGCGATCTCCTGGTTCGTCATCTGGAATCCGCCGTCGCCGACGATCACCCAGATCGTCTCGTCGGGACAGGCGATCGCCGCGCCGAGTGCCGCGGGCACGGCGAAGCCCATCGTGCCGGAGCCGCCGCTGGTGAGATGCGTGCGCGGCTTGCTCCAGTCGAGGAGCTGCGCCGCCCACATCTGATGCTGCCCGACGTCGGTGACGATGCGGACCGGCCCGCGCGTGAGGCGCGCCGCGTTGAGCAGCGCGCACACGTCGTGCGGCTGCAGCGTCGCACTGTCGGGACGACGGCGATACGCCTGACGCGGTTCGAACTTGGCGCGCAGGTCGTGCACTTCGTCGATCCACTTCTGGATCACGTCGTTGCTTGCCTTCCGCTCCGGCAGCACCTCGAGCAGTGCGTCGATCGCCGCCTTCGCGTCGCCGACGATGCCGACGGCAACGGGCACGAGCTTGCCGATCTCGCTCGGGTCCACGTCGACGTGAATGATCTTCGCATTCGGCGCGAACGTCGCCGCCTTGCCCGTGACGCGATCGTCGAAGCGGCTGCCGACGTTCAGCAGCACATCACACCGCTGAATGGCGCGATTCACGTGCACCCACCCGTGCATGCCGGGCATGCCGAGGCTGAGCGGATGATCCTGCGGGAACGCGCCGAGCCCGTGCAGCGTGGTGATCACG
>JBDTOD010000025.1:0-40960 GCA_039933415.1 bacterium
CGTACATCTGGTCGCGCGGCGGCGAGCTCGTCACCGATCGATTCCCTGAGCTCGTCGAAGCGGCCGGCCAGCTTCCCGACGGCACGGTGCTCGACGGCGAGGTCATGCCGTGGACGCAGGGTAGCGCGCTGCCGTTCGCGCAGCTTCAGCGGCGGATCGGGCGCAAGAAGCTCGGTCCGAAGATCCTCGCCGACGTGCCCGTGGTGCTCGTCGCGTACGATCTGCTCGAGCTCGACGGACGCGATCTGCGTTCCGAGCCGATGACGACGCGACGCGCCGAGCTGGCACGCGTGCTCGAGGGAACGGCGCTTCTCTCCGCGTTCATCCTCTCTCCCACCATTCCACTGGCGACGTGGGATGACGCGAGAGCTGCGCACGCCGGCTCGCGCGACATGCGCGCCGAAGGGTTGATGCTCAAGCGGCTCGACTCGGAGTATGGTGTCGGTCGCCGCAAAGGGAGCTGGTGGAAGTGGAAGGTTCAACCGTTCAGTGTGGACGCGGTGATGATCTATGCGCAGCCTGGCCACGGCCGGCGCGCGCTGCTCCACACCGACTACACCTTTGCCGTCCGGGACGGCGACGCGCTCGTGCCGTTCGCCAAGGCGTACTCCGGGCTCACCGACGCCGAGATCCGTACGCTCGACGCGTGGATTCGCCGGCACACGCTGGAGAAGTTCGGACCGGTGCGGCAGGTCGAGCCGCTTCAGGTGTTCGAGCTGGCGTTCGAGGGGATTCAACATTCGCCGCGCCACAAGTCGGGCGTGGCCGTGCGCTTTCCGCGCATCGCGCGCTGGCGAACGGACAAGCCGGCATCGGAAGCCGACACGATCGAAACGCTGCGTGCTCTGCTCGAGGCGGTGAAGTGATCGATCTCCGTCCGCTCGAGCGCTACTTCGAATCGAGAGGTTGGACGCCGCTCGGATTTCAGCGCGAGGTGTGGCGCGCGTATCTCGACGGCGCGAGTGGTCTCGTGCACGCCGCGACAGGAACGGGGAAGACGCTCGCCGCCTGGGGCGGACCACTGCTCGAGTGGCTCGCCGCAAACGGCTCTGCGCCAACGTCGAACGGCACGCAGCCCCGCCTGCGTCGCGCGGCGACTCCTCCGCTCCGCGTCCTGTGGCTCACCCCACTTCGAGCGCTCGCCGCCGATACGCTCGAGTCGCTGGCCGAGCCGCTCGCCGCGCTTGGCATCCCGTGGTCGCTCGAGTCGCGCACGGGCGACACGACGCCCGGTGTTCGCGCGCGACAGAGCAAGCGTCTGCCGACGGCGCTCGTCACGACGCCAGAGAGCCTCACGCTGCTGCTCACCCGCGCCGACGCGCACGAGATCTTCACCGACCTCGCGGCCGTGATCGTCGACGAATGGCACGAGTTGATGGGAACGAAGCGTGGCGTCCAGACGGAGCTGGCGCTCGCGCGGTTGCGCACGCTCGCGCCGGCGGCGCGCATCTGGGGACTCTCGGCGACGATCGGCAACCTGAGCGACGCACGCGACGCGCTGCTCGGCGTGGGCCCGGACGCGAGACCCGGGCGCATCGTATTGGGCGCCGAGTCGAAGTCCACCGTCGTGGACGCGCTCATCCCGCCGGTGATCGAGCGCTTTCCCTGGGCGGGACATCTCGGCACGCAGCTCGTTCCGCAGGTCGTCGCGGCGATCGAGGAGGGGACGAGCGCGCTGGTGTTCACGAACACGCGATCGCAGGCGGAGATCTGGTATCAGGCCATTCTGGCGGCGAAACCCGAGTGGGCTGGCAGCATCGCGGTGCATCACGGCTCGCTCGACCGGAAGACGCGCGACTGGGTGGAGCATCAGATGCGCGCCGGCACGCTGCGCTGTGTCGTCGCGACGTCGTCGCTCGATCTCGGCGTCGACTTCACTCCGGTGGACCGGGTGCTCCAGATCGGCAGCCCGAAGGGGGTCGCGCGGTTGCTCCAGCGCGCGGGCCGCAGCGGCCACCGCCCTGGCGCGCCGAGCCGAGTCACGTGCGTGCCGACCAATGCACTCGAGCTGCTCGAGGTGGCCGCGGTGCGTGACGGGATGGAGACCGGGCGCATCGAGTCTCGCCAACAGGTGGAGTGTCCGCTCGACGTCCTCGCGCAGCATCTCGTGACGGTCGCACTCGGCGGCGGCTTCGTGGCGCACGAGCTGCTCGATGAGGTCCGCGGGACTCGCGCGTATGCCGCGCTCACCGATCTCGAGTGGGATTGGACGCTCCATTTCGTCCGGTCGGGCGGCGAGACGCTCGCCGAGTATCCGGAGTACGCGCGCCTCGAGCTGGAGCGGGGACGCTTCGTGCTCAACGACCGGGAGCAAGCGCGCCGGCATCGCATGTCCATCGGCACGATCGTGAGCGACGCGCAGATCGTCGTGCAATATCTGCGTGGCGGCGTCCTCGGCTCGGTGGAGGAGTCGTTCGCGGCGCGACTCGCGCCGGGCTCGCGCTTTTTCTTCGCCGGCACGCCGCTGGAGTTCGTTCGCGTACGCGACATGCGCGTGTGGGTGCGCCGCGCGCCCAACACCAAGGGAGCAATCCCGCGCTGGATGGGCAGTCGTCTGCCATTGTCCGGCGAGCTCGCCTCGTTGCTGCGACGCAGGCTCGGCGAAGCGGCGGACGGAGTCTTCCGCGGCGCGGAGCTGGAAGCGCTGCGTCCGCTGCTCGAGATCCAGCGGAAGTGGTCCGCGATCCCTCGCGCAAACGAGCTGCTCGTGGAGCGGATGAAGTCGCGCGACGGCTGGCATCTCTTCGTCTATCCGCTCGAGGGGAGACTGGTCCACGAGGGGCTCGCCGCGCTGTTCGCCTATCGCATGGCTCGGCTGCGGCCGATCTCGTTCGTGATGTCGTCCAACGACTGGGGCCTCGAGCTCCTCTCGCCAGACGAGCCACCGCTCGACGAGGCGCTCGCGGCTGATCTGCTCTCGCCCGACGATCTCGCCGAGGACATCCCCGCGTCGCTCAACGCGGCGGAGATGGCGAAGCGGCAGTTCCGCGAGATCGCCCGCGTCGCCGGTCTCGTATTTCCGGGCCTGCCGCGATCCGGCAAGACAGCGCGCCAGCTCCAAGCGTCCAGTGGGTTGTTCTTCGACGTGTTCAAGCGCTATGAGCCGGGGAATCTGCTGCTCGCCCAGGCGCATCGCGAAGTGCTGGAACGACAGCTCGAGCGGAGCCGGCTCGGCGCTGCGCTGCAACGGCTCTCGACGGCGCGCGTGGTGATCACGACGCCGAAGCGCTTCACACCGCTCTCCTTTCCACTGCTCGTGGACCGGACGCGAAACAAGGTATCGAGCGAGAAGCTGGCCGATCGCATCAAGCGCATGCAGCTCGCGCTGGAGCGCGCGGCGGGATGAGCGCGACCATCACGCTCGCCGGCGAGCTGGTGGCGCTGTGCGCCGAGCGCGCGATGTACTGGCCGCGCCTGCGGATACTGCTCGTCGCCGATCCGCACTTCGGCAAGGATGCATCGTTTCGTGCGCTCGGCGTACGCGTGCCCGAGGGCGCGACGGCGAACGCGCTGGCGAGGCTCGACGTGCTGGTGGAACGCCTCGCTCCCAGACGCATCGTGTTTCTCGGAGACTTCCTGCACGCGCGTGAGGGACGCAACCCTGAGACGTTCGCCGCGCTGGCGGCCTGGCGCTCGGTTCACGCGCGGATCGCGATGCATCTCGTGCGCGGTAACCATGATCGGCGCGCCGGCGATCCGCCGGCGAACGTCGGGATCGTGTGTGTCGATGGACCGGTCGTCGAGCCGCCGTTTGCGCTGATGCACCATCCCACGGCGATTGCGGGTGCATACGTGCTGTCGGGACATCTGCATCCGTGCGCCGTGCTCGTCGGTCCGGGGCGCCAGCGCGAGCGGCTGCCCTGCTTCTGGATCGGACGCGACATCGCCGTGCTGCCCGCCTTCGGGGAGTTCACCGGGTGTGCGGAGATCGCGCCCGATGCGCGTGACCAGGTATGGGTGGTAGCCGGCGACGAGGTGGTTGCGGCCCGCGCACCCGGGAGCGTATGTCAGGAATGACGACCCTCCTTTCTCGCCGAGCGCGTTGCCAACTCGTCGCCGCGTCGCTTCTTGTCCCCACGATCGCCGTCGCCCAGACGCCGGCGTGGATGCGCCCCCGCCTCTCGCCCGACCGTCGCACGACGCTGCTGCTCGGCGCGATGACGCTGGAGGAGAAGTTTCAGCAGCTCGTCGGCGCACCGGGTGCGATTCCCGAGATTCCCGCGTGCTATGGAGCGCGGCACGTACCGGGGATCGCGCGGCTCCGCATCCCGACCTTCCGCATCACGAACGGGCCGGTGGGCGTTGGACAGAACGACTGCGTGCCAGCCGGGACGCCCAACCTCCCGCGCGCCGCGATGATGAGTACCGCGTCAGCGAAGGCCACCGCGCTGCCGTCGGCGATGGCGGTCGCCGCCTCGTTCGACCCCGGCGTCGCCGCCCGGTTCGGCGATGTGATCGGCGTCGAGTCGCGGAACCATGCGCTGCACGTGCTCGAGGGCCCGGGCGTCAATCTCGCCCGAGTGCCGCAGGGAGGACGCAACTTCGAGTATTTCGGCGAGGATCCGTTCCTCACCGGCACCATGGCAGTCGCCGAGATCCACGCCATCCAGAAGCATGGCGTGATCGCGATGGCCAAGCACTTCATCGCCAACGATCACGAGACCAACCGCGGCACGGCGAACGAGATCATTGCCGACCGCGTGCTCCACGAGCTCTACCTGCTGCCGTTCGAGATGGCGGTGAAAAGCGGGAACGTCGCGTCCGTGATGTGCTCGTACAACTCGGTGAACGGTCCGCACGCGTGCGAGGATCCACATCACCTCACCGACGTGCTCCGCACGCAGTGGGGCTTCAAGGGCTACGTGCAGTCCGACTTCTTCGCCATGCACAGCACCGTGCCCGCCCTGCTTGCCGGCATGGATCACGAGATGCCGGGCCTCGCCCTCGGCCCGTTCACGCCGTGGTATACGCCCGCCAGGCTTCAGGCGGCGCTCGACCGGAAAGAGATCGACGTGGCGAACATCGACACCGCGCTCGCGCGACGATACCGGCAGATGTTTCGGCTCGGCATTTTCGACCGGCCAGTTGCCACCACTCCGATCGACGTAGTGCGTGACGCGGCCATCGCACGTTCGATCGGGGAGCAGGCCGCCGTGTTGCTCAAGAACGAGCGCGGTCTTCTGCCACTCGACGCGAAGTCGATTCGCTCGGTGGCGCTGATCGGTCAGGCGGAGTACGCGACCAAGGCGGTGGCGGGCTGTTGCGGTGGAAGCTCTGACGTCATTCCCTTCACGACGGTCACGCCGCTCGACGGAATGCGGCAGGTGCTCGCGCTGTCGCGCTCGTCCGCGACGACGACGCTCACCGTCGTCGCGGATGACCGCGCCAATCTCACCGACGCGATCGCCGCCGCGCGCGCGGCCGACGTGGCCATCGTGCTCGCCGGCACGATCGCCGAAGAGGGGCGCGACCGCCAGAGCATCGCACTGGCGAACGGACAGGACTCACTCATCACGGCCATCGTCGCCGCGAACCCACGCACGATCGTCGTGCTCAAGGACAACGCGTCGTCGCTCACACCGTGGATCGACGCCGTTCCTGCGGTGCTGGAGGCGTGGTTTCCCGGTCAGGAGGACGGAGCGATCGTGGCGCGCCTGCTGTTCGGTCTCGCGACGCCATCGGGCAAGCTCCCCGTCACGTTCCCGATGCGCGAAGCCGACCTTCCGGCGAACACCGCGCGTCGCTGGCCCGGCGTGGACACGACCGGCGCGCCGGTGTCGGTGATCAGCGCGGGTGGCTTCGGCTCGGGGATGCCGACGACGGTGGAATACAGCGAAGGGCTACAGATGGGCTATCGCTGGTTCGACGCGAATGCGATCGCGCCGCGCTTTCCCTTCGGTTTCGGCCTCTCATATACCTCGTTCACGCTCTCGAATCTCGTCGTCTCGCCGCGCGCGACGGACGGTACACAGCCGATCATCGTGAGCGTGAGAGTGACGAACACGGGACGCCGTCGCGGCGCCGAGGTGCCGCAGGTGTACATCGCACTTCCACCTGCGGCGGGTGAGCCGCCGAAACGTCTCGTCGCGTTCACGAAGGTGTGGTTGGAGCCGGGCCAGGCGAGAACGGTTCGCGTGGTCATCGATCCGCGCGCACCGAATCATCCGCTGGGCATCTGGGATTCCGCGGCGCAGCATTGGAGCGTCCCGAGCGGTCGCTACGCCATCCTCGTCGGCTCGTCGTCCGCGAGCATCACGCTCACCGATTCGATCAGCGTTCGGACACCGCGCCGCTGATCGACGACGACGGCAAATGCGTATGAGTGCTAGCGTGCCGCGACCCGGCTCCCGCCACCAGCGAGCGCGACGAGCACGCCGCCGATCGCGCCAGTTACCCCAGAGCTCAGCGTGCCGAGTGCGAGCAGCGACGGAGGGACGTCGCCGAGCAGGTACGACACGACGATGCCGAGAAAGCCACAGAGCGCGCCGGCGACTGCGCCGCCTGTCGACGCGGAGGCCTTGGTCGCCGGACGCGCGAGGCCCGCGTAGAGCGCTCCGGCGAGGAGCGAGAGTCCCATCCCGCCGACGGCGAACATGCCCTTGATGGACGGGTTGGAGTGGCCGGCGACGACCATGGCGACCTGGAGCACCGTGCCGGCGAGCGTGGCGATGATGAGGGATCGGCTGTTCATGGCGGTGTTTGGAGGGGGGTTGAGGGCATGTCGCCGCGCTCGGCGAGCAGGTCGATGTGCGAGCGCAGCATCCGGACGGCGGTGTCGAAGCCGTCGAGAGAGCGGTGGGTGCGCGAGAGCATCACGCCACCTTCCATCGTGGTGAGCGCGAACACGGCGAGGGCGCGCCGGTCGCAGTCGGAGGGGAGACGAGGTCCCGCATCGACGAAGCAGCGTTCGATGGCGGCGACCCACGCGTCGAAGTTGGCGGCGAGCCGTTCGCGCACCGGCGGATCCGGCTCGTGGATCTCGAGGGCGATGCTTCCGATCGGGCAGCCGTACGTGCACTCGCTCGACTCCAGCGCGCCGCGATACCGATCGAGCAAGGCGAACACGCGGTCGATCGGATCCGGCACGCCGGCCCACGCCGGTTGGAGGAGCATGGGATGGATTCCGGCGAGGTAGGTGTCGAGGACGTCGATGAGGACGTCCTGCTTGCCGGGGTAGAAGTAGTAGAGGCTACCGCTTTTGACGCCTGACTCCTGGAGGATGTCGGCCACGCTCGTGGAGCCGTAGCCCTTCTGGGCGAACAGCCGCATGGCGGCGAAGCGGATGCGATCGCGAGTTTCGGACACGGGGGTATTGTGTTGAACGATCAACCAAGAAGCAAGAGACCGCTGTCGCGGCATGGTTCGCCCGCTAGCTTCGTCAGCCAGTCCGACACTCAACCCGGAGACGACGAATGCGACGCTCTTCCCTTGCCGCTGCCCTGCTGCTCGCGATGGGGATGTTTGCGCCCGCCAGCGCGGCGCACGCGCAGCGTCCATTCACGTTCGGGTTTGGCGGAGGCGCCGCCATGCCGCTCGGAAGCTCGGGCGATCAGCTCGTCCTCGGCTGGAACGCCCTGGGCACGATGAACATCCAGGCGCCCGTGCTCCCCGTCGGAGTGCGGTTGGACGTCGCGTACAACGAGTTCAACTTCGAGCGCGCGCTGCTTGGCTCCGCCAACCCGCCAGGCTCGCAACGCATCACGTCGTTCTCCGTGAATCCGACCCTCAGACTCCCGACGACCGGTCAGAGCGCTTCGCCCTACGCCATTGGCGGCGTCGGCTCGTACAACGTCGGTTGCACCGACAGCGGCGCGTGCAAGTCGAGCTCGAAGATCGGCTGGAACGTCGGCGTGGGTGCGAGCTTTCAGACGTTCGGCCTCAAGGCGTTCGCCGAGGCGAGGTACCACCGGGTTCAGCCCGGAAGCGTGAGCTTGCAGTACGTGCCGTTCACACTCGGGCTGCTGTTCTGACGCGAGCCGTCGGTCGCCGATAAACCAGATGCCAGGTTTTGCTCTGGCGAGGCGCTCGGCATTGGGCATGCACGATCCGGCAAGGGGTCTCGCGCCGGCAGTGCGCGCTGCGAGCGCGGACTCGGCGGGAGCCAGGCGAGCATCGAGCACGAGCTCGCTCGACACAGAATCCGACACCGGGAGAAGATGATGCGACGCTCGAGCATGGCGGCGGCTGCGCTGATGACATTGCTGCTCGGACCGACGACTGCCCGGCTGCACGCGCAGTTGCCGATCTCCGTCGGGCTCGGCGGCGGGACATCGCTGCCGCTGGGCAGCTTCGGCGATGATGTGAGTCCGGGGTGGCGCGCCCTCGGCACGCTTGGCCTGGAGGTTCCGATCATTCCGATCGGCGTGCGACTCGACGCCGCCTACGATCGATTCAGCGTCAATCGCGCGCTCGTCGGAGCGTCGGGAAGTCCGTCCGGGTCGCGGCGGGTCGCGTCGTTCACCGTCAACGCAACGTACCGGTTGCTTCCTCTACCGCTCCTGACGCCCTACCTGATCGCCGGCGGAGGGAGCTACAACGTTGGATGCGGCGGCGGCGTCTCGTGCCAGTCGCAGACGTCGTTCGGCTGGAACGGCGGAGCAGGGCTCAAGTTCGGCGCGCTCGGCATCCACGCCTTTGCGGAGGCGCGCTACCACCATGTAAACGTCAGCGGGACAAGCGTGCAGTTCGTGCCGGTCACCGTGGGCCTCATGTTCTGAGGAGGATGATCCTCGTGGCTGGCCCCTACCGCTCCCGCACCGGTGACGATCAGGGGTCGTGATATCAAGAGTCGGGTGCTATGTCGCGTCGAAGCCGGCGTACTCGCCCGTCTGATACACGTTCCCCTTGTACTCCATGTCGGTGTGAATGCCGATCTTGGAGCCGTAGTACGCTCGTGCGGAGTCGCGCTTGATCTGGCCGAAGAATTTCTCGGCGGGCGACTTGGGGTCCTTCTCCGCGGCGGCCATCTTCGTCAGCACGGCGAGCCGGTCGGCGGGCGTCGCCTGAAGAAAGATCTTGCCGTTCATCTCTCGCGAGAGGTCGTCCACGGCGCGCAGGCCGGCGCGGAACCGGTCGCGCCGCTCGTTCTCCACCGTGTCGGCGAGCCGGCGGTCGATCTCGCCGGCGACGCGAGCCGCGCGCGCGCCCGGTGAATGATCGTCGGTGGGGATGATCATGTCGCTGAGCTCGTCCACCAGCGCGAACTCCGCCGGTGTGAAGAAGCGCGCGGCGAAGGTGAATCGTGAGAGCGCCTCGAGCGGCCGCGACGAGAGCAGCGGGAGCACGAGCGCCGAGGCGGTGACGCCCAGCAGCTCGCGTCGAGTGAGCGTCCAGCGTGAGCGATCGTCGGTCATAGCTCCCCCTTGCGCAGCGAGTCCGCGAGATGGTCGCACGAGCGCCAGGCCAGCGCCATGATCGTCCACGTCGGATTCTGGCATGACGCGCTCACGTGCGAGCTGCCGTCCACGACGAACAGGTTTCGCACGTCGTGTGACTGCTGGAATTGGTTGAGCACCGACGTCTTCGGGTCGGTGCCCATGCGCGACGTGCCCAGCTCGTGGATGGACCAGCCTTCGGTGAGGATCTCGCGATCCACGCCGATGATCTCGATGCCGGCAGCCTCGAACATCTCCTTCGCCGACACCGCCATGTCCTCGCCCATCTTGCGTTCGTTGTCGCTGAACTTGTAGTCGAACTTGAGCGCGGGGATCCCCCATGCATCCTTCAGATCGGAGTCGATGCTGACCTGATTCTCGTATCGCGACAGCACCTCGCCGAAGCCGCCGATGTTGATGAACGCGCCCGCGTAGTCGCGCACCTCCTTCTTGTACTGCGCGCCGAAGCCCGGCCGGTCGGCACTCCAGGGATAGATCGACTGGCCACTTCCGCCCTCGAAGCCGTAGCCGCGGAGGAAGCCGTCCTGCTTGTCGGCGAGATTGCGGAAGCGCGGGATGTAGAAATTGCCGGGCTTTCCATCGTCGAGCGTGGGCTTCTTGCCGATGAGCTCCTTCACGAGCCCCGTGACGCCGGGCCCCATGACGTGCTCGCAGAAGTTGTGGCCCACGTGCCCGCTCGAGTTGCCGATGCCGTTCGGATGCTGCGGCGACTTCGAGAGCAGGAGCAGCCGCGCCGACTCGAGCGTGCTCGCGGCGACGATGACGACCTTCGCCTTGGCCTCGAGCGACTTGTGCGTCACGCTGTCGACGAAGGCAACGCCGCGCGCGCGGCCCGTCTTCTTGTCCACGAGGATCTCGTGCGCAGTGGAGTTCGTGCGCAGCGTGAGATTGCCGGTGTCCATCGCCGGATAGATCAACCCCGTGGGCGAATCGAACGCCGCGTGGATGTCGCAGCCGCCCGGACGGCGCGAACAGGCGCCGCGCCCGTAGCACTTGCTGCGATACTTGTTGTGCTTCAGGCCGTCCGTGGTGACGCCGGCGCGGTACGGCGTGGCGATGCGTCCCATCGGCTTGAGCGCGGCGCGGAGCTTCACCTCCGCGGCGGTGAGCTTGTTGGGGCGCTGGAACAGGCTGTCCGGCAGATGTGGCAGCCCCTCCTTGTGTCCCGAGATGCCGAGGTAGCGGTCGACGCGATCGTAGTACGGCTCGATGTCGGCGTACGAGATCGGCCAGTCCTCCCCGAAGCCGTCGCGCGACTTGGCCTTGAAGTCGTAGTCGGAGAGGCGGAGCGCGAGACGTCCCCAGATGTTCGTCTTGCCGCCGAGCGCGCGAGCGCGCACCCAGGCGTACGGGGTGCCGCTGAATGGGTTGTCCTTCTCGTCGACGAGGATGTTCTTCACGTAGTCCGAGCCGTCCCACCCGCCGACGTACGAGTAGACGTGCTTGTAGGCCGTCTTCTGCGCGTAGGGCGGCTTGCGGATGGTGTACTCGTTCAAGGAGAGCGAGTGAAATCCGGGAGGCGCGTCGCCGCGGCGCGGGTGGTCGTAGGGCCACTGCATGGAGCGCAGCTCGGCCTCGATGTTGAGCTTCTTGCCGGCCTCGAGGAGCAGCACCTTCAGCCCCTTCGACGTCAGCACGTGGGCGGCCATCCCGCCGGCCGCGCCGGAGCCCACGACGATCGCGTCGTACGTCGTCGTGAGGTCGACTTCTGGCTCGGCGGGTGGCGGAGTCATGACCAGCGTCATTGCGCAGTCCTCTTCTGGGTGTGACCGGCACTAATTAGCGTGCCGCTCCACGCGTGCCGCAAGAGCGTGCCGACGACGGAAAAATGCGCAAGCGGGGTCAAGCCTCGGTCGCCGGCCGTCCGTAGATTCGCTGGCGTGAAACCAACCACGCACTCCTTCTACGCCGATGCGGTGCAGGGCGTCATCGAACATGTCGCCTCGCACCTCGACGAGGCGCTCGAGCTCGATACGATGGCTGCGCAGGCTTGCCTGTCGCGCTTCCACTTCCATCGCGTCTTCCGCGGCATGGTCGGAGAGACGCCGATGGAGCTCGTTCGGCGACTGCGGCTCGAGCGCGCGGCGTGGCGGTTACTGCACACCGACCGCCCGGTGACGGCGATCGCCTTCGACGCCGGCTACGAGACGCACGAGGCGTTCACCCGCGCGTTCCGCGACTGCTACGCGAAGCCGCCGTCGGAGTTCCGGCTCAACGCGCGCGCGCGCATCGAGCTCGCGGCGCCATGCGGCGTGCACTTCAGAGCGGACGGGCGCACCCCCCACTTCATCCCACGCGATTCAGGAGGACGGACCATGCAGGTGAAGATCGAACGCTACCCCGAGCTGCGCGTCGGTACGGTGCGACACATCGGGCCGTACATCCAGATCAACGAGGCGTTCGCGAGACTGGGCGAACTGGTTGCGCCAGCGCATCTGTTCGAGCAGCCAGGCGCGATGATGATCGCGCTCTTCCACGACGATCCCGATTCGGTGTCGGCGGACCAGCTTCGCTCGGACGCGGCGGTCACAGTGGCTCCGCACGCGACGCTCCCCGACGGGCTCACGGAGCAGACAATTCCCGAGGGCGAGTATGCGTCGACCATGCACGTCGGACCGTACGAGCAGCTCGGAGACGCGTGGGCCAGGTTCATGGGCGAGTGGCTGCCGGCGAGCGGCCGCCGAATGAATGGGGGCGTGAGCTACGAGGTGTATCTCAACACGCCGATGGACACACCTCCCGAGAAGCTGCGCACGGAGATCCGCATTCCCCTGGCAAGCGGGACTTGATCCTTGTGGTTTCACGCGGAGGCGCGGCGAAACAGCGAGCCCGCGGAGACCGGCGAGCGGTGTGCTCAAAGACGTTTCCGAGCACGATGCCGGCTTCGTGGAATTGCATTCGGCGAACATGACCAGTGACAAGGCGCCCACCAATTCCCACGTCGCTCGGTCATGAGCTTGGTTGTGAATCGCTGTCCTTCGCTGATCCGCTCCACCTCAATCTCCGCGCGAAACCACAGCGGCTAGTTCTTCGCCGTTTCACGCGCAGGCTCAGCCGGCGAACGGCCACCACGCCGGCATCGCCTCGGCCAGATGTCGCAGCGCGGAGGCGAGACGTTCCTCGCGCGAGCCGGTGACGAGCCGCCACGGCACCGTGCCGGCGCCGAGCACCTGCGCGAACCGCTCGGTCATCCAGGCGCGCAGGTGCTCGCCGTCGCGCAGGCCGTCGTCCTCGAACTCCACGGCGTGGTAGTCCGTGAGCAGGTAGAGTGCGCGCGGCGGCATCGCGGCGGCGAGCGCATCGACTCTCGCGCTCGGATGGCCCAGATAGCGCTCGTGCCAGATGCCGGTCGCCATGGCGTCGGTGTCGCACACGAGTACCGGCCCGCTCGCTCGCGCCGCCTCGTTCTCTCGGCGCGTCTGTTCTTCGGCGATGTGCGCGAAGTCGGCCTCGTCCCACACGATGTCGTGAGGCGTGGCGCTCGGGTCGTGTGCCCGCGCGACCGCGAGCACGTTGACGCTGTACTCGCGGCCGTACTCGGCCACCCACGCCGTACGCTCCCACACGCCACCGCGCGCGCGAAGCGCGTCGCGAAGATCGCGTGCGAGCGTCGTCGTGCCGGTGGACTCCGCGCCGACGATCGCCACCCTGAGCGCCAGACCGGCACGCACGGACGCGGGGAGCTGCATCCAGTGACCGGCAAGATCGGCGCGTACTCCTGTGGAAGACACGGCGTGGAGCGCGCGCGCCTGATCGAGGCACACGTGCCGCGCGCCGAAGCGCAGTGCGAGCTCGGCGCCGTACATCTCCGAGCTGAACACGGCGTCGATCGGATATGCGGGCTCGTTGAACTCCTCGGCGATGCGATCCAACGCGTGCCCCATGACCCGCATGTGGACGCCCCACGCGTCGTCGTCGTCGAAGTCGATCGGGGCGTCGTCCAGCTCGGCGACAACGCGCAGACCGTCGGCAGCGGGAAAGCAGTCGCGGATCCACTGCGCACGCAGTCTCATGTCGAGCGACTCCGACGAGCTCCCGAGCACGAGCACGCTCACGCGGCGACAGTGAAAGAGCGCCGTGCCAATCAGGTACACATGTCCCTGATGCGGCGGATAGAACTTGCCGATCACCAAACCATGGTCGAACTCATACCCGTTCACGCAGTGACTCCAGCGGGCTCGGGCACCACGAGCGCGCGCCACCGCACGTAGCCCTGAACGCAGAGCAGGAGAAACACCACGTACAGCGCGGCGATGAGTGGAAGCCTGCGCGAGACGTAGAGCGGGATGGAGATGAGGTCGACGACGATCCACCAGATCCAGTTCTCGAGCACGCGTCGGTTGAGCAGCCACTGCGCCACGATGCTGAGCGAGGTGACGAGCGCGTCGATCAGCGGGGCGCTGCCCTTCATGAGTCCCAGCAGCCACCAGAGCACGGGAACGAGGCCGGCCACCGTCAGCGTCATCTGCGCGAACTCGCGGCGCGTGCTGCGGAAGACCGGCGCCGCCTCGGACACCTGCTGTCCCGCGCGCCACGACTGAAGTCCTCGCGCGTTGAGCACGATGAACACCACCTGCAGCGAGGCGTCGGCGAACAGCCGCTGCTGCACGAACACCAGACCGAGAATGGCGGAGTTCAGAATGCCAAAGTGGAAGTTCCAGATGTTCGCCCTTGCGGCGAGCCACACGCAGGCGATCCCGGTGGCGAAGCCCGACAGATCGCCCCACGACATCGGCATTCCGCCGAGGACGTAGACCGGACGCGTCAGCCAGGCGAGGGCGCCCGACACGAACGCGAACGCGTCAGGCATCACCCGTTACCGTGGTGACGAGAGTGTCGGCTCGAGCGCGCCGAGCACGGTGTGCTCGACGTGATCGCACAGCTCGGCGAGCAGCGCGACGACACCTCGGCCTCTTCCAGCTCCCTCGCGCGTGAACGCGATCGTGTAGTCGGCGCGCAGGAACATGTCGATCTTAGGATCGCGCCCGACGACTTTCGTCTGGACGGAGCCGATGGCGGCGCCGTCGTCGAACGGACCAGTCGTGACGACCGGCTCGCCGACGAGCGATACGTCGCGCTGCGTGTTGACGCCAACGATCGCGCCGAGCACGGAACCCGTCAGTCGAAGGACGTCGGTGGTGTCGAGCTGTTGGAGCATCCAGAGCGGACCGTTCCGGAAACCCCCGATCGCGTGATACGGCTGCAGCTCCTCGAGATATGCCTGTGCCTCGTCGGTCATCGGCGCGATCGACTTGCGGGCGCGCTGCGCGAAGAGCACGAGCGACTCGAAGATGGGGAAGCGAGTGGTCGTGCCGGCGAGGCTCGTCGCGAGCGCATCCAGCGATTCGCGCAGACCTCGCACGACGTCGCCGGAGAGTCGAGCGATGTCATCGGGCATGGGCGACGCCACCTTCACGTGCACGAGGTACCGGCCCGCGCGCGCGTCGTGCTCGTGCACCAGGCGATAGGGGCTCGAGTCGAGGTACGCCTGCTCGGTCGCGGCGAGCAGCGCGAGCTGCCGGCGCGCGTGATCGAGCGCAGTGCGATGTGGGGCCGAAGGCATGGATGACGGTGCGGGCCGATCAGTTCGCGCGTGTCGCGCACACCTCTGTCACGTGGCGCTCGCCCTGCTGGCGCGCGCCATCGCTCGGCGACACGCGACGCCAGTGCGCCGAGCGCGTCACGCGCATGGCGTTGCGCATCGCGTTGCGCATGGCGTGATCACTTCGTCGTCGCGGTGAACACTCGCACGTAGTCGACGAGCATCGTCGCGGGGAGGATCGCATCCGACTTCGGATCGCCGTCGAAGTTGCCGCCGACGGCGAGGTTCAGGATGACGAAGTATCCCTGGTCGAGGACCGAGGGACCGTAGTTCAGCAGGTCGGAGCGCAGCACGGTGTAGTGCGCGAAGCCGTCCACGAAGAACGACGCGTGGTCCTTGTCCCATTCCACAGCGAAGACGTGGAACGCGTCGGACAGCGGAGCGGAGAGGGAGTTCGAATGCGCGATTGGCGTCGCGCCGGAGTAGCCGGGCCCGTGGATGGCCGAGCTCGTGGTGACGGACTGGCTTCCCTTGTTCTCCATGATGTCCAGCTCGCCCGCCGCGGGCCACGGCACGCCGGGGAATCCGCTGCCGAGCATCCAGAAGGCGGGCCACAGCCCCTGACCCGTCGGCAGCTTGATTCGCGCTTCGACGCGGCCGGGCGCCGCGGACATCTTGCCGCGCGTCGTGATCTTGGCCGACGTGTAGCGACACGGACCGTAGAAGCAGGTCAGTCCCGTTGCGGCGCGCGCGACGATCGCGAGCTGCCCCTGGCCGTTGAGCGAGACGTTGTCCGTCGAGCTGGTGTAGTACTCCTTCTCGTTGTTGCCCCAGCCGCAGTTCCCGCTCGTGCAGCCGTCGCCGAGATCGTAGTTCCACTTCGTCGCGTCGATGAGCGTGCCGGAGGATCCGTCGAACTCGTCGCTCCACACTTGCGTCCATGTGGTGACGACGGGCGGCGTGGAGTTCTGCGTTCCAGTCGGCGGCGTGCTCTTGGACGAGCAGGCGAGCGACGCGCCGAGGGCGAGGACGCAGGCCAGGCGACGCTCTCCTGAGGTCATCATTCAGAGTGATTCGATCGAGGTGAAAGTCGGACGAGGGCTACGACAAAGATACGCCGTGCTCTACCTCAACCGATACACTCCGTCGCGTTGTTCCACGTCCACCTCGACGCCGAAGAGCGCCGAGAGGCGAGCCGACGTCAGCATCTCGCCAGTGGGTCCGTCGCCGACGACCCGGCCGTCGCGCAGCATGACCACTCGCTCGATCTCGGGAACGATCTCGGCGACGTGATGCGTCACGAGGACGACGCCGACGCCGGACCGGGCCAGCTCGGACAGCGTGTCGCGCAGTTGGATCTGGGCGGCGATGTCGAGTGCATTGCCGGGCTCGTCGAACAGGAGGGACGTGGGCGAGTGGACGAGCGCCCGGGCGATGAGCACGCGCTTCGCCTCGCCGGACGACATCCGCGCCACCGGTCGCTCTGCCAGGTGCGCCACGCCGAACCGCGCGAGGAGCGCGTCGGCGAGGGCGAGCTGCGTCGGGTCGGGCGAGTGGTTGGGGAAGATCCGCGTGCTGCTGAAGAATCCCGAGAGCACGACGTCGCGCCCCGTCGCCTCGGTGGAGCAGGCGGCGAGCAGATCGGGAGTGACGATGCCGAGCAGCGTCCGGAGCTCGAAGACGTTCCACCGGTCGCGTCCGAGGATGCGCACGGAGGTGCCGGGCCGACTGAGCGGATAGCACTCCCGGGTGATGGTCTTGATGAGCGTCGACTTGCCGCAGCCGTTGGGGCCGAGGATGCAGACGTGCTCCCCGGCGCCGATGGAGAGGGAGACGTCGTCGAGGGCGGGGCGGAGGGCGTCGGCGTCGCGGACGACGGTGACGTTGGTGAGGGAGATCAGGGGAGGCACGCGAGCAAACTAAGCCGCAATGACGACGACGTGTACGCCGGGCCGTTTTCTCGCCTGGACGACCATTTTTCAAGGGGGGTCAGCATCGTTGAAAAACGCGCCGGGCCATGGGCGAATTTCAACGATGCTGACCCCCTTGAGCCTCTTGAAAACTGCCTCGAGCGGGCACGGCGGCGGCCGTTCAGCGTGAAGCAGTGGCAGTTCGGTTCTCGCCGCCTATACTTCACGCGTCCCCGCCCCCCGCCCGTCCGCCCGGAACTCCAGGCTCGCGCGCCGCCGCCTTGCCCGACGAGACCGTCTCCTCAATCGAGTTCATCCAGCAGGCCCTCGCTCCGGGGTACCGCGTCGAACGGCTGGTCGGCAGTGGCGGGGCGGCGACGGTGTATCTGGCCGTGGACGCGAAGCACGACCGACGGGTGGCGATCAAGTTGCTGCGAGGCGAGCTCGCCGGCACGGACGACGCCACGCGATTCGTTCGGGAGATCCACGTCGCCGCGCGGCTGACGCATCCGAACATCGTCCCGCTGCTCGATTCGGGCAGCATCGGGGCGACGCCATACTACGTGATGCCGTTCATCGAGGGGGAGTCGCTACGCGGCCGTCTCGAGCGCGAGCAGCGTGTTCCGCTTCACGAGGCGATCGCGCTCTCAAGGGAAATCGCCGACGCGCTCGACTACGCGCACGCCGCGGGGATCGTGCATCGCGACATCAAGCCGGAGAACATCCTCTTGCTGAGCGGTCACGCGGTCGTCGCCGACTTCGGCATCGCGCGGGCACTGAAGCGTGCGATCAGCGATTCGGCCGCGACGTCGCGCGGCTTCATCCTCGGCACGCCGGCCTACATGAGTCCGGAGCAGGCGGCGGGGAACGACGAGATCGACGGGCGAAGCGACGTGTACTCGCTCGGGATGGTCCTCTACGAGATGCTGTGCGGCACGATCCCCTTCTCGGCCAAGAGCGCGCACGCGCTCATCGCGCAGCGGTTCACCGAGGATGCGCCGCGCGTCGCGACCCGCTGGCCCGATGTGCCGGCGCACGTGGACGACGCCGTGGCGGCGTCGCTCGCGTTCGAGCCCGACGACCGGCCGCGGACGGCGGGTGCGTTCGCGCGCATGCTGACGAATCCCGAGGGGAACGCGGTGTCGCGCGCCACGGTCGTGGGGCGCGCGTTCTCTCCGAAGCGGCGCGGCAGCATCGCGACCGACGACGACCTGCCGTCGGTAGCGGTGCTGCCGTTCGAGAACTTGAGCGCCGACCCGCGCAACGAGTTCCTCTCCGATGGCATCACCGAAGAGATCATGACGACGCTCAGCCGCCTGCGCACGATCCGCGTCGCGGCGCGCACGTCGTCGTTCGCCTTCAAGGGGCGGCACGTGGACGTTCGCGAGATCGCCGAGCAGCTTGGCGTGACGTCGGTGCTCGACGGAAGCGTGCGGCTGTCCGGCCGGCGGGTTCGCGTGTCCGCGCAGCTCATCGACGCGCGCAACGGGTTCCAGCTCTGGTCGGACCGTATCGACCGCTCGTTCGACGACGCGTTCGAGATCCAGGACGACATCGCACGGGCGATCGCCGACGCGTTGTCGGCGACGCTGCTCCAATCGTCCACGACGGGAACGCGCGATCATGTGGCGGGCGCGGTGTACGAGCTCTACCTGCGCGGGCGGTTCGCGCTCAACAAGCGCACCGAGTCCGACCTGCACGCCGCTGCGCAGTTCTTCGAAGAGGCAACGAGCCAGGATCCCGAGTTCGCCCTCGCGTTCGCCGGGCTCGCCGATTCGCTGTTGATGCTCGGCGTCTATGGCGCGCAGCCGGCGGCGGCGGTGATGCCGCGCGCTCGCGCCGCGGCGGAGCAGGCGTTGGCGATCCATCCCGCGCTGGGCGAAGCGCACGCGACGCTCGGTTCCGTGCGCGCGCTGTACGATTGGGACTGGGACGGCGCGGAGAACGCATTCGATCGAGCCAAGGCGTTGAACCCCCGCTATCCGACCGCATGGCAGTGGTGTGCGCTCAACCTGCTCATCCCGCGCGGGCGGCTCGACGAGGCGCGCGCGGCGATCGATCGCGCGCGCTCACTCGATCCGCTCTCGATGGTGATGGCAGCGAGCGTGGGGGCGGTGTATCACCTCTCGGGGGACACGGCGGGCGCGATCCGCGCGCTGCGACGAGGAATGGAGATCGACGCGAACTTCGTGATGTCGCACTACTTCCTCGGGGGTGCGCTGCGCGATGCGGGCGACCTCGACGCCGCGGAAGTCGAGCTGCGTGCGGCGATCGGCAAGTCGGGCGGTACGCCGGAGATGATCGCCGCGTTCGCGCAGACGCTGGCACGAAACGGGAAGCGCGAGGACGCACGCGCCTTGCTCGGCCAGCTCGAGGCGACCGCCGCTGCTCGGCACGTGTCTCCCTGCCTCGCGGCACAGGTGCACGCCGCGCTGGGAGAGACCGACGTTGCGCTGGACGCGCTGGAGCGCGCGGCCGAAGCGCGCGATCCCGAGATGGTGTACATCGGTGTGCGGCCGGCGTATGCGCCGCTCAGGCGCGAGGCGCGGTTCTTGGCGCTGCGGGCTCGGATCGGCGTTTGAGATGTCCGCGGCGGGCCGAAAAGCGACGGAACGCGGATCTCGGCGGATGGCGCGGAAACGGCCGGATCACAGCTCCGTCGGGAGGCTACTTCCTCCCTTCAAAAAGGAACAAACCGCAGCCCTGATTCTTTGAGGTTGCGGCGGAGTAATCTTTCCCCGAAGCCCAAAGAAGTTACAGTTGCAGCTCTCCGCGCCCCCGATTGACATGCCATTGTTGCCGTTGTAGTCATCCGGCCCTTTCCGCGTCATCCGCAAAGATCCGCGCTCCGTCGTTCGGACCGCGGCGCTGCGACGATCTACACGCGCCCCAGCACCGTCTCGCTCAGCATCTCTCCGATGATCGGGAACTTCACACCGGCGACCGCGCGCGCCGCGTAGATCCCGCCCATCACGGCGCCTTCGAGACACGCGACATGGATCCCGTTGTCGATCCAGTCGCCGGCGATCGTGAGGTTTGCATAGCCCGTGTCATCGGCGCGGATGCGGAGCTTACCCGTGCCCGGCAGCGCGAGCGTGCATCGCTCGTGCGGGTCGCAGTTCGAGCGCCAATACTGTGACGCGAAGCGTGCCGCGCCGACGCGGGTCGGGTCCAGATCCACCAACAGCTTCCAGTCGATCGACGGCGGCGCGTCCGGATCCATCGCGCCAGGAAGCAGCGTGGTGAGGTGCTTCTCCAGATATGCCAGCGCGAGGCGGCGAGCGTCTTCCGTCATGCGCACGGGAAAATCCGTGTCCGTCGCGGGCGGCGGCTCGTCGGGGCCCGGCTGCGCGCCGGTGAAATAGCTCACGTTCAGTGGCGAGACGTGCGGCGGCCAGCTCTCGCGCGGGAGCACCTGGCTCATGTCGGACCAGGTGTTGTAGGGCTGAACGTAGAGACTGAGCAGCGGAAGCTCGGGTCCGGTCCAACCGAGCTGCTTCAGATCGTCGGTGAGCCAGATCTGGAACGAGAGCGTCTGCACCGCCTTCACTCCATGGACCATCTGCCGCCACTTCTCGCTCCACTGCGGGAGGTCGCTGCAGAGGAAGGGGAGCGTCTGCACCGGCGTCGCGAGAATCACCTCGTCGAAGTGCGTGCCGGCATCAATCGTGACGGTGCGCACTCCATTCCATCCGGAGTAGTACGACTCGAGATCGATCTCGGCATAGTGACTCGCGTCCTTGACCTGCTCCCAGAGCGGCTCGGACGGCCAGCAGGGGAGCCCGAGCACGTCGTACATCGGCGCATAGCTCGACGGATCGCCAGAGAGGAGGTCCACCTGCTGCTGAAAGTCGATGCTGGCGACGCTGGTGCCGTCGCTGGAGAGGCGGACGGCGGACGCCTTGTGGAAGAAGCGAAACTCCACGCCACGCTGCTTCAACACTTCATGGAGCGGGCCGAAGATGGTGTCGCCCATCCCCGCCTGCATCTTGTAGTACATCGCCCCCTTGAACGTGAACATGATGCGCACGAGGGTGCGAAGTCCCACCGAGGCGCTGATCTCTTCTCGCGACGCGCGTCCGTCGTCGTACGAAAAGGCGGCGTCGTAGATGGCGCGGGTGTACGGCGACCACATCGTCACGTGATGTGCACCGTGCTTGCCGAGCCAATCGCGGAAATCGTACTCGTCCACGGCGTCGAATCCGCCAGGCGCGAACAGTCGGTCGCGCACGATGCCGACGTACGTCGCCCAGAGGAGATCGACCGCCGTCCAGAAGCGGTGCGGGCCAGCGAAACGCGACACGACGACGCGCACCGCGTTCCACACCAGCCGGCGCACGAAGCCGACAAATGCCGTGAGCCAGCGGGCGTGCACGTCGAGCCACCAGCTCAGCCGGAAGAAACCATTGACGCCGTCGAGAAAGAGCGAGGTGAGCCACGTCTCTTCGGGCGTTCCCTGCGCATCGCTCTCCTCCCAGCTGTTCCCAGTGGGAAAGAGCGCCTCTTCCACGCGCGCCTGCGCGGGCCAGCCGAACACGGCACCGTACACCATCTGAAGCAGCATGACGAGATAGTCGAGCGGGCCATTCAGCGCCGGCCCGATGCCCGGTACCTCGTTGTTCCGCGGGAACTGCTCGATCCACGGCTGCCACGTGCCGCGGAAGTCGTCCTCCATCACTCCCGCCGACAATGGATGGAACGCTTTGCGCCACGTGGACAACGGTGCGTCGGGCTTTCGCTTGATCGCGCCGTACGCACCGCGCATCATCGCGAACACGTTCTGATAGAACCCGAAGATGATGTGCAGCCCGTGCTCCTCGATGCGATCGGCGATCTTCCTGTTGCGACCGCTCGCTCCCTTGCCGCCGATGCGCCAGCCCATCTGATAGATGGTCACCTCGTAGCGCGCGCGCAGCTCGGGCGTCGACGTGAGCCAGTATGCGGCAGTGATGCCAGACGGTCCCCCACCGATGATCGCGACCTTCTTGCGCGTCGGGTCGATCATGCGACCACCGCGTGTGCGCCCGTCGTGCGCTCCACCTCGACGCAGCGCTCCGCGTAGCGAGGCATGCCGAGCCGCCCGAACGCGTTGCCCGCTTCACCCAGCTTGGCAGCGCGCTCGGCCGGATCGGCGGAGTGTCGTCCGAGCTCGTACAGCGCCATCGCGCGCTCGTACGCCATCGACGCCTTGGTCGCGACGGTGACGCACTCGCGCCACGCAGTCCGCGCGGCCGCGTGCCGGCCCTCAAGCTGGAGCGAGAGTCCCTCCACAAGAAGCAACGGCGCGCGCGCGCCCGGAAAGAGCTTCGCGCCCTTGCGGAAGTTCTTCAGCGCGCGGCGCGCCAGCGGCCACAGCTCCTCCTCGCTCGGCAGCGTGCCCGCCTCGCCGGCCCGTCGCTGCTCGATGAGCGAGAGAAACGCACGCGCCACCGCTGAGTGTCCGTTATAGCCGGTGAAGAACGAGTTCGCGTCGTCGCCACGCTCGGGAATGACGACGCCTTCGCGCGCGGCCGCGAGCGCCTCGTCGAGCTGGCCGCTCCACAGATGACCTTCGATCAGCGCGCCGAGTGTGTTGTAGAGCTGCAGTCCGATCGGGTTGTCGCGCACGAGACGGATGCCGAATGGTCCTTGAACGAGCGTGATCGCCTCTTCGACGCGACCCTGCCGAATCCAGCACAGCGCGCGCATCGCGTTGGCGAATCCGGTGATCGGCGGCTCGACGCTCATCGAGATCGTCGCGCAATCGCCGAACAGCTCGCTCGCGCGATCGAGATTGCCCACCATGAGGTGCGGCTCGGCCAGCATGTACTTGCCACGATGCTTCCACAGGCCCGCACCGAGCCGGCTGACGAGATCGTCGGCGAGTTGCAAATACGGGATCCCTTCCATCGGCCGGCCGAGGAGGCTGAGCGTCATGCCGAGGTAGATGTTGCAGCTCACGCGCTGGAGCAGTTGGCCGGACGCCTCCGCCATCGCCACGGCGGCGCGCAGGTCGCGCTCGGCCGTCTCGCGCATTCCCGCCATCACGAGCAGGTAGCCGAGCATCGCTCGCGCGAACGCGGACTCCGCGCTCGGCCCCACGCGTGCGGCGATGTTGGCGCCCTCGAACACGGTGTGGGCGAGCGAGAGACGATTCCCCTGCCAGAGGTAGACGACCTGAAGGTTGTCGCACGCGCGGAGCGCTTCGATGCAGCGCTCGCGCTCGGCCGGCGTGAGCTGCTCGTGATCGCCGGCGACGATGCGGGGGGCGAAGCGGCTGCCGATGTGCTTGAACACCTGCGCGGGCGTGGCGAGGCCAAATCGTGGAGGCGGGAAGCCGGACAGTTGGATCGCCTGTTCGTAGTGCGTCCGTGCCTGATCCCACTCGATCAGCGAGTACGAGCCCTCGGCGAGCTGCCGGTGCCAGCTCGCGCGCAGGGGATCGACGCGCAGCGGTCCGCGAAGCGTCTCATCCAGCTTGATCGCCTCGGTGAAAAAGTCGATCGCCGACTGATTCGCGTAGGACTCGAGCGCCTGCTTGCCCGCCTCGCCCAGGTAACGCACTGCCTTTTCCGGCCGCTCGGCGCGCGACCAGTGATAGGCAAGCCGCGCGTAGTACGGCGTCAGGTCCGCCTGATGCGCGTGCTCGATGTACGCCGCCGCTGCGGCGTGCAGCGGCCGGCGCTGCGCGAACGCCATCAAGCCGTACGCCGTCTCCTGGATGAGCGCGTGGCGGAAGACGAGACGCGTTTCGTCGTCGGGCTCGGCCACCAGGAGCTCGGCCGACTCCAGATCGCGGAGCCCATCGGCGAGCGAACCGCGACCGGGATGAACGCTCTCCAACGTCGAGCGCTCGAGGCTGCGTCCGAGCACGCTCGCCACTTTGAGCGTGAGCTGCGCGTCCGAGGTGAGCCGGTCGATGCGGCTCGTGATGACGCCCTTCACCGTGCCGGGCAAGCTCACCGCCGACAGTGCCCCGACGCTCGCGAGCCGGCACTCGCCATCCTGGACGATGATCACGCCCGACTCGCGCAGGGTGAGCGCCAGCTCCTCGCTGAAGAATGGATTGCCCTCCGCCTTGGCGAGGATCAGCTCCTTCACGGCGACGGGAATCGTCGAGACCGCGAGCCGGCGGCGGAGCAGCTCGACGATCTCGGTGGGCGACATCGTTCCGAGCAGCAACTTCTCGCGCGACTCGCCCGCCGTGAGCCGAGTGATCGACGGAGGCTCTGGCGTCATCGGGCGGACCGTCGCGATGACGAGCACGCGCGGCAGCGTCTCGACGATGCGCGCACAGAGCTGGAGCGATGCGTCGTCCATCCAGTGCAGATCCTCGAGTGCGAGCACGAGCGGCTGCTCCATCGCCGCCGACTCCACCAGTGCGACGAGCAAGTCCGTGAGATTCGCCGCGCGGATCGTACCGCTCATCTGCGACGTGAGCTCGTTCTCGGGGATCTCCAGCGGCAGCACGACGTTGAGCAGGGGTGCGAGCTCGCGCATCCGGCGCGACATCGGCTCGAGCCGGTTGGTGACGGCGGCTCGCGCGTCATCGGCGCGGGCGTCCGACGGAATCGCGAGCAGCGAGCGGAAGACCGGGCGCATCGCGAGGTAGGCCGTGGAGTGTTCGATCGAATCCGCGGCGCCCTCGAGCACGCGCAGGTCGCGTGCGCGCGCGAGCTCGACGACGCGCCGGAGCAGCGTGGACTTCCCCATCCCTGCATCCGCCTCGATCACGATCGAGCCGCCGGCGTCGCGCTCGCGGAGCGCGGCGAAGTGCGCGACGATGCGCGCTTCCTCGCTCGCGCGACCGACCATCTGGTGTACGGGTCCCTCGGCCGGCGGACTATGCTGCCCGCGGCGCGAGGTCGGCTCGAATACTCGCAGTGGCGTCGCGATGCCCTTGACCTGGATCGGCGCGAGCTCGAGCGAGTGGAGCCACCGCGCGGAGCGAGCGCTCGTCATCTCGTCCATCACGACGCCCGATCCCGCGACCTGCATGAGCCGCGCGGCGCGGTTGATCGTGGGGCCGAGGATGCCGTAGTTGCGCCGAGTGCCGCCGCCGTACGCGCCGCAGAACACCAGCCCGGTGGCGATTCCCGCGCCGGCACCGACGCGCAGATCGCCGAGTCGACGACACACCGCGAGCGCCGCCTCGGCCGCGCGCGCGGCGTCGTCGTCGTGCGCCTGGCCTGGCAGGCCGAACGCGATCACGGCGGAGCAGCCCTTGTCGTCCCGCAGCATCTGGTAGAGCGTGCCGTCGAGTCGCGCCGTCTCCTCCTGGGTCGCGAGCGCGGCGGCGTGCAGCAGTGCGTGGTCCGAGGGGTCGCCCGGGTTCACCGTCTGCATCTGCACGAACACGATGCTCGCGTCGCGGAACTCGGACAGGTATTCCGCTTGACCACGCGAGAGCCGGTCGCGCAGCACCGGGATCACCAGGCGCTCGATGCCCTTGCCAGACGGCGGCGCCATCGGGATCTTGGCACTTCCCGCCAGCGCGACCTCGCCGGACACCTCATGCACGCGCGCCACCTCATCGCTGGCGATCCACTCGCCTCTCGCCCGCTCGGCGATCGCTCGCCATGCGGACGCCGTGGCGACGACGAGTCCCGGCCGCGCCATCGAGTCAGCGCGAAACACAGCGTCGAGCGGGTCGCCCCCGAGGATCGTGAGCCATCGGCCACCGATACCGCCGACGCGATGCGACGTCAGGGCACCGACGCCCAGCGTGCAGCGCAGGCCGAGCGTCGCGTCGTGCGGCGGCGGCGCCGTCGCGAGCCGGCGCTGGATGTCGAGCGCGCACGCAGCCGCGCGCCTCGTCGCGTCGGCGTCGCTTTCCGTGTCGGCGTCGAACACCGCGAGCAGCGCATCGCCGGCAAAGAGCACCGTGTCCCCACCATGGCGCCCGATCGCGTCGGTGAGGATGCCGTAGTACCAATTCAGGATCTCGGACAACCGCTCGGCGCCAATCGGCCCTTCGGCGGCGAGCCGCTCGGTGAGCGCGGTGAAGCCGGCGAAGTCCGTGAACAGGACGGCGGCACGCAGCGCTGCGACGGATGACGAGGCGTCATCGGCATCGGCGCCGAGCGCTGCCGCGAGTTCGAGCCTGGAGAGATGGGGCGCGAGCTGTTGGAGCGTGTCCATGGTGGCGCAATAGTATTCCCGCGTGGAGAGGCGGGCTAGTTAACCTGGTGAGTTGGTTGGCTGGATAGTTGGCTAGTTGGTCGGTGAACTAGTGAACTGACAGCCCCGGCGACAACCGGCATGGACGTTTCTCCTCCGGGCTTCCAGGCTGGGTGGGGTCCAGGCGGTGGACTCACCAATCGACCGACCAACTATCCAACTATCCAACTCACCAACTCACCGCAGCCATGACCGCCAAGACGAAGGTCGCGATTCTAGGAGGGGGCCCCGCGGGCCTCGCGGCGGCGTTCGAGCTCAGCGCCACGCCGGAGCTTCGCGCGAAGTACGCCGTCACGATCTATCAGTCGGGATGGCGTGTGGGCGGAAAGTGCGGGCAGGGAAGGAAAGGGCCGGCGAACCGGATCGAGATCAACGGGACGCACTATCTGTTCGGCGCGTACGACGCGGCGTTTCGTCTGGCGTCGCAAGTGTTCGAGGAGCTCGAGGCGAAAGGCGACACGCGCTTCGGCTCCTATGAAAGCCAGTTCATCGCATGCAGCAACGTGGCGATCAAGGAGTTCTTCAACGGCAACTGGGAGACGTGGACGATCCGCGTCCCGGGGAGCGGCACGCCGCCGGGGACGAAGCGCGAGGGTCGCGCGCCGCTCACGCTCGGCGCGACGATCGCGGGAGTGACCGACTGGATGATCGGCTTCGCGTCCACGACCGAGGCGAGCGGCATGCTCACCGACGAGGGCGCGACGTCGACGCAGGAGCCGCACTGGTGGCAGCGGATGGGTGAGCTCATCGGCCGAGAGCTGGGCAAGCTCGAGCACTACGTCGGCGTGGGGGCGTTACATCTCGTGAAGGCACTCGCGACCAGGCTCGAGGCCGACATCCAGAAGTCGAAGTCCGTGCGCGACGCGATCGTCTGGCTGCTCACGCATTTTCGGAGCTGGGCGTGGTCGCTGCTCGGAAACCTCTCGAAGACACACATCGACGCGCGCCGGTTGTGGCAGCTCATCGACATCGCGACGACGGTCATGATCGGACTCATCGAGGACGATGTGCTCTCCAACGGCGGCTACGACCGGATCGACCAGTACGACTTCCGCGAGTGGCTCACCCGGTGGGGCGCACAGGAGGCAACCGTCTGGTCGGCGCCGATCACCACGTGGTACAACGCGATCGCCGCGTACGCGGACGGCGACATCGACCGCCCCGACATGTCGGCCGGCATGGGGCTGCGCGCCATCCTGCGGCTGGCGCTGACCTACGAAGGAGCGATCGCGTTCCAGCTCAGCTACGAGGTGGGCGACTCGATCATCGCGCCGCTCTATCAAGTGCTGTCCGATCGCGGTGTGAAGTTCATGTACTTCCATCGGGTGCGCGATCTCGTTCCCTCCGTCGACGGACGGTCGATCGAGGCGATCACGGTCGAGCGCCAGGTCACGCTGAAGAGCGGCGACCCCGCGTCGTACCAACCGTTCATGCAGCTGCCGAACGGGCGTCCGGTGTGGCCCGACGAACCGCTCGTGGATCAGATCGCGCCGCCTGTTACCGGGGCCAACGATCTGCTCTCGTTCTATGCCCCGTCCGTGGGCGAGCAGTTCGATCTGAAGCGCGGCACCGACTTCGACGTCGCCGTGTACGCGCTGCCGGTCGCCACGACGCGCTGGTACTGCGCCAAGCTGATCGACCAGAAAGACGCATGGCGCAACATGCTCAACCTCGGCACCACCGAGACCCAGTCGCTGCGGCTCTGGCTGTATCCCACGATGGAGGAGATGGGATGGCCGTACGGGCAAGCGGTGCTGTCGGGCTACTATCAACCGCTCGCCACCTGGGAGAACGCGGTGCAGCTCGTCGCGGCGGAGACGTGGCCGCCCGACAAGACACCTGGCGGCATCGCGACGCTGTTCGGCGCGTTCGAAGGCGCGCCATCGGTGTATCCCGGTCCGGACGAGGCAGGCTATCCGGCGTTGCGCGCGCTCTCGGCGATGGAGAACGCGACGCGCTTCTGTCGGTCGTACGTCGGTCCGCTCTGGCCGAACGGAACGCATCCGTCCAACCCCGTGGGACTCGACTGGGAGAAGCTCGTCGCCCTCGACGAAGGGGTGAAGGGAGAGGAGCTACTGTCGACGCAGTCCATTCGCGTGAACATCGGGCCGGTCGAAGCGTACACGCAGGTGCACAAGGGCACGCTCCAGTACCGGCTGCGCGCCGACGAGTCGGGCTATGGCAATCTCGCCCTCGCGGGCGACTGGATTCGAAACGGCTACGAGATCGGCAGTGTGGAAGGCGCGGTGCTCGGCGGCGAGCAGGCGGCGGCAGCGGTGAAGACGCTCGTTTCAGCGCGCTAAACAGTTCTCGAGGCTTCAGTGTCCACGCAACGAAATACACCCCGGATTACTCGACAGCCTCGACGGCTGGCCGCGCAGACCGCGTCGCTCGCCGCCACGATCGCGGTCGCCATCGCCGCCTGTGCCAAGATTGGCGAGGACGTCCTCGATCACGAAACGGCACCATTCGACGAGCCGGTGAGAACCTGGGTGCTCGCGCGACAAACCGACGTCGGGCGCCGGTTCTTTCTCGTCGTGACGAACGTCGGATCGCCCACCGTGCTGATCCCGCTGACGGGAGTGGCGGCGGCCTGGCTTCGCGAACAGCGAGGACTACCGATTGCCGGTGCGGTGGTGCTGGCGCCGACCGTCGCACTCGCCCTCTTCATCGCCATCAAGAAGGGCTACCGTCGTGCGAGGCCAGCGGGCGCGGAACGACTGCATCAACGAACCTTCGCGTTTCCCAGCGGCCACGCCACGTCATCGGCCGCGCTGTTCGGCATTCTCGGTTATGTGTTGTGGCGCGAGCGAATGCTCTCTGGCGCTGCGAGTGCGGCGCTCGGCACCGTACCGACGCTCCTGATCGGCGGCAGTCGCGTGTACCTCGACGTCCATTGGGCGACCGACGTCCTGGGCGGATGGAGCCTCGGCGCGCTGGTCGCGGGGCTCAGTGCCGTGGTCTATGAGCGCGTGCGCTTGGACACGAAGCGTCGTGGCGCACCGATGCTCGAAAACGGTGACTAGAGATCATCCCCGACGATCACCTTCGGAAACCCGCTGATCGCCTGCGACGCCTGAAGCCCTCCCATCACGGCGGCCTCCACGCACCCCGCGTTGATGCCCGTGCGCAGCCAATCGCCGGCGAGATACAGGTACTTGAAGCCCGACTCGTGCGCGCGCATGCGGTAGCTCACACCGCCCGGGAGCGAGAGCACGTAGCGCTCACTCGGATCGATGTTGAGCCGCCAGTATTGCTGATCGAAACGCTCTTCGCCCTTTTCGCCGAGGCCTCGATCGAGGACGCTCCATCTGAGCTGAGACATGCCCGGCTCGCACGCGGCGGGGTACAGCGGCCCGAGATTCGTGTCGAGCCAGGTGACGGCGCTCTCTCGGGCGCGAGCGTGTTGCGCGTCGGGAAACCCATGGTCGACGAACGGCGGAATGGCTTGGGCGTCGGTCATCGTGCCGCAGAAGTAGACCACCGAGCGCGGCGGGTTCGGCCGCCCGTTCCAGGACTCGCGCTTCAACAGCTGGTCCATGTTCGCCCAGGTGTTGAGCGGGTTGGCGAACAGGGTACCGACGGTGGAGCCGTGCGGCCATCCGAGGTCGTCGAGCGGAGGCTCGAGCCAGAGCTGCACGGCGAAGGTCTGGTTGCTCACGAGCTTCGAGAGCATCGTGCGCCACTTCTCGGAGTGATCGGTAAACTCGCCGGTGAGATGCGCGGCGGCGGCGGGAGGAATCGCGAGAATGACGTCGTCGAAGTCGGTGCCACGCTCGAGTGTCGGCAATGTGGTCGACGCCCACGGCGTCCACCACGACTCGAGGTCGATGTCTTCAGCCTGGAGTCGCGCGGCCTGCGCGGGAGCGATCTGGTCATACAGCGGCTCCGACGGCCAGCAGTTCACCTGCTCGACGACGACGAGCGGATCATACGCGGTCACGCCTGGCGCCAGATCGACCTGGCGAGAGATATCGATCGTCTGCACGCACGGTGAGCCGTCGCTGGCGGTGCCGAGCCCAAGCCGCTCGACGCGATGGAAGAACTCGAACTTCACGCCGCGCTGCTTCAACGCTTCGTACATCGGCGCGAAGATCGTGTCGCCCATGCCCGCCTGCATCTTCCAGAAGAAGGCGCCGCGGTACGTGAACGCATAGCGGAACAGCGTGCGGAGCCCCGATGCAGCGGAGAAGCTGGGCTGCGTGCCGTCGCCGTTCAGGAAGGCGAAGAAGAAGTCGTGCCACGCGCGTACGACCGCGCCGTCGAGCGTGATCTTCGACGCGCCGTGCTGCGCGAGCCAGGCGCGAAACTCCAGGCCGTCGATCACGTCGATGCCGCGCTCGAGGATCCGATCGTCGAGCACGCCGCGCACCACCGCCGAGCCGAGGTTGAGGATCATGTACACTCGGCGAAGCCCCGGATGATCGTCGAGCCAATTCGCGAAGAACTTCCGAAACATCGCGTCGAGATCCGCGAGCGGCTCGTGTATCGCGGCGTGATGCTGCGCGGTGTGCAGGCTCGGATCAGCTGGGAGTGCGGCGAGGCCGCGGCGGGAGCGGGTCACGTGCTCGTGCGCGGCGAGCTTGAACGCCACGCGGGCGAAGCGGCGAGCGACATCGTCGGCGACGTCGCGCGCTGCGTCGCCGAGCCGCTCGAGTGGCGTCTGCGCACCGGCGGCGGAAGGAGGCGCGAACTGCTTCTGCCACGGCTGCTCGTCGCCGAACAGCAGCTCCTCGATCAGATCGAGCACGAGCGCGAGGTAGTCGCGCACCGGCGGCAGCAGCCGGCCATCGCCCGGTGTGTCGTCGTCGGATGGAACGTTGAGATTCCATGGCAGCCACGTGCCGCCGTAGAACTCCGCGAGCGTGGTGTTGCTGTGCGGCAGGAACGCGCTGCACTCCGGCTGCTTCGCATCGTACCACACCGAGAGCGGCGTACCCGCCGGTCGCTCGAGCTGCCCGTACACCTGGCGCATGATCGCGAAGGCGTTCTCGTACATCCCGCCCCAGATGTGTAGACCATGCTCCTCGATCCGGTTCGCGATCGCCGCGTTACGGCCGCTCGCGCCCTTGCCGCCGAGCCGCCATCCGAGCTGGTGGATCGTGATGTCGAGCGTGTCGGCGAGCTCGGAGTTGACGAGCCCCCACGCGGCGGCCATCCCGCCGCAACCGCCGCCGAGGATGGCGATGCGGCGCTTGGCCGGCGGGGCGGGTGAGTCGGATGCGGCGTCGGGCATCGGGTTCGTCCTTGCGAGGTAGGGGGAGTAAGCCTGCACCGGCTCAGTGGGCTGGCTGCCGGAGACCCGATCGCCTCACGGCTCGTCGAAGCTCGGCCCGTAGATCTGCGGGACCTTCGCGCCCATCGGCCGCAGGTACGTGGTGAGCTGCCCGCGGTGATGCACGACGTCGAACAGGAATCCCCACGCCATCGACAGCGCGGATCGAGGCCTGCCGAAGAATTCGAGCGTGCCGTCCCACTGTTCGCCCGGTACGCGGGCCCAGCGATCGGGCATCTCGGCGCTGTGGGCATCGTATGCGTCGATCACTTCCTTCATCGTCGCCGGCATCGGCGGCGGAGCCCATTGCGCCGTGCCGGTCTCGAATGCCTCGATGAGCATCCGCTCTTCGCAGAGGATCTGCCATGCGATGTCCTTGGCCGTTCGCGAATTCGCGTCGGGACGATAGTCCGATCCTTCGGGGACTCTCGCGATGACCTTGCGCGTCGTCTCGGACTCGTTCGTCCAGAACTTGGTGAACAGCGACCTCTCGTTCATGGTGTCTGGTGCCTCCGAGTGGGTGTCATACGTCGATCGCCACGACCTCGTGCTCGAGGATGCTCGGTATCGTGACTTCGAGCCAATCACCGGATCGCCTCGGCTGCACCGACGCTCCCGCCACGAGCAGTCGCACGCGCGACGCCTTCACGCCAGGCAGTCGCACGCGTACCACCTGCTGACCAACGGCGATCGGCTCGCGTACCGGACCCTTCATCATCATCGGGTTGGTGAGGTTGACCAGATGAACGGTGACCGACGTCGCCTGCCGCCACACGGCGACGTCGAGCACGCCGTGTCCGGTCACGGTCACTACCGGCGGCTCATTCGTCGCCCACGTGACCGCGTTGCGCAGCAGCACGCCGTGATCGACGTCGAGCACTTCCCAGAAGGTGCGATCGACGTCCCACGGAAAATAGACGACGCGCCCATTGCCGACCTCGCGCATGAACGCCTGAGACACGTCGGTGTGGGGCACGCGCGGATAGACCTTCTCCATCGGAAGATCGGGATACGACGGGATGAGCGTCAGCGGCGCCGGCCCGAATTGCGCCGTGGGCGTCACCTCGACGCGACTGACGCCGTGGATGATGCGTGGCGCGTCCTCGAGTCCGGCAAGCAGCGGGTTCCCCTTGGCCGACGAATGCTCGAGGCGGAGGTAGGCGTTGTGCATGCCGCGCTCGGTGCGCCCGCTGAACTTCACGCCGAACAGCTCCGCGAGTCCGAAGTCGCCTCGGCGGACGCCGTGCTCGTCGTGGAGCGACGTCTCGTTCGTCGCGACGAGCCCGCCGCCGCGCTCGACGAACGCGCGGAGCTGCGCGCACTGTGCGTCGGACAGCGCGATGACGTCGGGCAGCACGAGCGTCTTCAGCGACGCGAGATGCGCTTCGTCGAGCAGACGATCGTGCACCATCTCGAACGGGATCCGCGCCTCGATCAACGCGTGATAGACGCCGTTCGCCGAGTCGTCCATGGTGCGCGCGCGCTCCGCGCCCGTGAACCACATCGCCTGTTGCGAGTACACCAGCCCGACCCGAGCCAGCGAGCGCTCGTTGCGCAAGTACTTCTCGTTCGCCGCGCACCAGCCGTAGAGGTTCTCCACCGGCTTGAGCCACCGTGCGTCGTTCACGCTGCCGGCGAACTTCGTGTACCAGGGACGCAATCCGTTCGCGATCCCGTCGATCGCCCAGAGCCGGATCTCGGCCGCGCTCTGCACCGAGTCTTTCCAGCGGTACGGCTCCTCGAGCCCCACGCTGAAGATCCCGACGATCGGCTTGCGGCCCATCGTCGCGCGAAACTCCTTGCCGCGCTTGCCGTTCGCCCACGGCACGGTGACGCCACGTCGCGCCTGATGATCGGCCATCAGCGTAGGCGCGAGCTGGCCGATGCGCACCATGTCGAGCGAGCTCGTCGCGCCGCCACCCGTGTTCGGAATGACGCACGAATCAGGAACGAGCTTCCGGACCTCGCCGTCCCAGAGCTGCCAGAGCGCGAACAGCCGGTCCTGCCGCCAGAGGATGTAGGCGTGCCGCGCCGGATCCTGTGGATCGTCGGTGCGAGGAAGCTCGAAGCCGCTCGCCGCGCGAAAGTTCGTGCGACAATGTTCGCAGAAGCACTGGCCCGAGCCGTCCCATCGATTGATGAAGATCCCGTCGGGCCGATAGCGCGTCGTGATCTCGCGCTTCACCTCGGTCATGAACTCGAAGTTGTACGGGCCGAGCGCGCAGGTGACCCACATCTCGGGCGACGCCCAATGCCGGCGCGGCGTGCCATCGGCGGTGACGTGGATCCAGTCGGGGTGCGCCTGCTGTACGTCGTCGTAGGTCGCGTGCGGATCGGTGCGCGCGACGACGACCATGCCGAGCTTGCGGCAGCCGCTCACCAGCTCGCCGAACGGGTCGGACGCGGCGAGCCACTGGCTCCGATGATGGAAGGGGACGTCGGTGGGATAGTACGCCACGCATCCGCCCGCGCTCAGACACACCGCGTCGGCCTTCGTGCGCCTGAAGTAGTCGAGCCAGAACGTCGGATCGAACGTCCCCGGATCGTCCTCGGCCAGGGTGAGCTGCGCCCAGCGCATCGGGCGGTCGACCCAGGACGGCGCTGCCGCGTTCGACGCGTGTACCGAGCCCGCACCGGTCTCGCCACGCGGGGCCGCGAGCGCCGCGTTGAGCACCGGATCGCCGAACGCGATCGCGGCGCCGGCGAGCGCGCC
Source organism: bacterium (assembly GCA_039933415.1). GTDB lineage: Bacteria > Gemmatimonadota > Gemmatimonadetes > Gemmatimonadales > Gemmatimonadaceae > AG11. Next base: position 33,995 of record JBDTOD010000025.1, read on the forward strand.
GTTCTTCAGAAAATCGCGACGCGAGCTGTCGGACATCGGTCTCCTACTTCGCCTTCGGTGAGGCGTGCGTCGAGTCGGAGAATCCGAAGAAGCGATCCATCAGCCAGCTCCCGTCGCTCTGCCGAGCGAGGACGGTCACATACCGGCCGAACTCCGTCGTGCGACCGCCCGTGCTGTCGCGCCACGACTCTTCGAACGCGCCGATCTCCGTCGCGTGGGTCGGCGCCAGCCGTCGCGTGCCGACGATCAGCTTGAGCTCCAGCTCGGGCAGGGCGGGCCAGAGTCCGTTCGCCATCGCCTGAAGCGCCGGCCGTCCGCGCACGGTGGGGACGGCCGGCCACTCGAACATCGCGCTGTCGGTGAACAGCGCGGCGTACCGCGCCGCGTCGTGGTCGTGATACGTGCGCTCGAGCCGGGCGTTGAGCGAATCGATGCCGGTGGCGTCGGGCGGGGCGGCGCTCTCGCCGGGGCGTGAGCAGGCGCTCGCGATCACGAGCGCGACGACGAGACGACCGCAACGACTGCGCGCTATGTGGTGCCGGCTCGGCATCGCTCTCCAGGTGTGGGCCGTTGTCGCTCGCCGGCCAATCTGCTCGGCATGACCCGCCGCCAACAGGGGGCCAACCTGCACGTCGCCAACACGGATCGCGCAGGGATACATTGTCGTCCTGCCCGCCGTACCGCCGAGCCAAGGAGATGCTGGACAATGAACCGTCGCACTCGCTCGATCGCGCTGCTCACCGCACTCGCCGTCACGGCCGCGTCCCTGCGCGCGCAGGCCCCCGCCGCGAAAGCGCTCGACATCTACGTCGTCGACACCGAAGGCGGGAAGGCGACCCTGTTCGTCACGCCGTCCGGTGAGACCGTTCTGATCGACACGGGCAATCCCGGCGCGCGCGATCTCGACCGCATCATGGAAGTGCTTGGTGTCGCCGGCGTGAAGAAGCTCGACTACCTCATCAGCACGCACTATCACCAGGATCACGTCGGCGGGCTGATCGCGCTCGTACAACGCGTGCCCGTCGCACACTTCATGGATCACGGCGCCAACGTCGAGTCGCCCGAGCAGGTGAAGGGATTCCAGGCCGCGTACGCGGAGCTGTACGCCAGGGCCAGGCACACGGTGCTGAAGCCCGGAGACAGCGTGCCGGTGAAGGGGCTCGACTGGCGGATCGTGACGTCGGCCGGAAGGGCGATCTCGACGCCACTCGCCGGCGCCGGTCAGTCCAACGCGGCGACGTGCGCCAGCTTCCAGCGCAAGCCCGACGCGCCAACGCCTGATGACAATGGGCAATCGGTCGGCAGCGTGATCGGCTTCGGCCGCTTCCGCATCCTCGACCTCGGCGACCTCCTGTGGAACAACGAGTTCGACCTGGTCTGCCCGCGCAACTTGATCGGCACGGTCGATCTCTACCTGGTGTCGCACCATGGCCTCGACCGCTCTGGTTCACCGGAGCTCGTGCATTCCGTGCGACCGCGCGTGGCGGTGATGCAGAACGGCACGCGAAAGGGCGGCGCCCCGACGACGTTCCAGACGCTGCGCTCGTCGCCCGGCCTCGTGGACATCTGGACGCTGCACTGGTCGTACGCGGGCGGCATCGAGCACAACGCGCCAGGCGTGTTCATCGCCAACGTCGACAGCATGGCGACGATCGCCGGCGTGCTGAGTCCAACGACCGTGGCGGCCGGAGGCGCGCACAGCGACCCGGCGCACGCGCCAGCGTTCTGGATCAAGATCTCCGCGCGCCCGGACGGCAGCTTCACCGTGACCAACGCGCGCAACGGATTCAGCCGGACGTACGCGAAGCGATAGCGGAGAGGCATCCGGGGTCAGAGTCTGCGACTCCGACCCCGGCTCTCTTCGTTCATTGTCCAGTCGGTGAGCTTGCCCGCCGCATTGCGTGGCAGGGTCGCGCCGAACGTGAACGCCTTCGGACGCTCGGGCGCGGTGAGATGCGTCGCGACCCATGCCTCCAGATCGGCGTGCAGCGTGTCGTCGCCGGTAGACCCGCTTCGCACCACGACGAACGCCTTGAGCCGGCTCGCGTCGTCCGCGTACATGCGACGCACCGCGGCGTCGAGCACTGCCGGATGCTCCATGAGCACCCGTCGCACGCGGTCCGGGAAGACGTTGATTCCAGCGACCTGGATCGCCTGATCGATCCGGCCCGCCGGCCGGAAGCGACGTGCATCGCTCCACTCGAGCGTGTCCTGGAGCACGTACGACACACGCCGTCCGTCCGGCGCGACGCGTACGAGGCGCTCGGTGTCTTCCGCGTCGCGCTCCCAGAAGGACATCAACGCGTACGGCTCCTCCGGATCGGAGCGCATGCCGACGCCAGCGGTCTCGGAGCTCCCGTAGATCTGCACGAGCGAGTCGAGCCCAGCGCGCGAGAGCTGATGCGCGAGCTCGCCAGGGCAGTGCGCCGTGGACGTCACGCCAACGACTCCGGACGGCACCGCACCGACGCTGGCCACCGAGCGCCAGAAGTCCGGATGGCCGATCACCAGATCGCCGTCGCGAAGCTCGGCGCGCAGGGAAGTCGGCAATCGATGGCGGAGATCGACCACGTTGGAATTCGACAGCGCGAGCGCCCGCGGAAGCAGGACGCTGAACAGGAAGCCGTAGATGTGATGGCTGCGCACGGCGGAGAGCACGCGCCGTCGGTCGGCGAAGAGCGGCGCGAGCGTTTCGACCTCCTGCCAGAGCGTGGAGAGCTCGTGCGTGCACCGCTTCGGATCGCCCTGGCTGCCCGATGTGCGGAAGGTCATCGTCGACGAGTACGTCTCGAGCCCTTCGCCGGCAATGGCGACCCACTCGCCGAGCGTCGGGCGCACGAGCAGCCGATCCTCGATCCCGGCTTCGTGCAGGTGAATCGACTCGGCGAGCGCCGATGCGATCGCGATGAGCTCGAGCGAGTCGAGCCCGAGCTCGCGAACGAGGTGGAGCGTCGTGTCCCACGGCGCCGACAGGAGCTCCGACGCGGTCGGGCGCGCTCGCGCCAGCTCGAAGGCGATGAGGTCGCAGACGAAGCGATGCAAGACGCCATCGTCTCGCCACCACGCGAGCTCGCCGCCCGTCACCGACGCACGGCCCGCGCGCTCAGAGCCGCTTGACGAACACCCAGAACGAGCCCCCGTTGATCGACCGCTTCATGTGCACCTTCACCTTGGTCGGCGTCATCTGGTAGTCGAACGTGTATTCGAACAGCGTGTTCAGGTCGTCCGACGCCACGCCCTTGCGAAACACACCCTCGAACTTCGGCGTGGAGGTGCACGGCGCGATATCGCGAAAGAAGTTCTTGCCGAGCACCGCGCTCGCGTCGCGACCGGTGATGCCGCTCTCCGCGGCGTTGTACCGCAGAATAGTGCCCTTGGCGTCGAGCTCGATCGCCCCGAAGGCGAGCCCGTCGATCTCGAGCGTCGACATCTGGCCAATCACGTTCGCGATGTCGTCCTTGCCGAATTTAACCTGTTCGAGCGGCTTCATGTATCTGGCGAGTCGGAGGAGTGTGCGTGCGTTCCTTCCGAGTGTCGGCAGGTGCGTCACCGAATTGGATGACCGCGGCGAATTAGACGGCGGGGTCAGAGCCCGGGGTCAGAGCCCGGGCTCTGACCCCGTCCCGCGGCGAATCGGACGTGAAGAGAGACGCACGCCATCAAGATGGCGTCGGTGCGCGGGCGGCTACAATCTCCCCGATCACGCCGAGCATCCGTCTCGCCGCCTTGCGCTCGGCAGGGCTGGCCGCATTGGTGTACGGCACCAGCACGAACTCGCTGTGGTCGTGCAACGAGTGCCAGAGCCGCGGCGCGCTCACGCGTCCCGCGAGATCCTTGTATGCCGCTTCGATTGCCGGCCCCTGTTCCGCCAGCTTGCCCGCCGCCACGGCCTCGAGAAGCTCGAGGTTCGACTGGTCGGCCACGGAGAAAAAGCTCGGCTCGCGATTCGCCAGCTCGTCGATCTTCTTCCGGACCACGCTCACCGCTCCGGGCGAGAAGCCCTTCCATTTCTCATTCCCGATGTTCAGCACAAGCTCAGCCGCCAGCCGGTTGAGCGCAGGGTAGGAGACGCCATCGCGCGCGATCTCCTCGCCGAGCCGTTCGGCGGCCTCGTAGTGCTTCTTCGTGGCCATCACCGCGTCGCGCGCGGCGTCTTCACGCCCCGCGAGCGTCTCGATCATCGCGAGCCGCTTGTACGTGGAGCCGAGCAATGACAGTCGCTCCATCGTCGGCTGGATGTCGTTGAGCCGCCCCAATAGTTGAAGCGACGCAGCGATCGCCGCGCGCGCACTCTCGAGCGTCTTCTGTAGCGCGACCTTGTCGGTCGTGTCGCGTGCCTGCTCCACGGACGACCATGCCTCGAGCGCGCGCAAGTTGGAGATCTGCTGGAGTGCGCCGAGAGAGGCACGGCCATCGTTCGCCGCCGCGGCGCGCTCGAGCCACGCGATTGCTCGCGGGCGATCGTCCACCGCCTTCCACGCTCGGCCGAACGCCTCGGCGGTCGCGCCGTCGTCACCCCAGAGCGTCCCGTACTGCGACTCGAGATACGAGATCTTGCTCGCCTGCTGCGCCGTGTCTCTCTTCTGATAGGTGCTTCCCACCTCGAGCGTCTCGAGGGCGAGCCTCAGCGTCGATGCCGATGCGATCCCCTCGAACTCGGCCGACGGCGAGAGCACGGCACGCGCCGAGCCGGACGGGCCGCGGCGCAGGGTCCAATCGGGATCTCCGTAGCACTGATAGGCGGCCCATGTGTTGCCGCCGAGCGCGTGTGCCGCGTTGCGTGCTTCGTCGACCGCATCCATGAAGCGGCGCCCGCGCACCAGCGCGTCGTAGAACGTCGTCGCGAACGCGCAGGCGGGCGCGTCATCCACTGCCCAGCCCGCGGCGACGACGCACCGCACACCGATCTCGATCAGCTTGTCCGCGACCGTGGCGGCGAACCTGGCGAGATCGGTGATCGACCGCGCGTCCGTCAGCACCTGGCCAGCCGGGCGCTGCGCGAGATAGCAGCAGTTGACGAACACGAGCTCCGGCACCACCGGCATGCTCTCGATCTCGCTCGGACCGAGGAAGCCGCTCGACAGCACCACACCACCGGTGACCCCATCGCTGGGCGGCTCGCCGTGGCCGGCCACGTGCACCACGCGCCATCCTCGCTCCATCACCGCGTTGATCACCGTGCCCGCGTCGGCGCCCTTCTTCTTCTCGTCGGCCGGGCTGATGAGCGAACGTACGAACTCGCTGCCGAGACCCTCCGTCAGGCAACTGGCGACCGCGGTGGCTTCGAGCCTCGCGCCCGGCAATCGAGGATAGAACGTCTCGTCCGCGGCGGGCTCGCCGACGACGAGAACGCTCGCGTCGAGATCAGCGTCCACCGGATGCTCACGAGGATGACGCGTGCAGAGCTTCCGCAGCAGCTTGCTCCGAATTGCCCAGGGCCGCGTGTCCGCGCTCCCGCTGGGCACGTCGAGCACCTCCCACGGAATGCCCGCCGTGCCGGCGTCCACCTGGATCAGCATCTCCGTCGTGCCGCTGAGGAACGGCGTGACTTCGAGCGGGATGAGCAACCGAAAGAGCGTGCGGCCGATCTGTGCGTCGTTGGTGTCGCCGGTGGACGCGCTGGCAATGAGGTCGCGCACGAGCGCTGTCTGCAACTTCTTGCCGCGAACCTCGGTGCGCGCACGCTTGGTGTCCAGCGCATAGTCGATCGAGGTGCCCGCCTTGGGATCGTCGTTCGTCTGCGCCGAGATGAAGTCGTAGCTCGCGCCGCGATAGTTCGCGTCGAGCGGGCGTGACAGCGCTCCGACGCCCGGATCGATTGCGCCGTCGACGGCGAACTCGTTCGGTGCGGCCTCGGCCTGGATCCTCAGCGCGCGCCACGCCTCGATCGCTCGGTCTTCGTAGAGCTCGATGAGCTGAAGGCGCTGTACCTGCGGAAAACCCGCCGTCGCGAGATGCTCGTTCGCCTCACAGATACCCTGGGCGATCAACTGCGCGGAATGTCCGGCGGAGATCCCGGAGCCACCACTTCCGATCAACGTCGCGCTCAGGTCCAGCGCGGCCGGCGCGGCCGGCTCTTCCATCCGTCGCTGCGCCCATGCGAGCACTCCCTGGCGCACCGTGCTCACGAGGTCGACGGCGCGCAGCTCGCCCTCCGCGCCCAATCCCACGATGATCACGGCTTCCGGCCGTGGAGGACGCCACGGATTCTCGGGATCGCCAATGCTGTTGAGAAAGACCTGGTGGGTTCCCGGCTGCGACGGGTACTCGCCCACGTCCAGCATCTTCTGCATGGCGCCGCCGATCAGGCGGTTCATCACACCTTCGGCGCCGCTCAGCTTCGAGGAGCTGTAGTGCCCGAGAAAAAGGGGCGGACGGATGAAGGTGAGATCGCCGTTGACGACGGTGACCCGAAGAGGGATTGGGGGCGTCTTGGCACTCACGCGTGCGCGACCTCGGCAACATGCCCACCGACCACGCGCCACGCGCCGCCTTCACGCGCCCACACTCGAGTGTAGCGATACGTCCCCTCGGCGAGGGCGCCGCCGACTTCCACCGCCAGTCGCGCGCGTAGTGCGGAGACCGCGACCTCGGTACCCACTCGCCGTACGCGCAGCTCCTCCGGCTCGTGTGCACGGAAGCGCACGATGCCCGAGCCATGCGCGGCGAGGTCCTGTGCCTTGGTCCCGAGCTGTCCGTCGGGTCCAGTGAACAGCAGCTCGTCCGAGATCAGCCGATCGAGCACGGCGACGTCGGCGTTGAGCTGTGCGGCGCGAAGCTCGGCCTCCAGCGCGACGATCTCCGGATCGGGCGAACCGACGAGCACGGACGCCATCGCGGCGACGTCGGACGCACTCATCGCGCGCGCGCCTGACGCGTGACGCGCTCGTCCGTGCGTATCGGCGCGCCGAGGCCGCGACCGATCGTCGCAACGATCGGGAGCGCGACGAACGGAATGTGCGCGAA
>JBDTOD010000026.1:0-40253 GCA_039933415.1 bacterium
TGATCCAGCTCACGCATCTCACCTGGGGCTCGTAGCCCTGGCGACGCGTGAGCGGGCGACGCGACTTCGGCGACGACAGCGCGCCAGTTGCATTTGTTGAAATAACATCGCAGGTTCTTGGCGTCGGTTCTGGGGGTCGTCTCCGTTGCGATGGCAACGTGAGGCGTCACATCGGCCTCGAGAATGATGCGATGAAGGTCGTACAGGCTGCCCATGTCCTGTTGCCGACCGCGGTGATGCCACGCGGCGGGAGGATCTGATGGCCGGCGCTCTGACACTCGGCGCTGCCGTGTCGGACCGTGCGGACTCGGGGGTGCTCGCGCTCGCCGCGGACCTGAACCCATACACGGTGCTCGCGTGGGTCCGGTTCACGACCTTCACGAAGGATCGCGTCATCTGGTCGAAGGGCGCGAACGTCAAGGCGCTTCGATTGGCGAACACGACGGGCGATCTCCAGGGCGTGCACACCCGTGGCACGGCGCACTGCCTCTCGATCACGACGTCGGCACCCCTCGCGCTCAACATGTGGTGCTTCGTCGCCCTGGTGTTCGACGCCACGGCGAGTGCCGGCAACCTCGTGAAGATCTTCTCCGGACGTGTCGGCGTGGACGCGACCGCGGCAACGGTGTCGCCGAACGAGGGGAGTGGCACGTTCAATCTCGACACCGGCAAGGGAAGCACGTGGGGCAACAACAGCGCGGCGATCTCGGCCGCCATGCAGGGGCAGATCGCGTACGGCGCGCATTTTCAGGGCGCGATGGCCCTCTCGGACATCGTCGCCTGGCAGAACAAACCGCGTCAGGTCGTGAACAGCTTCGTCGCCGTCGATTTCAAGCACTTCGGCGTGGATGGGGCCGACGCGATCGACTATGCGGGGAACGCCAATGGGACCGTGACCGGCGCGACGCAGAGCGCCGGCCCCGCGGTCACGAGCGTCATCGACGCGAACACTGCGCTGGTCGCGCAGTTCGGCGGGAACACGAACCTCTTCTCGATCAAGGACGCGCGCCTCAACATCGTCGCGAATCGAAGCTCGCACCGGGACGCGATCGGCGCGGTGGGTGGCCGCGCCGCCGGCATTACCGCTACCCAGGCCACGGCGACGAAGCGGCCGACGATCGTCGCCGAAGGCCTCGTCTTCGATGGTGTCGACGACATGCTCGCGAGCGGGCAGAGCTCGCGACTCGTCTACGATGCGGCGACGTCGCTCACCTGCCTCGCGATCTACAAGGCCGCGGGCAATGGACCGGTCTGTGGTGCCGGCGTGGATCCGGCGAACGCGTCGTTGTTCCCGCAGGGCTACTTGCAGACCGCAGCGGGGAACCATGGGGCGCTGTTCAACCCGGCGAGCACCGGCACCGGCTCCGTCGCCCCCAGTAGCGCGCTGCCATGGAACGATGGACTGATTCGCGCCGCGTATGTCGGTCGCATCGCTCGCGTCGCCACCACCGTGAACGGCGACGACGGCTGGCACTACGCTCTCATCGGCCGACAGGCGGCGACGTTCGTCAAGACCACGCCAGCCACGAGCGTGGGCGGCGGGTTGAAGGAATGCTTCGGCGGATACGGGACGGCGTTTGTCGCCTGCACGCTGTACTGGCAGGGCTGGGCTGCCGTGGATCTGACGCCGGCGATGATCGCGGCCTTCAAAACGTTCGCGATCGCGGAGTTCGGCGCCTCGGTGGACGTGCTCGTCCAGGGCTCATTCGCGGTGCACTCGCACTCGCTGGGGGCGGGAACGCAGACCACCAACCAGCTCACCCCCTCGATCGGCTCCGGCACCACCTCGTGGCCGTTCCTCGTCGTCAATACGACGACGCCGCGCGGACAGCTCGCGGCGAAGATCGGGCTCACCGATGTCCATCAATACAACGTTGGCGTCGGCGGACGCACCGCGACGGTCGGCACGGCGAAGTTCCCGCACGAGATCGCGGCGATGTTCGATGGGCTGCGCGCTGGGCCGAACGTGCTCGTCGCGATGTGGATCACGAACGACGAGCGAGTGTCGCAGATCTCGCTCGCCCAGCTCAAGCTCGACATGGCCGCGTACTACGCGGTATGCGTCGCCGCGGGCGTGACGCTCGCGATGCTGACGGCGCCAGGCTACGGCTCCGGCCTGGGAGGCGCGCCGAACGGCTGCTACGCGGCCGCGACGGGGACGGCGCTGTCGTCGGAAGGCGTGACGCTCGTCGCGATGAATACGGAGCTCCGCGCGAATCGCGCGCTCTACTGCGATCGGTTGATCGATGTGGCCGCGGACGGCCGGTTCGATCCGGTCACGCGTGCCTGCGCGAACGCCACCTTCTTCAACAGCGATCAGACGCATCCCACCGATGCCGGACAGGCCGCACTCGCGTCGATCGTCAACGCGGACTTCGACGTCAACGGCTTCTTCTGGTCGACGCTCGAGACATTTCATCCAGAAGCCCTGGGACTTTCCTCTCTCGCGGGACTCTACTAATGGCTGACAAATATCTCGGCGGGATCAGAACCGGGTCTTCGGGCGTGTCGATCCATGTCCTGATCCGCAAGAAGGGCGACAACTCCGAGGTGACGGGGTTGGTGTTCAACATGGCGGGCCTCGTCGCGAGCTTCTGCCGACAGGGCGGCACGCGCACGGCGATCAGCCTCGTGACGCAGACGATCGGCGGCGCGTGGACGTCCGGCGGCTTCGCGGAAGTCGATGCGACCACGATGCCGGGGCTCTATCGGCTCGACGTTCCCGACGCCGCGCTCGTCGCCGGCGCGGATTTCGTCACCATCGCCGTCGTCTCGACGAGCAACTACACGTTCATGGAACGCATCGCCATGTCGAGCGAGGCGATGCAGAGCGGCGACAGCTTCGCGCGGCTCGGCGCACCCGCGGGGGCGTCGCTCGCGGCCGACGTCGCCGCCGTGAACGTGAAAACGACGAACCTTCCAGCTGATCCGGCCGATGCGTCGGACATCGCGGCGGCAGTCGTGGCGGTGCCGGCCGCCGTACTCGCCGCTGCCAGCGCCGCCCCGATCACGGCAAACATGACGCAGATCAAGGGGATCTCACTCAACTAGCCGCGCTCAGCTCGATGGCGAATCGGCGGGAACGGCAGCGCGGACTGCATCGCGCGGCGATCCACCCCACTGGCGGCTCCACGCACGCCGCAACTGAAGGCCGGAGCGGAAGCCCGCGACCTCCGCCGCGCGCGTGACGCTCTCCCCGAACTCGAGGCACTGTCGCGCGCGCTCGAGACGCATCGTCCGCAGAAAGTGCAGCGGCGACACTCCGGTGTGGTCCACGAAGAGGCGCAGCAGATGCCGCTCGGTGGTGTTTCCGACCGCCGCCAGTGATGACATGTCCCAGTCGCGCTCGGGCTCCGTCACGATTGCATCCTGGACCCGGTGCACCGTCGCATGCAGATGGCGCCGGTGCAGGTGAAAGGGCGACTGCTCGGTATCGCGCGCCGAGCGTCGCAGGTACACGACCATGTCCTCGGCCACGCTCGCCGCGAGCGCGTCGCCACACTCGCCCCCGATCAGATGGAGCGCGATGTCGATGCCGGCGGTGATGCCGGCGCTGGACGCGAGTGGTCCATCCACGACGAACACGCGGTTCTCGATGACGTTTGCCCGCGGCGCCAAGGCCCGAAGCGCCTCGATGAGCTCGTGGTGTGTCGTGCATTGACGCGTACCGAGCACACCGGCGCGCGCGGCCAGCAGCGTGCCGGAGCAGATCGTGACCAGACGATGAGGCGAGCGGCCGTCACGCAGCGCTTCACCGAGTCGTTCGTTCAACCACTTCGCGGTCGCCGTGATCGCGGGCGAAATCTGCCGAGTGTGCACGGTGGGTTGGCCGACGACGACGACCCAGGTGGGCGCGACCAGTCGCTGCGGCAGCGGCTCGAGGTCAGCGATCGAAAGCCCGACCGAGGTCGGGAGTGTCGCGACCGGTCCGGCGAAGCGAAGGCTGAAGCGCGGCGGCAGGCCACGCGCTTCGCGATGCTGGTTCGCGAGTCGGAACGCCTCCGCGGGACCGGCGATGTCGAGCAGCAAAGAGTGCGGCACGACGACGAACAGAACGTCGATCAGATCGGCGCGCGTGATCATGTGAGGATGGGAGCGAGGCACGGCTGCACGCTTCAGCTTCGCGCCGTCATGCGGCTTCGCACAAGAGCCATGTCCGAAACTGCTCCAAACATGTCGGGCCGAGAGGCGACAGTGCGAGGGAGTTTGCCTAGGTTCGCTTTCTGCGGCCGCAGCATCGTCAGCTCGCACGTCTCACGTCGACCTCGACATGTTCAACCTCATCAGCGTTGCACCATCCAGCCATCCGCGTCCGCGGCGCCGCCACCCCGTTGCGCTCGCGCGTCTGGCACTGGCCGCGGGGCTGCTTTCATGGCCCCCGACCCGCGCGTCCGCTCAAGCGACTTACGGTGGCGGGATCAGGAACCCTGAGAGCGCCGTCTCCGCGAGCGTCAGGCCGGGCGACGACTTCTTCTCCTACGTCAATGGAGACTGGCTCAAGGCGACGAATATTCCCGCTGGCAAGGAACGGTGGGGTACTCGCGACGCGCTCAATGCGATCACGCGCCAGCGCGTCCTGCAACTGCTCGACGACGCGCGTTCCGCGCCCCACGGATCAGCCGCACGAAAGGTCTCCGACTTCCGAGCTGCCTTGTCGAACGAGGCGGCGATCGAGGCGAACGGGCCGACGGCACTCCGGCCCTACCTCGACAGCATCGTTCGTCTGCCCGACAAGGCCGCCCTCGCGCGCCTGCTCGGACGCGAGATGCGCGCCGACGTCGATCCGCTCAACTGGGCCGTCTATCGATCGGCGAGTGTGCTCGGCCTGTCGGTGGAGCCGAGCATTCACGGCGAGAAGAACAATGTCGCCTTCCTGGTGCAGGGCGGGCTCGGGCTGCCTGATCGTGAGCACTACGTCAGTGGCGATACCGGCATGGTGGTGCTGCGCGCGAAGTACCGCGCGTACGTCGCCCGCATCCTCGGGCTCGCGGGCGTGGACCACGCGGAGCAACGTGCCGATGCCGTGCTGGCGCTGGAGATGGCGATCGCGCAGACCCAGGCTACGCGCGCGGTCTCCACGAACGATCACAATGCCGACACTTTGTGGACGCGAGCGGAGTTCGCACGCCAGGCACCTGGTCTGGATTGGGCTGCATTCTTCGAGGCCGCCGGCCTCGCGACCCAGGAGTCTCTGGTCCCGTGGCAGCCTACCGCGGTGCGGGGACTGGCCGCCCTGGTCGCGTCACAGCCCCTGCAGAGCTGGAAGGACTACCTGCGTGTCCGTGCGCTGGACACGTACGCCGACGCGTTGCCGACCGCCTTCGCGAGCGAGGCATCGAGACTGCACGCCGCCGCCGCGGGCGGTGAGCCGCCAGCCACGTCGCGCGCTCAACGAGCAACGAGCACGACGGAGCTCGCACTGAGCGACGCGATCGGGAGACTGTACGCCGAGCGATACTTTCCCGCCGAGCAGAAGACGCGATTGCAGGCGATCGCGGTCAATGTCGTCGCGGCCTGCCGGCGCCGGGTCGAAGCGGTGACGTGGATGTCTCCGGCTACGCGGGCGCGCGCGCTGGAAAAGTTGAACACGTTGTACGTCGGCATCGGGTATCCGGAGCGCTGGACGGACTATTCAGAGCTCGTCGTGGATCCGGCGGACGCGGTCGGCAATCTTCGGCGCATCGCGGACTGGAACCGCCGTCGTGCGCTCGCGCTGCTCGATACGCCAGTCGACATGACGAAGTGGTGGGTCGCGCCGCAGGCGGTCAACGGCATTCTCGTCTTTCAACAGAACGCGTACGAGATCTCCGCCGCACTGTTGCAACCGCCGAAATTCGATCCGACGGCGTCCGACGCGGCGGCGTATGGCTCCATTGGCGCGATCATCAGCCACGACGTTCTGCATTTCGTCGACGTGCTCGGCGCCGAGTACGACGTCGATGGAAGCATGCGGCATTGGTGGACACCGGAGGACATGCAGCGCTTCCATGCGGCGACGGAGCCGCTGGTGAAGCAGTTCGCCACCTACCGTCCATTTCCCGATGTCGCCATCGATGGTGCGCTGACTCTCACAGAGAACGTCGCCGATCTGGGAGGCATCACGGCGGCGTTCGATGCGTACCGCCGCACGCTCGGCACCAGAGCATCCGACGCCGCCTACGTGCGGCAGCACGATCGCGAGTTCTTCCTCGCCTTCGCGCAGAGCTCGCGCATCAAGAACACCGATGGCGCGATGCGAGCGCAGGCCGCCACCAGCGATCACGCGCCGGAGACGTATCGCGCATCCACGGTTCGGAACCTCGACGCGTGGTACGAGGCATTCGACGTGCAGCCAGGCGAGCGACTGTACCTCGTCCCCGCCGCGCGGGTGCGGATATGGTAGGGTCGGAGGATGGAGGGCGCGTGCGCGTCACCGTTTGCGAGCTGCCTCACGAGCCCAAGGATCTCGAAGTGGCTTGGGCGGCGCTCTGCGAGCACACGGTGCGCCATGCGCCGAACTTCGTCCTGCTGCCTGAGTTCGCGATGGTCGAGGCCGTGTGGCAGGACGAACAGTTCGACCATGCTCGCTGGTCCGCCGTGCAAGCGCTCAGTGATGCGTGGCTTTCGCGGTTCTGCGAGCTGCGTGCCGACCACGTGGTGGGAACCCGTCCCGTAACGTCAGGGGGCCGGCCGTTCAATGAGGGGTACATCTGGTCCGCCGCGAGTGGGGCCGCCCCGCTTCGCCGAAAGTTCTTCCTGCCCGATGAGCCGGAGAGCTGGGAAGCCAGCTGGTTCGACCGGGGCGATCCGGAGTTCCCGGTCTTCGGCGCTGGCGGGATGTCGTTCGGTCTCAACATCTGCACGGAACTCTGGGCGGTGGAGACGTACGCGCCCTACGCCGCGAGCGGCGCGCAGGTCATCCTCTCGCCCCGCGCGACGTCGCGGGCCACGACGGCCAAATGGATGTCGGCCGGCGTGGTGGCGGCAGTGCGGTCGGGAGCGTTCAGCCTGTCATCGAACCGGGTGGACCGAACGGGGATGTGCGGTGGCGTCGGCTGGATCATCAACCCCGACGGCGACATCCTCGCACGCACGACGGCGGAGGCGCCGTTCGCGACGTGCAACATCAACCTCGCCGCCTCGACCGCGGCACGTGACAGCTATCCGCGCTACGTCTTCGACGCCAAGTGCCTCTGATCACGGCAGCCGGCACTCGCATGCAACGACCGGGCATTCGGCGGCGCTCGCTGACGAGCCGGAGGTAGTCGGACAGTCGGCGACACGCCCGAACAACCGCCGACCGCGGTCTGCGCCGTGCGCCACGTCACGGTCATTGCTGGGCTCGCTATGTAGCCTCTTGGGGCCTGCCGCGCACCACCACGCCCGGTGTTCGTCGACCCCAATCGCGTGCTCTCGTGCAGATGTCTTCCGTCCTTCGCTCGCCACGGTCCGATTCCACGCTGGTCGCGCCGCCAAGCCTGCGATCGGGCGACGACCTGTGTCCGCTCGCCGCGGGAGCGCATGGTCTCGGCGGCCGCGCGGCCGACGCGATTCCACTGGCGGCACTCCAGCGGCAGCCGCGCGCGGCCATCCTCACCGTGTCTGACGGCGGGGCGACCGTCCTCCAGCGCACCTCGGCCTCCATCGTCGTGCGCGTGGATGGTGAGACGATCGGGGTCGCTCCGGTTGCGCTTCATCATGGCGCAAAGATCGAGTGCGGTGAGTGTCGCATGACCTTCGAGGCCGGCGTGTCGACGTCGCGAGCAGCGCGGAGGAGCGGCGCCACGACGCTCGTCGCGGGAGACGGAGATCGTGGGTTGACCCTCAGCGTCACCGAAAGCGCCTCATCGGACACGCCGCCGCCGCCGAGTGCTCCCGATGCGGATCCCGCTACGAGTGCGGCGCTCGTCGCCGCAGGATCGGGGGCGCGCCATCCGCTTCGAGCCCGACGCATCTACATCGGGAGAGACGACTCGTGCGACGTCGTCGTCCGCGGCAACAACGTGTCGCGCCGCCACGCCTCGATCGCTCCCGTCGCAAACGGCTTCATGCTCCGCGACGAGAGCGCGAACGGCACGTTGGTGAACGGCGTTCGCATCGTCGGCACTTATCTGCTCGGCAACGGCGACGTCGTACGTGTGCAGGATGAAGAGCTGCGGGTCGAGCTGGATGCGTCGACGCCTCCCGCGCTCGTCAGCGGCGAACAGACGACACTGCTGGATATCTCCCACATCACTCGCGGCATCGCCGAAGAGCAGGCCGCCACGGCGGCGGCAAGCAGGGCGCTCACGGCCAGCATCGAGATCGTTCGCGGTCCCTTCGCCGGCGCCTGCTTCCAGATCGACCGGGTCGTCTGCTCGATCGGCCGCGGGGACGAGAATGACGTACGCATTCGCGACGACACCGTCTCGCTGACGCATGCGACGCTGCTCCGGAAGCGGGACGCGTGGTTCGTCGTCGATCTGCGCTCGCTGAACGGAACGTTCGTCGACGGCTCGCGCGTGTCCGGGGAGCGTGAGTTGCATCCGGGCTCGCGCGTGCGTGTCGGCTCCGTCGAGCTGGTGTTCCGCGCCATCGACTCCGAGTCGCGTGCGCCGATGGAGGTTCCACGGCCCGGTGCATGGAGGCGACTCCGAGAGATCTTCCGGGGCGTCGCGCCACCCTCGGCAAGGCGATAGTCGGGTCGGTCGGTCCACCTCTGGCACGAACCGGTGCGGACTCGCTCGATCTTGAGACAACTCTCAGCTTTACGTGCTCTCGGGCACGCAGCGGCGTTGTCGCGACGCTCCGATCTCGGTAGGATTGCTTCGTCGGCCATTCCCCGAACGGAGCGAAACTCATGGCGGTGAAAAAGGGAAAGCGTAGCGCGCGGCGCGTCGGTGGAGCATCACGCACGGGGAATCGGACGACGACGAGCAGGTCGTCCGGCCGGAGCGCTGCGAAGCGAAAGCCGGCGAAGCGTCCGGCGAAGAAGACCACGGCGAAGAAGGGCACACGCGCTCGCGCCGCCGCCGCGCTGATCAACTTCATCCCGAACGACCCGCACGCGGTGAACGGACCGGCGATGCGCGCCGAGGCCGCACGGCCGAACCGCACCGGCCGGGTCGCCAAGTTCGCGTTCGAGCGACCGCCGGCGAGGGCGGGGCTTCATCAGCCGGGAACGGCGGGATTCCTGTACTGGCAGTCGCGCCAGTCCGCGCTCGCCGCCGTCGCCGCGTTCGAGGCGGCGGACGGACCGCTCGGCGCATGGTCCGACTTCGCGACGCAGCCGCTGCCGCTCGAGGCCGACGCAGGACGCGATCTCAACGCGTACTACTCGCGCGACTCGGTGTCGTTCTTCCACTCGGTGTTGAAGGGCGGGCCGACCTTCAGCGGCGCGAGTGTCGACTGCGTGGCGCACGAGGTCGGTCACGCGATTCTCGACGCGCTGCGCCCCGACCTCTGGGACAGCTCGCTCACGGAGCACGCGGCGTTTCACGAGGCGTTCGGTGACTGCATCGCGATGCTCACGGCGCTCGCCGACGCCCAGACACGCACGCTGCTGCTCGCGCTCACGCCCGATCTCTCGAAGCGCAACTTCCTCGAGACGATCCTCGAGGATCTCGCGAATGGGGTGAAGCTCGTGGAGGGGGTGGTCGATGGCTCCAAGCCTCGGCGCTCGCTCAACAAGCTCAAATGGCGGCTTCCGTCGACGCTGCCAGCGTCACTGGCGGCGGGCCACGATCCGGACGAGCTCACCGGCGAGGTGCACAGCTTCGCCCGCGTGTTCACCGGGTGCTTCTACGACGTCGTGCGGAACGTCTTCACCTCGCGCGCGTCGCGCACATCGACGGCGCTGCTCAGCGCATCGCGCACGGCCGGGGCGCTGCTGGCCCAGGCCGCGCGCACCGCGGTGGAGAGCCCTCGGTTCTACGAGGCGATGGGAGTGGCGATGCTGGCCGCCGACATCGCCTCGAATCGTGGCGCGAACCAGGCGGCGATCCTGCGGGCATTCGCCAACCACGGCATCGCGCTCGCGCATCCGGCGCGCGCGTTCCAGCCGAGGGCGCGCGTCACCGGTGGAGTGGCAAAGCGAGCACGTGGCGCGGCCGCGCTCTCCGACCGAGCGGTCGCCGCCGAGATCCGGCGACGGCTCGGCGCCGACGGCGGCACGATTCGCGTGGACGATCTCACGCTCGGCGCGGAGACTGCCTCCAAGTTCGTGCACCAGCGAAACGTCGATCTCAGCGGGTTGAGTGCCGCGCTCGATGGGGTGGTCGCTTCGGCGCCGGAACCGGTCGTCGTCTCGCGAGCGGGCGCGACCGCCGCCACGACGCTCTCGGCCATGCCTGATCCGCATACGACGGAGGACGAGGTCCGCTATTTCGCTATGACGCTGCTCCAGAACGGGCAGCTCGGTGAGCACACGTCTGCCCAGGGAACGGCGGCGCGCGGAGGCGGTATGGTGTTGTCGGCCATGCCACTGCGCGGACGCGCGCGGCGCAGCGAAGGGGGAGGGGTCAGCGACTCCCCGACGCACGTCGTCGCCAGTCGCGGGGCCGAGCGCGTGCTCACGCGCGTGCGATTCGCGTGTGGGTGCGCTCGAGCTTCGCGCCGGTCGACATAGCGGCCGGCGACTGGACCGGCGCTCAGCGCGCCGAGAAACGCTTGCGAATGATCGCGGCCTGGCCCCGTGAGTCGGGCGTGGACGTGTGCGTCTCGCCGGGGCCCAGGACGATGTCCCTCCCGAGCTGTGCGTTCTCACGCAGGGTTCGGTGAAAGTAGTCGGCTTCGGCGTCGAGCTGTGCGTTCGTCGACACTGACTTCGTGCCTGGCGACTTCGCCGCGGTCTTTGCCTTCTTCGCCCGCTTGGCCTTGGCGGCGGGGCGCTTCGTCGCGTCGCGCTTTCCTGATTTCCTCGGCATCGCGTCCTCCTCGTTTCGCGTTCTCGTAACGTTGCCGACGCGGCGAGCGAAATCAACCTGACCCGTGTGAGGCGCGGCTCCATCGAACCTCCACGCGATCTCCACGCCACCTCCAAGCATTCGTGGAGCAGTGCATCGATCTTCGCCGTACCGGTCGGGCGTGGCGCCCCTCCCGTACAACCTCTCGATCACGCCAGAGGAGGCGACGATGGCACGCATGCTCCCTGATCCCACCTTCTATCCCTCACCCAGAATGGCCGGCGAGGCACCGGCCGAAACGCTGGCATACGTGGCGCTGCTCGCCTCGGAGGGCAATGGAAAGAAGGACGCCCTCGGCGTCATCGACACCGACCCTGCGTCGGCCGACTACGGAACGCTCATAGGGCGTCTCGACTTTCCAAACGCCGGGAACGAGCTGCACCACTTCGGCTGGAACGCCTGCAGCTCGCATCTCTGCGCGTACGCGCCCAACCCGCACGTCGAGCGTCGCTTCCTCATCATTCCCGGCACGCACAGCTCACGCATCCACGTCGTGGACACCGCGCCAGATCCGCGCTCGCCGCGACTGGTGAAGGTGATCGAAGGCGAGGAGGTCATGAAGAAGACAGGCTACTCCGCGCCGCACACCGTGCACTGCGGGCCCGACGGCGTCTACATGAACGCACTCGGCAACGTCGAGGGTGACGGACCGGGCGGCATCTTCATGCTCGACCACGAGACGTTCGAGGTGCGCGGCAAGTGGGAGCGCGACCGCGGGCCGCAGCATCTCGCCTACGACTTCTGGTGGCATCTCGGTCACGATGTCATGATCACGAGCGAGTGGGGAACGCCGAACATGGTGCGCGACGGCGTCAATCCCGAGCTCCTCCTCGCCGGCAAGTACGGCAATTCGCTGCACGTCTGGGATCTGCAGCGCCGCACGCATCTCCAGAAGCTGGAGCTTGGCGCGGAGCAGCAGATGGTGCTCGAACTTCGCCCGGCGCACGATCCTCGGCGGAGTCACGGCTTCGTCGGTGTGGTGCTCAGTCTCGCCGATCTCTCCAGCTCGATCTGGACCTGGTATCTCGACGACACGACGGGGAAGTGGGCGGTGCGAAAGGTGATCGAGATTCCCGCCGAGCCGGCCGATCCCGCCGTTCTCCCGCCGCTGCTGCAGGGCTTCAAGGCCGTACCGCCGCTCGTCACGGACATCAACCTCTCGCTTGACGACCGTACGCTCTACGTGAGCTGCTGGGGCACGGGTGAGCTGCGCCGCTACGACGTGAGTGATCCGTTCGAGCCGACGCTCACGGGCACGTTGCGAGTCGGCGGCATCGTGCGGCGCTCGTCGCATCCGAAGACCGGCGAGCGTCCGCTCAACGGAGGGCCACAGATGGTCGAGGTCAGCCGTGATGGACGGCGGGTCTACCTGACGAATTCGCTGTACAGCCCGTGGGACGCACTGTTCTATCCCGACGGCATACGCGGGTGGATGGCGAAGGCCGACGTGACCGACGACGGCGGCTTCGCATTCGACCGCGACTTCCTCGTCGAGTTCGAGGAGGGCCGACTTCCGCATCAGGTGCGGCTTCAGGGCGGGGATGCGTCGTCGGATTCGTTCTGCTACGCCGAGTGACGATGCGCGACGCCTCGATCCCGTGGTTCACGCTGTTCGCCCTCGGTGCGGCGCACGGCATCAACCCGGCGATGGGCTGGCTGTTCGCCGTGGGTCGCGGACTTCAGGAGCGGAACCGGCGCGCGCTCTGGCGCGCGTTCGGTCCGCTCGCCATCGGTCACGCACTCGCGATCGCTGCGACGCTGACGTTGGCGTTGACGCTCGGACGGATTCTTCCGATAGGATGGCTGCGATGGATCGTCTGCGCCGCGCTGCTCGCGGCCGGCCTGGACGGACTTCTGCATCATCGCCATGTACGGCTCGGCGGCATGCGAGTCGGTGCACGCGAACTGACCGCATGGTCCTTCCTGATGGCATCGGCGCACGGAGCGGGGCTGATGGTGCTCCCATTCGTGCTCGGCACGGCGACGGTGCCAACGCTCGCACCGCATCCGCATGATCACGGGACACCACTCGTCGATCAGGCCGCCTTTTCTCTCTCGCCGGGCTTCGATGGCCTCAGCACGATCGGAGTGGCGGCACCGGTGATCCACACGCTCGGCTATCTGGTCGTGACGTGCCTGCTCGCCGTGATCGTGTACGAGAAGGTCGGACTCGGAATTCTTCGCCGAGCGTGGATCAACGTGAACGTGGTCTGGGCCGCGGCGATGATCGCGGCGGGAGTGCTGGCGGCGGTGCAGTGACATGTCGCCGAGCGGCCGGCGAGACGTGCCCACGCTCGCGCTCCGCCTCCGTCGCCAGGAAGTGGTCGACCTCGTTGGTGAAGCGCGCCCACGCCGGCTCGTGCTCGAGCAGCACGTGGTTGCGGCCCTCGAGCGCGACGAATCGCGCTCCGGGGATGAGCGACGCGACGGTGCGGCCCTGATCGAACGGGATGACGGCGTCGTTGGTCGCGTGCAGCACGAGCGTCGGGGCGCGCACTTGCCGTGCGAGCTCGACGACGTCGATCTCGCTCGACACGATGCCGAGGCGCACCGCGTCCTCCGGCGTCGTGGTCAGCCGTTGCAGATCGCTGAACCAGCGCATCTGCTCCGGTGTGCCGTCCGGAACGAACCTCGCCGCGAAGAAGAGGCGAAACGCTGGGTTGTCCTGACCCCAGTAGCTACGCATGGTGCGCGAGAACATCGTCGACTGGTCGCGTTCTTCCTGCGTGCGGGCGCGCGCCATCGAGCCCTGGACGAATCCTCCGTAGAGCACGAGGGCCGACACGCGCTCGGGGTGCCGCGCGGCGAAGGCGATCGCCACCGCACAGCCCTGCGAGATGCCGAGCAGAGGAAAACGCTCGAGCCCTGCGGCATCGACGACGGACTCGAGGTCGCGCACCCACGCCTCGAAGGAGAGATCGTCCAGCCCTCGATCCGACAGCCCCGATCCACGCTCGTCGTAGCGCACGAGCGTTCGATCGGTGGAGAGCGTGCGCAGCCAATGACGCCACACCGGGCTCTCCCAGTCGTATTCCACGTGCGTGAGCCAGTTGGCCGGCTTCACGAGAGGCGGTCCCGCCCCACTCGTCGCGTAGGCGATCCGCGCGCCGTCGCTCGCGGTGCAGAAACGGATTGCTTGCGCCATCGGCGGGACGGGCGTCGCGGGCGCGTCTCCGCGCTCGGAGACGTCGGCGACGACGCGGAATCCCAGGCCGTGCACGGTGCGAATGACGCGCTGTGCGACGCCATCATCGCCGACCGCCTGGCGCGCGTGCTTGATGCGGCTGTTGAGCGTCGTGGGCGCGACGTACCGATGTCCCCACACGCCGTCGAGGAGCTCCTCCTTCGTCACGAGCCGGTCGCGGCTCGCGAAGAGGTAGGCGAGGATCTCGAACACCTGCGGCTCCACGTGCAGGCGCTCGCCCGCACGGCGAAGCTCGTGAACCCGGATGTCGAGCTCGTAGTCGCCGAAGGCGTAGATCGGGCGGCCGGACAGAGATGCGGTCATCGGAGACGCTGCGGTACGACTGAAGGAAAGGCGGCGGCGCCCCACTCCATCGTGCCGCGCGCATGACGAGGACGCAAGAGCAGCGGGAAGGCGGTCCGCCTCCGAGAGGGCGAAATGCCGACGTCACTCCAGCCGAAGCGAGTGCTCCATCTCCAGCTCGGCGCGCAAGCTCGCATCGTCTCGGTAGATCGTTGCCAGAGCCAACCGCTTTCCGGCTCGCTCGTACGACACGGCGCAATCACGATCCGCCGCCGAGCCATCGGTGCGCACCCTATCCCACTGCTCGGCATGCCCGACGTAGTTGATGCGCACGTCGTAGTGCGCGCTCCAGAAGTAGGGCACCTGATCGAATGGCTCGTTCGCGCCGAGCATGTTGCGCGCGGCGGTCTGGCCCATGCGCTGCGCCACGACCCAGTGCTCGACGCGAATGCGTTCGCCAGAGTGTGGGTCGGGCCAGCGCGCGATGTCACCGGCAGCATAGACGCCGGGCGCGCTCGTCTCGAGCCGTGCACTCACGGTGACGCCGCGGTCCATGGCGAGCCCGGCCTGTTCCGCGAGCGCCAGCCGCGGTCGCACGCCAACGCCGATCACGACGAGCTGTGCGTCGACGCGCGAGCCGTCGTCGAGCACGACACCGCTCGCGTCGATCGATGCCGGCTTGTGCCCGAGGTGAAAGACGACGCCATGCTCCTCGTGCAGCGACTTCACGAACGTGCCGAGCTCCGCGCCGAGGATCCGCTCGAGCGGGAGCGCTTCCGGCGCGACGACGTGCACTTCCAGTCCGCGCGCGCGCAGCGAGGCGGCCACCTCGAGCCCGATGAAGCTGCCGCCGATCACCACGGCCCGGGACGCGTTCGCCGCGGCGCCGATGATCGCACGACCGTCGCCGAGCGATCGCAGATAGTGCACGTGCGGGAGATCTGCGCCGGGGATCGGAAGATGAATGGGCTCGGCCCCCGTCGCGAGCAACAGCGCGTCGAAGGGCAGGGGCTCGCCGTCGCTCAGCTCGAGCGTTCGCGCCGCAACGTCGAGTCGTGTCACACGCGCGCGCACCACGTCGATGCCATGCTCCGCGTAGAACGTGGGCGGGCGGAGCGGAATCCACTCCTCTGGCGCGCTGCCGGCGAGATAGTCCTTCGAGAGGTTCGGCCGGTCGTATGGTGAGCCATCATCATCATCGACGATCGTGACGGATCCGTCGAAGCCGCATCGTCGCAGCATCTCGGCCGCCGCCGAGCCGGCGGCTCCGGCACCGACGATGATCATTCGGCGTCCGGTATTGCTGCGCGTGGCTGACGCAGGATAGGTCGCGGCAAGCGGATCGCGCTCGATCTTCTCCGTGACCACCACGAGCTCGCCACGACGTTCGACGCGCCAATGCGCGACGGGGGTGAGTGCGGGCGCGCGCAACGCTTCGCCCGTGCGCAGGCTGAAGCAGGCGTGGTGCCAGGGACAGCGAACGCTGTCGCCGTCGATCAGGCCTTCGCCGAGCGGCCCGCCGTAGTGCGTACACGTGGCGGCGATGGCGAACAGCTCGGTCCCTCGGCGCGACAGGAGGACCGCGTCGTCGCCGACGTGCCCGAGCAGTGAGGAGTCGTCCACGAGCTGGCCGAGCGGAATCCCGGCGGCGAGATCGGGCCCTGGCGGTGCTGACTGCGCTTCACTCATGGTCGCGGGGGAGAATGGGAATGGCTGGATGGCGGCGAGCGCTGCGAACGAAGCGACTGGCAATGATGTCGCGCGGTACGTCCGGGCGCATCTCGCCGGCACACGAGCCGCGGTATGGTGTACTAAGCTTACGGGCACTGGCTGCGTTCGCCGGCGCCCGTCCCAAACTTCGAGGAGCACCGATGAGAGCAGCGACGCAGATCCTGATTGGCACCGCTCTGATGGCCGCGACGGCGCTTGGCGCCGGCGCACAGTCGACGACGGACCTCGGGACCGGCACTGGCGGCAGCGCGCACGTGAAGTCGGACTGGACCGTCGGCGCGGCGCATATTTCGGTGACGTACGGTCGGCCCGCCCTGAAGGGGCGTTCGGAGGCGTCGATGATGCCCGCCGGCCAACCGTGGCGCACCGGCGCGGACGCCGCGACCGTGCTCACCACCGACAAGCCGCTGACGTTCGGAAAGGTCGTCCTTCAGCCCGGCTCGTACACGGTCAATACCCAGCCAGGCGAGAAGTCATGGGAGCTGATCCTGGGCAAGCTCGGCAAGGAAGGGCAGTGGGGCGTGCCCTACCTGCCGGCGCTGGAGATCGGGCGTGCGCCGATGAACGTGCAGACGCTCCTTCCCCCGGTGGAGCAGGTGACGATCAAGATCGAACGGCTCGGTCCGACCAATGTGATGCGGGTGGAGTGGGGGAGCGTCGGCGCGAGCGCCTCGTTCCGGGTCGGCGCGTAGCGAGGGCGTCGGCAGCCGACCGGCCGCTCGCCGGCCTCGCTGGAGGTCAGGTGCGGACGTAAGTTGGGCCTAATGCGCGATCGCCTGACGCCAGCCGAACTCATGTGACCGACACGACGGCAGCGGCGGCATCGCTCACGCCAGACGCGCGCGACGCGCGGCCTATCCCGCCCGCTCCCGCGTCGACGCCGCGCTACGATCGCTCCATCATCGAGGGGCCGCTGCGCGCCGCGGTGTGGAAGATCGCGTGGCCGACGATGCTCGCGAACATCATCGGCGGGCTGCAGGGCCTCGTGGACCACATCATGGTGGGGCATCTCGTCGGCTACGCCGGCAACGCGGCGATCGGCGTCGCGTGGCAGATCTTCATCATCGTCATCGTCTTCATCACGTCGCTCTTCACCGGGATGAGCGTGCTGGTGGCGCGGTTCGCCGGCGCGGGAGAAGTGGAGCGGGTCGACCGCACGGTGTACCAGGCCTTCCTGACGGCGATCGGCCTCTCGCTGTTCATCATGGCGCCCGTCGGCTATTTCCTCTCGCCGATCCTGCTGGACCTCGTGCACGCCGCGCCGACGGTGAAGACCGAAGCGCTGCCGTTTCTGCGCATCATGTTCATGTACAGCAGCGGCATGCTCGTGTTCTTCATGCTGGGCGGTGCGCTCCGCTCGGCCGGGGACGCGCGAACGCCGATGGTGCTGGGCATCACGACGACGGCGCTGAACATCGTGCTCAACGTCATCCTCATCCGCGGATTCGGACCGATCCCGTCGTACGGCACCAAGGGCGCCGCGATGGGCACGTGCATCTCGTCGGGACTCGTGGCGACGTATGCGCTGTTCAGGCTGTGGCATGGCGGATGGGTCGTGTCGTTTCCACGACACGGAAAGCTCGGTCCGGACTGGACGATCATCCGCTCGCTCTTCCGCTTCGGACTGCCGACTGGAGTGCAGGGAATCGCGATGAACGTCGGGGGGCTGTTCATGCTCGGCTACATCGGCTCACTCGCGCAGAGTGCGGCGGCGCAGGCGGCGTTCGCGATCTCGTACTCACAGCTCTTCTCGCTCATCACGTGGACGTCGGTGGGGCTCATGGGCGCGGCGGCCGCGGTGGCTGGTCAGAACCTTGGCGCGAAGCAGCCCGATCGCGCCAAGGCCGCGGTGCACGTGGCGGCGCGGCTCGGCCTCGCCGTCGCGACGGTGGTCGGCATCTGCTTCTTCCTCTTCCCGCGCCAACTGCTCGCCGTGTTCGGGATGAATGATCCTGCGGTCGTCACGATCGGCACGCAGCTGCTTCGCGTGCTGAGCGTCTCCGGCCTGTTCATCACGGTGGCGTTGACGTTTACGGGCGGCTTGCAGGGTACGGGCGACACCAAGAGTCCGCTCTACATTTCGATCGTGTCGCAGGTGCTCATCCCGCTTGGCATCTGCTTCGTGATGCAGCGTCTGGGTCCCCTCCAGCCGATCCACATCTGGATCGCCATCCTCATCGGTCATGCCACGCGATGCACGCTGAGCGTACTGCGGTTCGATCAAGGCAAGTGGCGCGCGATCACGATCGATTGACGTCCGTCCAGGTCGCGCGCCGGATGCGAGCACGCGCGTCGCTGCGATGGTCACTGGCGCTCGTCGTCGGTGCCACGGCGTGTGTTCGCCAGGCGCCGCCTCCGGCGGCCGATCAGGATTGGCGCGTGACGGGCGGCGAGCCCGGTCAATCGCGCTATTCGCCACTCGCGCAGATCGATCGCGGCAACGTGCAGCGACTACGCGTGGCGTGGGAGTATCATGCCGGCGACGCGTCGCCGCAGAACCGCTCCGAGATTCAGGCGACGCCGATCGTCGCGCACGGTGTGATGTATGCGACGTCGCCATCGCTCGCCGCGTTCGCGCTGCGTGCCGAGAGTGGAGCGCTGCTCTGGCGATTCGATCCGTTCCAGAATCAGCCGCGCGAGAATCATGTGAATCGCGGCGTCGTGTACTGGGAGAGCGGCGACGAACAGCGCGTGTTGTACGTCGTCGGCCGCCGGCTGTATGCGCTCGACGCCGCGACGGGGCGGCCCGTCCCGACTTTCGGGCATGACGGATGGATCGATCTTGGCGAGGGACTCGGCCGCGACGTCTCGAAGACACAGCTTGTGGGCACGAGTCCCGGCGTGATCTTCGACGATTTGATCATCCAGGGAACGCGCGTGAGCGAGGGCGAGGGGGCGGCGCCAGGCCACGTGCGCGCGTACGACGTCCGCACCGGCAGGATCCGCTGGACGTTTCACACCGTGCCGCAGCGCGGCGAGGTCGGCGCTGAAACGTGGCCCGAGGGCGGCCCGGAACAGGGAGGCGGGGCGAACTCCTGGCCGGGAATGAGCGTGGACGTGAGTCGCGGACTCGTGTTCGTGCCAACGGGATCGGCGTCGCCGGACTTCTACGGCGGTGAACGACTGGGACAGAACCTGTTCGCCAACACGCTGCTCGCGCTCGACGCTCGCACGGGGCGCCGCGTGTGGCACTTCCAGACGGTGCATCACGATATCTGGGACCGCGACCTGCCGGCCGTGCCCAATCTCGTCAGCGTCGTGCGCGACGGCCGACGCGTCGACGCGGTCGCGCAGATCACGAAGTCGGGGTTCGTCTTCCTGTTCGATCGCGCGACGGGCGCGCCGCTCTTCCCGATCGAGGAACGCGCGGTACCGCCGTCGGATCTCGCCGGTGAGCAGGCGTGGGCCACGCAGCCGATCCCGACGAAGCCGGCGCCGTTCGCGCGTCAGGTAATGACGGAGGCCGACGTCACCGATCTGTCGCCGTCCGCGCATGCGACGGCGCTCGCGCGCTTTCGCACGCTGCGCCACGGGCCTCTCTTCACGCCACCGAGTCGCGAAGGGACCGTGGTGTTGCCGGGCTTCGACGGTGGTGGCGAGTGGGGCGGCGCGGCGGCGGACCGTGAGAGCGGCGTGCTGTACGTGAACGCGAACGACGTACCCTGGATCGCCGCGCTGCGCGAGCGTGAGACGCGCGCGCTCGACGCGCCGCCGCAATCGGGCGAGTCGGTGTACGCGAGCAACTGCGCGAGCTGTCACCGCGCGGACCGTCGTGGCGACGGCGGACGTACTCCATCGCTCGTCGGCATCGGCGATCGAAAGTCCGTCGCGGAACTGCACCAGGTGATCGAGCGCGGACGCGGCTTCATGCCGGCGTTCCCCAGTCTCTCGACGTCGCAGCGCAATGCGGTGATCTCGTACCTCACCGGCAAGGTGCCGGCGCCGAGCATCGAGGCGAATCGCGCGGCGGCCGACACGCGCGGTGGGCCCACGCCGTCGCGCTTCCAGTTCCTTGGCTACGAGCGGTGGCGCGACTCGAGCGGCTACCCGGCGATCAAGCCGCCGTGGGGCACCCTCAGCGCGATTGATCTCAACACGGGCGAGTATCGCTGGCGCATCACGCTCGGCGAGCATCCCGAGCTCGCGGCGAAGGGGATGGCGGCGACGGGCGCCGAGCAGTACGGTGGCCCAATCGTCACGGCGGGCGGCATCGTCTTCATCGCGGCGACGCAGGACGCGAAGTTCCGCGCGTTCGACAAGAGCACTGGTACGCTGCTCTGGGAGTGGCAGCTTCCGGCCGCTGGGTACGCGACGCCGAGCACATATCAGGTCGGCGGAAAGCAGTATGTGGTGATCGCGGCTGGCGGTGGGAAGCTGGGCACGAAGTCGGGGGATTCGTACGTTGCGTTCGCGCTGCCGTGACCTGGAACGGCAACAGCAAACGACAAGGACGTGTACGCGGGGACGACCGATGTATTGGGGACACGCGGATTGGCATATTGGCCATCCCGAGGTGGCCCGCGTTTGGAGAGTTGGAACCGGTGGCGGGCGCTTCGTTTTTTTTTGGCAACCCGCGACAAGGGGGTCAGAGCCCGGGGTCAGAGCCCGGGCTCTGACCCCGGGCTCTGACCCCGGACGCCCCTTGTCGTTGGTTCAGTCTGGAACGGTCTCGACGATGAGCCCCCGAGCCAGCGTCTGCTTCACCGGACAGCGATCCGCGATCTGCAGCAGCCGCGTGCGCTGTTCGGGCGAGAGTGGCCCCGAGAGCTGGATGCGCCGCGCCACGCGCGGGATGCCCACCTCCGACTCGTCGCAGTCCAGGCAGTCCTTCTCGTGCGCGCGCTCGGTACGGAGCTGGATCCGCACCGTCTCGAGTGGCCAGCCCTTGCGATCGGCGTACATGCGAAGCGTGATGGCCATGCAGCCGCCCAGTGCACCAAGCAGGAGCTCGTAGGGCGTCGGCCCCATCCCGGTGCCGCCGAGCGCTCGTGGCTCGTCGGCGACGAAGGTGTGCAGCCCGGCGGTGATGTTGGTGCGATACCCCGACGCGCCAACGTGCGCGGTGACCCACTCCCGCTCGTCGGTGACGTCATCGACCAGCGTCGACGTCTCGCCCGTGCCGTCGCTCGCCGCGCTCATCGCGCCGCCGCCTCGAGCGCGGCGACGAAGCTCGAGGCATTCGACCAGTCACCCTCGAAGCGGTGGCCGTTGATGAAGAACGTCGGCGTTCCATTCACACCACTACGCACACCGCTCATGAAGTCCGCCTTGACGCGCGACTCGTAGGTGTCCGCCTCGAGATCGCGCGCCACATCGGCCGCGGACGCTCCCACAATCTCGGCGTAGCGGAGAAGATGCTCGTCGTCGAGCGCGTCCTCGCTGTCGCGCTGATGCTCGTAGAGCGCGTCGTACATCGCCCAGTAGGCGCCAACGCCAGCGCGCGCGGCGACGCTCTCGGCGGCTTCCGCCGCGTGCATCGCGTCCGGATGGCTCTCGGCGAGCGGAAAGTTCCGGAAGACGAAGCGCAGTCGCGCGCCGAGCGCGGCTTGCACCTTGGGCAAGACGAGATGCGCGCGCGCGCAATGCGGGCACTGAAAGTCGCCATACTCTACGAGCGTCACCGCAGCGTTCGCGTCGCCCATCACGTGATCGCCCTCGCTCACGGGCGGACGAAGTGTTCCTTGCGTCATCGCGCGACTCCGGCAGCGGCAGCGTCGACACCACCGGAGGCCGGCGCGCCCTCGAGCGCCTCGAGCGCTTCGAGGATGCCATCCGCGCCCGGGTTCACGCCCACGGGCGAGCAGTAGCTCCAGCGGATCACGCCCTCACCGTCGATGACGAACAGCGCGCGCTCGCACGTGCCCTCGTGCTCGCGGTAGGCGCCGTACTGTCGCGCGACCGCCCCCTTGGGCTCGAAGTCCGCGAGCAGGGGAAAGTGGAGATGCCGATGCTCGGCGAAGGCGCCGTGGCACCACGCGCTGTCCACCGAGATGCCAAGCAACGTCGCGTGGTGCTTGTGAAACTCCGAGCGTACCTCGTTATACAGCGCCATCTGGTCGCCGCAGACCGGACTCCAGTCAGCGGGATAGAACGCGAGGATCACGGGCTTGCCGCGAAAGTCGGCGAGGGAGACGAACTGATCGGGGGTAGCGTGAAGCGAGAACGCAGGGGCGATCGTTCCGGCCGCGAGGATCTGTGACATGTCCATTCTCCAATACGTGACGACGCTCATCGCGCGCTTTGGTGATCAAGACCACTCCGGTGCGATTCGTTCGTGTCGCACATAGACGGATCAAGGGGTCAGACCCCGGTGCAAGGGGTCCCCAAACCCGCCAAACCCGCTCTCCAGTACCGGGCGATGAGCGATGCCAGCTGGTGAAACGCATCTCGCCGTCCCCGGGAGTGAGAGACGGCGAGAAGAGCAAGTCGCGTGCGGAGCCGCTACGGTTTGGCCACGACCTCGAAGCGCGTCGTGAGATCGCCCACGATCACGTCGAACGCGCCGGGCTCGAGCACGAGCTTCTGGTCTCGTCCGACGAAGCTCAGCTCCTGCGCCGCGAGCGCGAAGGTGACCGTCCGCGAGGCGCCCGCCGCGAGCGGCACCTTCTCGAACCGCCGCAACCGCCGCATCGGCGGGTTCACCGACGCCACGAGATCGCGCACGTAGAGCTGCACCACGTCGCTACCCGCGCGCGAGCCGGTGTTCTTCACACTCACCGACACGCGGAGCGAATCACGCGCGCCGATCTTCGGCGTTGCAACGCGGAGGTCCGAGTAGGCGAACGTGGTATACGACAGCCCGTGCCCGAACGGCCACTCGGGTGCGTAGCCCTTGTTCGTGGTGTCGGTGCCGCCGATGTCGGCTGGCCTCGCCCGGTCGTACGGGATGAGGCTGGCGCCCGTCGTGCGCGGCCAGGTGAAGGGAAGCTTGCCGCTCGGATTGACGTCGCCGAACACGACACGTGCGAGCGCCTCGCCGCCGTACGGGCCGGTCTCGTAGCCGGTGAGGATGGCCCGGGCGCCGTCCACGGCATCGCGCACGACGCGCGGACGGCCATGAAAGAGCGCCACCACCACCGGCGTTCCCGCTGCCTCGATCGCGCGCGCGAGTCTCACCTGCGACGGCGAGATGGTGAGGTCATCGATGTTGCCGGGCGTCTCGGCGTACGCGCCTTCGCCGAGCGCGAGGATCACGACCTGCGCGGAGCGTGCGGCGGCGACCGCCGCCGCGATGTCGAGGGTGTCGGTGAAGCTCGCGCCGGGCACGTACGTGACGTTGGCTCCGCCGACCTCATCGCGCACCGCGCCGAGCAGCGTCTTCACGCCCTTCGGGTACATCGTGGTGTCGTTGCCCTGCCAGGTGTACGACCAGCCACCGTACATCGACGGCAGGTAGTCGGCGGCCGGTCCGGTGACGAGCACGCGTGTGGTCTTGGCCAGTGGCAGCAGATTGCCATCGTTCTTGAGCAGGGTGATCGCCGCGGCGGCGGCGTCGCGGCTCACCGTCTGGAACGCCGGCGCGCCGATGTTCGCGATCATCGCCGGATCGGGCAGTGCGTTCTCGAAGAGCCCGAGCTCCATCTTCAGCCGGAGGATGCGTCGTACCGCCTCGTCGATGCGCGAGCGCGGAACGGCGCCTTCCTTCACGAGCGCGATCAGGTCGTCCGTGAAGTGATAGTCGTTCGGCACCATGCTCATGTCGATCCCCGCCATCACCGCCATGCGCACCGCGTCCTTGTTGTTCGCGGCGACGTGATGGACCGTATACAGGCGGACGATGTCCTCCCAGTCGGAATCGGTGACTCCCTTGAAGCCGAGCTCCGTCCGCAGCAGATCCGTGAGGAGCTTCTTGTCGGAGTGGACCGGGATCCCGTTGATGTCGCTCGAGTTCACCATCACGGTGCGGATTCCGGCCTGAATCGCGGCGCGGAAGCTCGGCAGGAAGTACTCGCGCAGCTCGCGCTCGGGAATCCACGCCGTCGTGCGGTCCTTGCCGCTCAACGGCATGGAGTAGCCGAGGAAATGCTTCGCCGATGCGGCGACGAAGATCGAGCCCCCCACTTTCGGACGCGCGGCGCCCGCGCCGAGCAGCGGCTGGAGCGATGGCCATGGATCGCGCTGGTTGCCGAGCACCGCCTCCACGCCCATCACCGACGCGACGTACGGGTCCTCACCGAACGTCTCGTAGTAGCGCGGCCAGAGCGGTTGGCGACCCAGATCGAGCACCGGCGCAAAGTTCCACGGAATGCCGCTCGCGCGGGTCTCGTACGCGGTGATCTCGTTGGCGCGACGCACGAGCTTCGGATCGAACGTCGCCGCCATGGCGATGTTCTGCGGGAAGATCGTGCTCGTGGTCTGGTAGTGTTGACCATGCACGGCGTCGATGCCGTAGATGACAGGAATCTTCACGCGGGCCCGCATCGCGAAACGCTCGATCATCGTGATCGCGTCGCGCCATTCCTCAGGACTCATCGCGACGGAGTACACGTTGAGCAGCGCGCCGACATGCCGCCGCACCACCGCGTCCTCGAGCTTGGCGGAGTCGAGCTGCACGCGCGTGTTCGCATCGCCGGGCCGGCTCGACACCGATTGCAGCGCGAGCTGGGTCATCTGTCCGACTTTCTCCTCCAGCGTCATCTGCCGGAGCAAGGCGTCGACGCGCCGTTCGATCTGATCGGATGCTTGCGCGTCGGCCGGACGGGGGGCGCCCCCGAGGAGCGCGCACGCGACGACGACGGCGAGAGGGGATCTCGTCATGAATCTGGTGGGGGTCGTGGATTGGACCGCCGAGCGGCGGTTACCGCGTCGGCGTGCTGTGGTACAGATCGGGAAGTCCGTCTTCGAACAGGAAGAGGGGATCGGACTTCATCCTGACAAAATCTCCGGCACTCGGCTGCCCACGGTAAGGGGCGAAGAAATGCTCGTCGTTCCGGCCGTGGCGGTTCGCGTTCCGCCACACCATCACGTAGGCGATTCGCCGCGCGACGCTGTCCGCCTGAATCGCCCGGGCCAGGCGCCCGGTCCAGAAGGTCGTGTCGCGCAGGCCCTGAAGGCCTGTCTCGGTGAACGCCGGAATCTTGCCGCGGCTCTCCGCCTGCGAGACGACCCACGCCAGGTTGCGCGTCACGCCATCTGTCTCGCCCGTCGGAGCGGGAACGCCGCGGAAGTACGAGTCGTAGCCCAGCACGTCGACGAAGTCGTCGCCGGGATAGCCATCCATGTAGGGATGCGGACCGGGCGGCCCCGCGGCATTCGGCGAGTAGGCATAGAGCAGGTGGTGCAGCCCCTTCACGTCGCGCAGGTAATGGACGGTGAACTGCCACAACCGCCGATACTCGTCGTCCTTCGTATGTGGCACGCCCCACCAGAACCAGCCCCCCGTCATCTCGTGCCAGGGACGGAAGATGATGGGGATTGGCCGGTCGCTCGAGCCACCAGACTTTCCCGCGCCGCGCAGGCCGCCGAGAAACGCGGCGACGCGATCGAGTCCCTGGACCAGCTGGGCGTGTCGCGCCCCGCCAGGAAGCGCCGCGGCGACGGCGCTCGTCGTGTCCCACGCGTTGCCGCCCGTGAGCGGATTGTCCATGTGCCAGCTGATCGTGATCACGCCGCCGCGCCGGTAGCCCTCGGCGATCCAACCGCGCATCCGTCCAAAGTCGACGCCATCGATGTTGCTCGGCGCGTTCTTCTCCAGGCCAGCGACCTCCCATCCGTAGACGGCGGGGTAGCTACCGCTCGCATCGCGCACGTCCGATCGACCGGCTTCGGCGACCCAATCGTAGCCGTAGGCGAGATCGTCCTGATGTCCGAACAGGACATGTGTCCGAGCAAGATGCCGCAGATTCTGAAAGAGTGCCCGCGTCTCCGGCGTCGCGCGCGAATCGATCGGTCCTCCCGTCGCGATCGCGGACGGAGTCTGCACCGCTCTGCTGCAGCCAGCTGCCAACACGATCGCCAGCACGACGAGCGTGAGCCGGGGCGTGTTCATCGCGTCACCCGCACGTCGTGGTTCCTGTCCGCGGGTGCAGCTTCCTCGACTTCGCTCGGGATGACGCCTTCGGCGAGCACCGCCTCCACTCGGCTCATCACCTCGAGGCAGGCACGCGCGTTGTGATAGGGACACTTCCACGGACCGACCTTCTCTCCGCCGCGGCTCTCGTCGCCGGCGCGCGACACGCGGCGCAACCACTCGCCGTGACGTCGATCGAGCATGTGCCGGGTGATGAAGCCCCACGTCGCGGCGGCGGCATCGAGGTAGGCGGCACGTCCGCTCTCCTGATACGCGCTGAGAAATCCTACGACGGCCTCGGCCTGCGGCCACCATTCCTTGTCGGTGTCCACACGCCCCTGCTCGCTCTCGTTGTAGACGCCGCCGTGCACCGGATCGACGCCATGTTCCAGCACCGCCTCAGTGAGACGGCCCGACGCGACCCGCACACGCTCGGCCAGTGCGCCGTCGCCGAGCGCGATCGCGCTCTCGACGAGCAGCCAGCTCGCCTCGATGTCGTGGCCGAACGACACCTTCGACGAGCGAGGCTGCCAGTCGGCGGTGAAGAAGCCGATGATGTGCGTCCCCTCGGGCGAGATGATGCGATCGAGGAAGAGCTCGAGCAGCGATGCGATGCGCGAGCGGAGCCGAGCATCGGGCCACACGTCGTAGAGCGGCGTGTACGCTTCGAGCAGGTGCAGGTGGGTGTTCATGCTCTTGCGCTCGTTGGCGTCGACGTCGCTCAGGCGAACGTCCTCGAGCCGCTTCCAGTCGCGCGTGAAGGCCTCCTCGTAGCCACCGAGCGCCATATCGTGCGCGTGCGCCTCGATGAGCTTGAAGAGCGCGATCGCCGCATCGAGGCTGCGCCGGTCGGCGGTGGCTCGGAAGTGCTCCACCAGCGCGTAGATGGCGAACGCCTGCGCGTACACGTGCTTGCGCTCGTCGAGCGGCCGGCCGTCCGCGTCGATCATCCAGAAGACGCCGCCGAACGTCGGATCGATGAAGTGGGCCGCGAAGTACACGGCACTTCGTTCGGCCACCGCGCGATAGGCCTCGTCGCCGAGGGCGCGATAGGCGGCGGAGAACGTCCACAGCATGCGGGCGTGCAGAATGCTTCCCTTCGGTGCGTCGTCGTCACGACGACCATCCTCGGTGACGAGGCCGACGACGCCTCCGCGGCGCCGGTCGGTCGCCTCGTTCATCCAGAAGGGCAGGATGCGCTGCGTCAGCTCGTCGCGCATCTCGGCGCGGAGCGTCTGGAGGATGACGTCAGCCATGTCGTCCGCCCAGCGCATCACGGTCCAGATTGCGCTCGATGAGCGCGATGCGCTGCTCCACCGTGCCCGCCGACGTCAGCGGATCGGGTGGCGTGTTGAGCGCGTAGTCCACCAGGCGCTCCAGGCTCGACTCGGCGACATGAACGCGAGTGTCGGAGGACGCGTAGTAGATGAGCACGCGGCCGTCGTCGTCCGGGATCCACCCGCAGCTGAACACCACGTTGGAGACGTCGCCGACACGCTCCTCGCCTTCGGGCGCGATGAGGTAGCCGGCGGGGCGATGCGTGACACGCCATGGCTCGCCGCGATCGGAGACGAAGAGATACAGCACGTAGCGCAGGCCGGCGGCCGTGTTGCGCACCCCGTGCGCGAGATGCAGCCATCCCGCCTCCGTCTCGATCGGCGGAGGCCCCTGACCGTTCTTCGCTTCCTTGATCGTGTGGTACTCGCGCGGCTCGATCACGCGTTCCTCGTGCACGAGGGCGTGCGCGATGTCGTCGCACAGTCCCCACGCGATACCGCCGCCCGACCCCGCCTCGATGAAGCTGTCCTGCGGACGTGTATAGAACGCGTACTTCCCGGCGACGAAGCGAGGATGCAGCACGACGTTGCGCTGCTGCTCGGAGCAAGTGACGAGGTCGGGGAGCCGCTCCCAGTCGACGAGGTCGCGAGTGCGCGCGATGCCGGCCTGCGCCAGCGCCGCCGACAGATCGTGCGGGGCGCGCGGATCCTTTCGCTCCGTGCAGAAGACGCCGTAGATCCAGCCGTCCTCGTGTCGCGTGAGCCGCATGTCGTACACGTTGACGTCGGGACTCGATGTCGGTGGCAGGCGAACGGGGTAGTCCCAGAAACGCCATCCGTCGATGCCGTCCTCGCTCTCGGCCACGGCGAAGAACGACTTGCGGTCCGCGCCCTCGACGCGCGCGACCATGAGATAGCGGCCCTCGTGCTTGATCGCGCCCGGGTTGAACACCGCGTTGATCCCCATGCGCTCGAGGGCGAGCGGATTGGTCTCCGGCGACAGATCGTAGCGCCAGAACACCGGCGTATGCTCGGCGGTGAGGATGGGATACCGGTAGCGATGAATCACGCCACCACCGCCGTCCACGCGCTCGTTCCGCCGGGCGATCAATGCCTCATGCGCGGACTGGAGTGCGCGCAGCCTGAGCGTGCCGTCGGTGGGAGCTGGTCGCAAGGCGGTGTCTACGGTGTGCATGCGGAGCGGCTGGTCGCGTTGATCGATGGAGCTGAGACGCGCCGTCACGGTGAGGCCGCGGCCAACAGCTCCCGCTCGGGCGCGGGGGGATGACGCTCGTCGATCCGGAGATCGGCGGGGTAGTCCTGCAACTTATCATACCAGGACAGCTTGAGCACGCCCGCGGTGACGACGACCAGCCCGACCGAGATCGCGAGCCCGCGCATGTCGCGCAGGACGATGAAGATTCCCGTCGCCGTGAGCGCAGTCTGCCAGACGATGCCGATGGCGACGTTGAACATGTCGCGCTTGAACGCCGTGTTGGCCACGAGGCCCGGGCGCTTCAGCGCCAGGCGGTCGTGAACCGGCTTCCAGAAGCCCCACGGCCGCACGCGCAGATAGAAGTTCTCGAGCACCTCCTCGTCGTCGGGCGGCGTCATGAGCGTGCCGGCGATGCAGCCGATGAGCGACAGCGCGAGAATGACGGGGAAGCCGTAGATCGGTGGCACGCCGCGGAGGAGGAGCGGCACGATCATCGAGCCGGCGATGCCCGCCACCATTCCCCAGAAGTACCCGTACGCGTTGAAGCGCCACCAATACCACTTGAGCAGGTTGGACGCGGTGTAGCCGCCGTAGAGCGCGGAGACGATCCAGCCGACGATCTCGTTGAGCGATCCGATGAAGAACCCCAGCCCGGTGCCGATCACGACGACGGCCACCGAGCTGACGTAGCTCATCCGCACGAGCGTGCGCTGATCGGCGTCGGGACGGAGGTACTTCCTGTAGATGTCGTTGACGATGTAGGCCGGCGCGGCGTTCACCGTCGCGGCGAAGTTCGACATGAACGCCGCGAGCAGCGCCGCGATCAGCAGCCCGAGCAAGCCGGTCGGAATGAAACTCTTCATCGCCAAGGGGAGGATCAGCTCGAAGTCCACGCCGTCGCCCATCGCCCGGAGCTGCGGGCTGAAATACACGAGAGCGAGCACGGTGAGCCCCGTGATCAGCATGTAGCGCGGAATGAGCAGCACGACGTTGACGACGCCGTTCATCTTGGCCGCGTCGCTCGGTGAGCGCGTGGAGAGGATGCGCTGCATGTCGTAGTTCGGCGCGGGACCTGCGCCGGCCTGGAGCAATCCCTTGAACAGGAGCATCCCCCAGAAGGCGGAGAAGAACGACCAGCCGTCGGTCGCGATGCGCTTGTTCACCGCCGGCATGAGGTTGGTCCAATCGATGTCGAGCATCTTGCCGAACCACGGGCTGCGCCAGCCGTGCGGGATGAACTGGTTGAGCGTTTCGGGGGCGACCTGGCGCATGACGAGGATGCCGACCGAGATGCTCGCGATCGTCATGATCGAGAACTGGAGCACTTCGGTGAACACGACGCTGAACATGCCGCCCTTGGCGACGTAGATCGTCGTGATCGCGACGAGGAGCAGCCCCCAGAGCTTGGCGTTCGTCGTCGGATCGGCGGCGAGGGCCCAGGGCAGAAAAGTCGCCGCGAACTTGCCGATCCCGATGAACGCATAGGCGAGAAAGCCGATGACGTTCATCAGGGCAAAGAGCACGACGATGAGATGCGCGAGCGTGCTGCCGCGTCCCTCGCCGAAACGGAACTTGATCCACTCCGCGCCGGTCATCACTCCCGACCGGCGCAGCCAGGTCGAGAGGAACACCATCAGGATGATCTGATTGAAGACGGGCCACAGCCACGGGATCCAGATGCTCTTCATGCCGTACACGAAGAGCAGATAGACCATCCACATCGTCCCGCTGATGTCGAACATGCCCGACGCGTCGGAGACGCCGAGCACGTACCAGGGGATGGTGTTCCCGCCGAGGAAATAGCTGCGGATGCTGCGGGTGGCGCGCTTGGAGATCCAGAAGCCGATCACGATGGTGGCCGTGATGTACGCCCCGATGATCAGCAGGTCGATCAGGTGGAGATTCACGCGTGCCGGTCCCTCGTGAGGGTTAGCCGGAAGGGAACCAGCATGCGTCTCGCATGCCGGTTCCCCTCCGCTGGTACGACAAACCTACTAGTAGCCCGGGTTCTGCGTGATGAGCTTGTTCGCCCCGATCTCCGCGTCGGGCAGGGGAAGGAGCTGCTGATACGCCTTGCGAGGACGACACGTCGACGTGCTGGGGTTCTTCGCGCCGGGATAGAGCGGGATCTGGTTGTTCATTGCCTGGAGCCAGAGTCCCTGGCGCTTCAGATCGAACCACTCCTGGAACTCGGCGAAGAACTCGTGGCGACGCTCGAGCCACACGGCGTCGCGGAAGGTGGCCTGGGTGAGGCCCGGCTTGACCACGTCGAGGTTCTTCAGGTTGGCGCGGGTGCGCACCTGATTGATCGCCGCGAACGCTGCCGGCGTCGGACCAGCGACCTCGTTCTCGGCCTCGGCAAAGACGAGCAGAACGTCGGCGTAGCGGAGGATCACCGGGTTCGTCGAGTTCTGGCTCTTCGTCGCTGCGGTCCGGTCGATGTACTTCGTGGTGAACACGCGCGGTGTGACACCCACCGTGTTGCCGGCGGGCAGCTTGTAGAAGTTCACGCCGTTGGAGTCGCAGCTGCCGCCATCGCTCCACGTCCATCCGGTCTGCGTGGCCAATGCGATCTTCGGCTTGAGCGTGTCCGGAACGGCACCAGTGAACCAGGTTGGCGTACCGGGCGCCGTGGTGCTCGAGCCGTCGGCCCACGAATCGAAGATCGAGTAGCCCGGCTTCACGCGCAGGTCGCCCGCTTCGTACGTCTCGTAGAACGGCGTCTTCATCATGATCGTGCCGCCAGCGCCGCCGCCGTTCAGGCGGTAGTCGTTCGGATTGAAGAAGTTGCCCAACTCCGGACCGGTGTTCTCCTGGTGAGTCGCCCCGATCTGCCAGAGCACCTCGCTCGAGCCGACCTGCGCCTGCCAGTCGAAGTTCTTCATGAAGTCGGTCTCGAGCTTGATGTTGCCCGCGCTCATGACGACCTGCGCCGCCTTGCGCGCCGAGTCCATGTACACGGCGCCGAGATTCGCTTCCTTGCCCGCCGCCGTCAGATACGCCTTGGCGAGCAGCCCCTGCGCGGACGCGGCAATCGGCCGGCCTCGGTCAGCGGTCGTGTACGTCTTCGACGCATAGTCGCTCGGCAGCTCGCTGGCCGCCGCCTTGAGATCGCTCGCGATCTGCTTGTATACGTCGGCGACCGGCGAGCGTGGGATCTCGCCATACGTCCCGTCCGATTGATAGGCATCCACGCGCAGCGGCACCTGGCCGTAGCGACGCACGAGCTCGAAGTACGCGTAGCCGCGGAGGAAATGCGCTTCGCCCTTCAGGCGCGTGACGAGGACGGGGTCGAGCTGGCTCGTGGCCAGCACGCCGAGCAGATCGTTCGCGCGACGGATCACGGCGAAGTTTGCGGTCCAGGTGCGGCCGGCGAACCACTTGCCGGGACCGGGGCCGTCGCCGCCCCATGCCCACCAGTTGGGGCAGGAGAGGTCGATCCCCTCGCACGTCGTCTCCTGCCACGCGGGATCGATCCAGTTGTCCCACGTCATGAGCTGCGTGTAGATGCCGTTCGTTGCGATGATCGCTTCCTGCGGCGTCCGGAAATAGTTCCCCGGATCGACGAAGGTCGTCGGGGTCTCCGTGAGATCGATGCTGCCCTTGCATCCGGCGATCCCGACCATCGCGCAGACCGGCACCAGCACCAGCCGTCGCACGCTTCGATTGAGTCTGTTCATGGCTCGCATTTCAATGTGTGAAGACGCGCCGGGCGCCGAAGCACCCGACGGCCGGATGATTAGAACGTGACGCTGAGTCCGAGAGTGAACGACCGCGACTGCGGATAGCTGCCGAGATCGACGCCGCGCATCGAGACGTCGCTGAACGCGCTGACCTCAGGGTCGAAGCCGGTGTAGTCCGTCTTCGTGAGGAGGTTGATGCCGTTGACGTAGACGCGTGCGCTCTGCACGCCGTTCACCAGGTGCTCGGGCAGCTCGTACCCGATCTGCACGTTCTTGAGCCGCACGTACGAGCCGTCCTCGACGAACGCATCGGAGAAGCGCCCGGCGCTCGAGCGATCGGAACGGATCATCGGATAGATGCCGCCCGGGTTCGTCGCGGGGTCGAACGCGTTGTCGTAGAAGGTGCGTGGGATGTTGCCATTGCTCCCGTTCAGCGTGAGGTAGTTGAGCCGCGCCGAGTTGATGATGCTGTTGCCGTGCGATGCCGTGACGAGCGCGCTCGCGTCGAAGTGGCGGAAGCGGAGCCGGTTGGTGAAGCCCCACGTGTAGCCGGGGTTCACGTCGCCGACCATCGTGCGGTCGTCGTCGGTGAGCTTGCCGTCGCCATTGGTGTCGGCATAGCGGTAGTCGCCCAGCTTCGCGTCGGCCTGGACGTTCTTGTACGCGTCCACCTCGGCCTGCGAGCGGAACAGACCATCCGTCCGGTAGCCCCAGATGGCGCCGATCGGCAGGCCGGGCTTCTGGATGAACGGATTGACCTCGAGTCCACCGCCGGCACCGAGCCGGTTGCTGAACTGCTGAAGCGTGGCGCCGAGATCGATGATCTTGTTGCGGTTGCGCGAGAAGGTGCCCGACATCCCCCACTGCAGCGAGTTCGGAGAGCCCTGGAGAATCTGGAGGTCGGCGGCGAGCTCGAGACCCTTGTTCTGGACCTCGCCCGAGTTGAACGTCGCGCTCTGGTAGCCCGTGTTCGGCGCGAGGTTGACGCTCTGCAGGAGCCCGGTCGTCGACTTGTTGTAGATGTCAGCCGTCAGGGTCAGCCTGCTGCTCCACAACGCGAGGTCGGCGCCGAGGTCGGTCTGGGTCGTCGTCTCCCACTTGAGGTTCGGGTTGCCGAGCCGTCCGATGGACGCGGCGGAGACGAGCTGCTCGTTCAGCACCGTCGTCGCCCCTTCGATCGTTCCGAGCGACTGGTAGGGGGCGATCGCCTGGTTGCCGGACTGGCCGACGCTCCCGCGGAGCTTGAAGTCGTCGATCGTCTTGTTGCCCTTGAGAAAGCCCTCCTGCTTGACGCGCCACGCGAGGCCCAGCGAGGAGAACGTCGCCCACTTGTTGTTGGAGGCGAAGCGCGACGATCCGTCGGTGCGCAGCGTGCCGGTGAGCAGGTATCGGTCCATGAAGCTGTAGTTCACACGGCCGAGCCACGACGCGAGCTTGTTGACCGACACGTCGCTGTTGACGGGCGACACGGCGAGACCGTTCTGCAAACGGTTGGAGCCGAGCGCGTCATCGGGGAAGTTCGCGACCTGATTGCGGAGCCACTGCGACTTCTCCCACTCGTACGTGAAGCCGCCGACGGCGTCGATGCGGTTGTTCGGATTGAACTCGTTCTGATACCGGAGCAGATCTTCGTGCACGAGGTTCTGGTAGCCCGGGTTCGCGACGATCGCGAGCCCGCTGTTGCCGTAGCCCTCGTACACCGTGCGCGGGAAGTACGAGTTGTTCTCGCGCGCCGTGTAGTTGCCGCCGATGCTGCTCTCGAAGTTCAGGCTCGCGGGCAGCTTGATCCCGAGTCGCACGCTGCCGAGGACGCGCGTCTCCGTCTCGGTCTCCTTCACCTCGTCGGTGTATCGGGTCGGGTTGGCGCCGAAGCGGTTGAAGTACGACTGGTTCTCCGCGCGTGCGTCCGCGCCGGCGCGCGCCGAGTCGAGCGCTTCGGCGGGGAGTGGGCTGTAGCGGATCGCGCTGCGCACGATACCCTGCGCCACGGTGCCTTCAGTGCCGGAGGTGCGCACCAGATTGCTCGAGGTGCGGGCGCCGGCGAGGTTGCTCTGGATGTGGAAGATCGACGTGAGCTGACGGTCGACGTTCATGCGCGCGCCGCCACGCTTGAAGCCGGAGCCGATGATCGCGCCCTGCTGATCGTAGTAGTTCGACGTCACGGCGAATCCACCCTGATCGTCGCCGCCCGTAAAGCCGAGCTGCAGATCGCGCGTCGGCGCGTCGTGGAAGATCCGGTCCTGCCAGTTGATCCCGGCGCCGAACAGCTTGGCGATGCTGTCGGGCGAGAGGCCCGGGCCCGCCGCGCCGGTGCCGCAGCCGTACGGGCAGTCCGTGCGACCGGCGTTTTTCGTCGACACGTTCGCGTACTCGGCGTACGTCTTGGCGTCGAGCACGTCGACCTGCTTGACCACCTGCGAGATGCCCTGGTTGTACGTCAGGTTGAACTGGCCCTTGCCGGAGTGGCCGCGCTTGGTCGTGATGATCACGACGCCGTTCGCGCCGCGGCTGCCGTAGATCGCCGTCGCCGATGCGTCCTTGAGCACGTCGATCGACTCGATGTCGGACGACGCGATCGTCGACATCGGGTTCGTCGTCGTCATCGTCGTGAAGCTCGGCTCGGTGCCGCCGAGCTGCATCTTCGACAGGTTGTCGGAGCCGACGGGGACGCCGTCGATGACGTAGAGCGGCTGGTTGTTGCCGCTCGTGGAGCTGATGCCGCGCACCTGCACCGAGATGGCGCCACCTGGTGCCGCGTCGCCCTGGGTGACCTGCACGCCGGCCACTCGGCCCTGAAGTCCCAGCTCGACGCTGGCCGCGGAGTTCTTGAGCAGCTCTTCGGTGGGGACGGACGAGACCGCGCCAGTCAGGTCGCTGCGGCGCTGGGCGCCATAGCCGACGACGACGACTTCGGAGAGCGCGACGGCGGTGCGATGCAGCACGAAGTTCGCCGTCACCGACTGGCCGGTGCGCACGGCAATCGTCTGCTCCGAGGCCGCGTAGCCGATGACGGTGCTGCGAATCCGATGCGTTCCTTCCGGAATGCCGGCGAGGATGAACGTGCCGTCGTCGCGGGTCACCGTGGCCCGACTGGTCCCGACGACGGCGATGCGCGCGCCGGCGAGCGGCGCTCTGGCGGTGGAGTCGGTCACCCGTCCGGTGACGACGCCGGTCGGTGCCTGTGCGCTCGCTCGGCCGACTCCGAGCAACGGAGCGGCGAGCGCGGACAGCAGCACCGCGAAGCGAACTAGTCTCATGACGTGCGCCCTCTTGAGGGTGGAAGGGGTGAATCGACCGAACGTGCGAGGTTCGGC
This sequence comes from bacterium, assembly GCA_039933415.1. Taxonomy (GTDB): domain Bacteria; phylum Gemmatimonadota; class Gemmatimonadetes; order Gemmatimonadales; family Gemmatimonadaceae; genus AG11. Next base: position 35,640 of record JBDTOD010000026.1, read on the forward strand.
AGCTGAGCCAACAAAGCGGGAAATCTTTACTTAGTCAATTCGTTTGAATAATTCCACGCGACGTGACGAGAGCCTCTTCGTGCGTGAGGGAACTGGGGGATTGCGGGAGCGGCGCTGAGCCGATTGGGATCGAGTCGTCTGCGCGTGCGGTGCGGCCGGCGCAGTATATGGCGAGGAGCGCTTACTTCGTCAAGTTGATTTCCAAAACGCCCGCGCCTACTCTAGCGACCGGCGCATCGCCGCGACCGGCTCGCCCTCCTACCACCCCATCTGCCCCGAAGGCGTCACTTGCTCACCGGCACCAACCTCGTCTACACCAAGAAGTACAACCTCCGAATCGTCCATGAGGCCATTCGGGTGCTGGGCCCCCTGTCGCGCGCCGACATCGCCCGGCACACGGAGCTCAGCGTGCAGACGATCTCCAACCTCGTGAAGGAGCTGCTCGCGCTCCGGCTGGTGCAGGAGGGAGGCAGGCGGACCGAAGGGCGGGGCGCGCCGAGCACCACGTTGACGCTCAACCCCGACGGTGCGTACGCAATCGGCCTCGACCTCGACCGCGACCACCTCACCGGTGTCCTCGTCGATCTCGCCGGCAACGTGCGGCACCGGGTCCACGTCGAGCTCGACTCTCCGTCGCCGGCGGAAGCGCTCGCGCTGATGGTCGAGACGACCAACACGCTCGTGCACCGTCAGAAGCTCCGCCTGAATCAGGTCGCGGGGCTGGGCGTCGGGGTCCCCGGTCCGATGCACCAGGCGGAGAATGGAAAGGGATATGTCGTGAATCCCAAAGCCTTTCCCGGCTGGCACAACATTCCGCTCGCGAGCTGGCTTCAGGACCAGCTCGGCATGCCGGTGTACCTCGAGAACAATGCGATGGCCGCCGCGGTCGGCGAGCGGTGGTACGGCGCCGGCCGGCAGATCGACACCTTCTTCTACATCTACTTCGGCAGCGGATTGGGCGGCGGTCTCGTCATGCACGGCCAGCCGTACGAAGGGTTCACCGGCAACGCCGGCGAGATCGGCTACCTGCCCACGATCCTCGCCGGCGACGCGACGACGCGCGAGACGGGCGATCCGCCGCACGTGGGTCTGCACTTCAATATGCCGCGGCTGTACGAGACGCTTCGACGCGACGGTACGCCCGTGAACACGCTCGAGGATCTCGACGGTCTGCTCGACGCGCGACATCCCGCGTTGCTCGAGTGGATGGACGACGCATCGGATCACCTCACCGGTCTCGTCCTGGCGATCGAATATCTGCTCGATCCGGAAGCGATCTGCTTCGGTGGACGACTCTCCAGCGCGATCGTGGGAGAGTTGATGGATCGGGTGGCGCGGCAGCTTCCCGCGCGCCGCATCGGAGGAAAGGTGACCGCGCCGCGCCACTTTCTGGCCACCGCCGGCGTGGACGCCGCCGCGCTGGGCGTGGCGACGCTGCCGATCTACGAGATCTTCGCCCCCGCGCCGCAAGTGCTGCTCAAACAGCGCCGCAGCCCGGGCAATGGTGATCCCGGCGTGCATCGGCCCGTCACGTCGCTCTGATTCACGCTCGCGAGCGATCGCTCGTGACGACTGAACAACCCGAACTCGGTAGAGGGGATGATGAGACGAGTGCTGCTCGCGTTGCTCGCGTTGCTCGTGCTGGCCACGAGCGCCGCGCAGGCCCAGAAGTTCACCGCGCTGGCGAAGACGCCGCCGATGGGATGGAACAGCTGGAACAAGTTCGCGTGCAACGTGAGCGAGCAGCTCATCCGCGAGACGGCCGACGCCATGGTCTCCACGGGAATGAAGGAGGCCGGCTATCAGTTCGTGAACGTCGACGACTGCTGGCACGGCACGCGCGACAGCCTCGGCTTCATCCGGCCGGACTCGGCGCGCTTCCCATCGGGAATGAAGGCGCTCGCCGACTACGTCCACGCGAAGGGACTGAAGCTCGGGGTCTACTCCGACGCCGGCTCCAAGACGTGCGGCGGGCGGCCGGGCAGTCGAGGATATGAATATCAGGACGCGATGACGTACGCGAAGTGGGGCGTCGACTACCTGAAGTACGACTGGTGCTCCACCGATTCGCTGCACGCGCCCGGTGCGTACATGACGATGCGCGATGCGCTCGCGAAGGCCGGACGTCCGATCGTGTTCAGCCTGTGCGAGTGGGGAAACAGCAAGCCGTGGACGTGGGGCCCGTCGATGGGGCATCTCTGGCGCACCACGGGCGACATCACGAGCTGCTTCGACTGCATCAAGGAGATGGGTGGCTGGAAAGCGTGGGGCGTGATGCAGATCCTCGACAAGCAGGAGGGCCTGCGGCAGTACGCCGGTCCGGGTCACTGGAACGATCCCGACATGCTCGAGGTGGGGAACGGGCTCACCGCCAACGAGGATCGCGCACACTTCGCGATGTGGAGCATGCTCGCCGCACCGCTCATCGCCGGCAACGACCTGCGCTCGATGCCGGCGAACGTGGCGACGGTGCTGACGAACCGCGACGTCATCGCCGTGAACCAGGACTCGCTCGGCGTGCAGGGCTTCAAGTACGCGATGCGCGACAGCGTGGAGATCTGGTTCAAGCCGCTCGTCGGCGGTGAGTGGGCGATGACGGCGCTCAATCGCGCCACGTCGCCGCGGACGATCACGTTCGCGTGGGCGACGGAAGCGGTGACGGATTCCGTCGCCAGGCTCTCGCCGCAGTTCGCGACGACGCGCTATCGCATGCGCGACCTGTGGACGAAGAAGGATGCAGGCACCACCGCGAACCCTCTCTCGGCGACGGTGCCGGGGCGCGACGTCCTGATGCTGCGGCTGAAGAAGGGGTGATCGTCCGGTGAGACGAACCATTGGAAGCATGATCGCAGTGCTCGTTGCGCCACTCGCACTCTCGGCGCAATCCGTCGCACCGATCCGGTTGAATCAGATCGGGTTCCTGCCCGCCGCGCCGAAGGTCGCCGTGATCGTCGGCGCAACGGGCACGAGCTTCACGGTGGAACGTTCGCCAGGTGGCGCCGTGGCGCTGCGCGGAACGCTCTCCGCACCAGCGACGTGGGCGATGTCGGGCGAGGAGGTGCGTCGCGCCGATTTCAGCGCGCTGAGCCGAGCGGGCCGGTACGTGCTCGTCGTCCCCGGGGTCGGCCGCTCGACGCCGTTCGAGATCGGCGCAACCGCGCTGCGTGAGGTCGCGCGTGGAGCGATCAAGTCCTACTACTATCAGCGCACCGGCATCCCGCTGCTCGCGCGCTACGCCGGTCGTTGGGCGAGAGCCGAGGGACACCCCGACACGGTCGTCCTCGTCCACTCGTCGGCAGCGACAGCCGCACGGCCGGAAGGCACGCGCATCTCCTCGCCGCGTGGGTGGTACGACGCGGGCGACTACAACAAGTACGTCGTCAACTCGGGCATCTCGACGTATACGCTGCTGCTCATCGCCGAGCAGTTTCCGCCGTACGCCGAAGCGTTCCGGCTCGAGATCCCCGAGAGCGGCAACGGCGTGCCGGACGTGTTGAACGAGGCGCTGTGGAACATTCGGTGGATGCTCACGATGCAGGATCCGGCCGACGGCGGCGTGTATCACAAGCTCACCAACGCGGCGTTCGACGCGTTCATCGCGCCGGACAAGGCCATTGCGGCGCGCTACGTCGTGCAGAAGAGCACCGCGGCGACGCTCGACTTCGCCGCCGTGATGGCGCACGCGTCGATGGTGACTCGCCGCTACGAACGCCAGCTTCCCGGCCTCGCGGACTCGCTCGCGCGCGCCGCGCTCTCGGCGTGGCGCTGGGGGCGACAGCATCCCGACTCGTTGTACGATCAGACGAAGATCAACGCCGCGCACAAGCCGGCGATCAGCACCGGCACCTATGGTGACGGCAGCGTGCACGACGAGATGCGCTGGGCCGCCGCCGAGCTCGCGCTCGCGACGAAGCAGGACAGCTTCGTCGTCGCCGTGCCGCCCCTTACGGGCGATGCGCTCACCGTGCCGACGTGGGGCTCGGTCGGCACGCTGGCGGTGGTGTCACTGGTGGATCATCGGCGTGAGCTGAGTGGCGCGTTGGACACGACTCGGCTCACGGAGTCGCTGCTCGCGCTGGCGCGCTCGCTTCGCGCCGCGGCCGACACGTCGCCGTACGGCGTGGCGATGTCGCGGCGCCAGGACTTCACGTGGGGGAGCAACGCGGTTGCGGCGAACCAGGGCTTGATCCTCATCCAGGCCGCGCGCATGACGGGTGACACGAGCTTCCTCCGCGTCGCGTCGAGCAACCTCGACTACCTGCTCGGGCGGAACGCGACGGGATACTCGTTCGTCACGGGCTTCGGCGTGAAGACGCCGATGTTCCCGCATCATCGCCCGTCGGCCTCCGACTCGATCGCTGCGCCGGTGCCTGGGCTCCTCGTCGGCGGTCCGAATCCATCACAGCAGGATCGCTGTCCGGACTACCCGTCGAACCTGCCGGCGCTCTCGTATGTGGACGCGCAGTGCTCGTACGCGTCGAACGAAGTCGCGATCAACTGGAATGCGCCGTTCGCGTATCTGCTGGTCGCGGTGGATGCGATGTACGGGCGGTGATCTCTTTTGACTGTCGTCCCGAGGTTTGGCGAGGTTTGGGGTCAGAGCCCGGGGTCAGA